>CANQZW010000028.1 GCA_947628435.1 uncultured Bacilli bacterium | reverse complement strand
GATATCATTTCTAATAATTTTATTAAAACTAATCAAAAATAACATATTAAATCAGTAAAATACCTAAACTCAAATAAATAAATATTAGTAAAAATAAAATAATTTTGATATAATAATAAAAGAATAAGAAAGAAGGTTTTAAAATGGATGAAATATTTGACATTGTAGAAGATGAAACACTTTCTTTTGATGATAAAGAAGAAGTTAAAAATAATAGTGATACTTCAAAAAAAACAGTATTAAATTTATACGGAGAAAATTTAAGTACCAAAACGTACATTACTAATCCTGCAATTGCAAGAGAAGAAGAAATAGAAAAAACCATACTTACAATTTTAACTCCAGATAAATCTGCTATTTTAGTTGGTAAAGCTGGTATTGGTAAAACTGCAATAGTAGAGGGTATTGCTTATAAAATTCAAAATAATGATGTACCTAATGCTATTAAGGGTTATGATATTATAAAGGTAAACACATCATCTTTACTTGGTAAGTATATAAATGAAAATAATGATGAGGAATTAAGAATAAACGTATTATTAAAAGAAGTTGAAAAAGCATCTAACATAATATTATTTATAGATGAGATACATACTTTGGTAATCGAATCAAGAAATAGTGGTATAGACTTTGTTAATGCTTTAAAGCCTGCCTTATCAAGGGGTGATGTTAAGGTAATAGGTGCAACAACGTTAGATGAATATAATCAATATTTAATAAGAGATAAAGCTTTTTTAAGACGTTTTGAAAAAATTGACGTTGAAGAACCAGATGCAAAAACAACGGTTAAAATACTTATGGGATCTTATCCTAGAATAGAAAAACAAACAAATGTTAAATTAGCTTATTCAAGTTTTGTTATAGAAAACATAATGAAATTTATTGTTGATATGACAAGTGAATATAAAAGAGTTTATGAATTAGGTTCTAGATATCCAGATAATGCATTATCTCTTTTATCTAAAGCTTTTAGCTATGCTAAATATGATAATAGCCAGTTCGTAACTTTTAAACACATTTATAAAGCAATAATGAACTGTAAAAGTGTATACTCTGACGTTGTTAAAAAAGAAGCAGAAAAATTTAAAACAGAATTTAAAGAATTTATAGAAAAGGAAAACGTTGATTTAAGTGATTATTAAAAAATGACAGATTAATTTTCTGTCATTTTTTTAATTTTACTTATTAGTTATTATTTCTAACATGGTTTTTAAATCATTAAAATAATATTTTTTATCACCTATTATTTGATAATCTTCATGTCCTTTACCTAATATCATTAATATTTTTTTATTATCAAGTAATTCAATTGCTTTTTTTATAGCCTTTCGTCTATCATAAATTATTTCATACTTACCCTTAGCACCTTTTATAATATCAATCATTATACTTTTTTCGTTTTCATCTCTTGGATTATCATTAGTAAAAATTACGTAAGATGAATACTTACACGCAATATTTGCCATGATTGGTCTTTTTGTTTTATCCCTGTTTCCACCACAACCAATAATGGTAATTATTCCGCTGTTCTTTAATTTTTTAACTGTTTTAAGTACTTTCAAAACAGCATCTGGCGTATGAGCATAATCTACAAAAATAACGTTTTTATTATAAATTACTTTTTGCATTCTACCAGGTGGTTCATTAAGTAAATATGATTTATCAATAATTAAATTAGTATCATAGCCTAATTCTTCAACTATTTTATAAGCCATTAAATAATTATATACGTTAAAATCACCTACTAGCTGTAAACTTACCTTTTTATTTTTTTTATCTTTAAAATATAAAATAGTATTTTCTAAATTAGTTATTACTTTTTTTATTTTTACATCCCTACCTATTAGATAGTTATTATTTTCTTTATTAATAAATTGTTTATAATACTTATCTTTTTTATTTAAAATACAAATTTTTTTATCTCTTAACATATTAGTTAATAATTTTTTACTTTTAATATAATCATTCATATTTTTATGATAATCTAAATGATCCCTTGTAACATTTGTAACAGCTATTGCATCAAATAAAAGACCATCTACTCTTTTTTGTTTAAGAGCATGACTAGACACTTCCATAACAACTACTTTACAGTCTTTTTCTTTAGCTTCCATAATTAAATTATATAAAAGATCTATGCTAGGAGTTGTATTTTTTAAATCCATTATTTTACCATTTATATAAAAACCAATAGTACCAATGTAAGCTGTTTTTACCCCTATCATATTAAGCATTTGATAAATAAGATAACAAGTTGTTGTTTTACCGTTAGTACCAGTTATTCCAATTAATTTAATATCATTAGTAATATCATGATAAAAATCTTTAAAATAACTATTTATGTTATCTACTTTAATGGTTGTTATATCATAAGTAGTATTTTTTTGAGTAATTATCTTTTCAGCTTTATTTTTTATTGCCTCACTTACGTATTTTTCATTAAATTCATTTACTAAAAAATAATCATTTTTACTTACGTATTTTGAATTCATCCATAAGTGCATAAAATCACCTTCTATATTTTTTTATGTAAAAACATAAAAAGTGCAACAAAAAAAATAAACATTTGTTTATTTTATTTGTACCTATTACCACTATCTGATATTTTATTATCAGAATAACTTTTAATACCATTAGAACGAAAAGATAAGTAACCATGGTTTCTTACTCCATTTAAAGCGTCATTAACAGCATCTACTACGTTTTGAGGTGCATTACCTAAAAATTTTATATAATATCCTTGCTGATAAACTACAAACTGATTACGTGCGGTAGCCTGACTAATAGGATCAGAACCATAAGAACTTATCCAAGATGGATCCTCACAACGATTTAATATGGTAGATATAACTGCTAAAGCATCATCTAACGTTTTATCACATTCTGCTGCAACTATCGCGGTTAATAAGTCCTTATCATTACTACTTAAACTATATTTTTTATTATCACACGTAACAACAAAACCTAATTGAGCATTTGATTTATATTTTGAAATATCAATTAAATTTGGTTTTACATCATTATTATCTTGAGTTATATTAACGCTAGTTGTTGGAGCATTAGTAGTTAAAGTAGTCGTATTATCAGTAGTCGTATTTTCATTTATATTATTATTATTTTGTGTTTTTGTAACTTGCTTTTTAGTTATATCATTAGTATCATCAACGTAAGTTACACTAATATCATTAATAGGATTATTATTTTGTTTATAAAAAGCCTTGTTTTTAGTTAAGAAAAACGTTGATGCTAAACCTATTACTGCTGCCCCTATAAATACTTTTTTACGAACTAATTTTAATTTTCTTTGCATATATACATCAAATATAAAATTAAATCTTACATCATTTTTAAACTTTTTTATATTTCTTAAAATTATTGTAGTGCAAGTAGTAGAAGTATTTAATACAAAAGAAATATCCTTAGCGTTTAAGATTTTAACATTACTAATTGCGTTACCTTTTCTATTTAATAACTTTAAAAAACTATCAATATCAGATGACATGGCATCTTGTTTTAAAACCGTTTTATCATCTTTATCATAATTTTCAATTATATACTTACCAACTAATTTGTCATTATCATTAAAACTAAGATCTAACTTTATCATAAAAACCACCATAATAATTTTAACATTCAATAATAGTATTTACAATAATTAATAAAATATCGATGTAGTAAACTAGATGTGGGAAAACAAATTATATGTATAAAAAAGAGAAAACACTCTAAAACAAAAAAACTGTTA
>CANQZW010000027.1 GCA_947628435.1 uncultured Bacilli bacterium | reverse complement strand
GTAAATGACGTAATGCAAAATAACGTATCTACTGATAATACGATGATGCAAAATGATTTTAATGCTCAAATGAATGGACCAGCAAATATGATGCAACAACCAGTAAATGACGTAATGCAAAATAACGTATCTACTGATAATACGATGATGCAAAATGATTTTAATGCTCAAATGAATGGGCCAGCAAATATGATGCAACAACCAGTAAATGACGTAATGCAAAATAATGTATCTACTGATAATACGATGATGCAAAATGATTTTAATGCTCAAATGAATGGACCAGCAAATATGATGCAACAACCAGTAAATGACGTAATGCAAAACAATGTATCTACTGATAATACTATGATGCAAAATGATTTTAATGCTCAAATGAATGGATCAGCAAATATGATGCAACAGCCTGTAAATGACGTAATGCAAAATAATGTATCTACTGATAATCAAATGGTTGATCAAAGTGATAATACAGCAGCTGGAGTACAAGAGCATACTTCATTATGGTCTAATAACCAAAATAATAATTAATAAAAAAGAGTTTAATAACTCTTTTTTTAATGTTATAATATTTTTAAGGTGGTTAAAATGAAAAAAATAGTTTTAGTAGATGGCAACAATTTATTGTTTAGAAGTTATTATGCAACTGCTTATTCTGGTAATTTTATGAAAAATTCAAAGGGTTTTCCAACCAATGCTTTGTATGGCTTTATAAACATGATTAATAAAATTATTAATGATGAAAAACCAACTTATATGCTTGTTGCTTTTGATAAGGGTAAGACCTTTAGACATGATAAGTATAAAGATTATAAAGCTGGAAGAATAAAGATGCCTGATGAATTAAAACAGCAATTTCCAGTAGCTAAAAAGATTCTTACTAATCTTGGTATAAAATGGTTTGAAATTGATAATTATGAGGCAGATGATATAATCGGAACAATGGCCAATATGATTGATGAATCAAATGATTATGAAGGATTAATAGTAAGTAGTGATAAAGATTTGTTACAGCTTATAACTGATAAAGTTATTGTTAAAATGTTAAAATCAAAAGATTACATAATGATGACAAAGGATAAATTTTTTGAGGTGTATGGTTTAACCCCAGAAAAAATGATTGATATAAAATCTTTACAAGGTGATGCCTCAGATAACATTCCTGGAGTTAAGGGAATAGGAGAAAAAACGGCACTTAAATTACTTCAGGACTATGGATCATTAGAAGGGGTTTATGAAAATATTGCTTATATAAAAGGTGCTGTTGCTACTAAACTTATTAATGAAAAAAATAAAGCGTTTGAAAGTAAGGATTTAGCAACGATATATAAAAAAGTACCATTAGGATTTGGTTTGGAAGATACTTTAATTAATAGTGGAAATTTAGATGGTTTAAAAAATTTATATGAAGATTTAGAATTTTATTCTTTTTTAAAAAATATGAAAATTGAAAGAAAAAATAAAAATATAGAAATTAGTGAAGTAACACGAATTGAAGATCTTAAAGATTTAAGTTTTCCAGTTTCTTTTTACATAGAAATAGATAAAACTAATTACCATTTAGCAAATGTTTTAGGTCTTGGTATTTATGATGGTAATAAGGCTTATTATGTTAATAAAAAATTAGTATTTGATGTTTTAAGTTATATAAATGATAAGGAAAAATATACTTATGATTTAAAAAAACATTATGTAATTATGAAAAAGCAAGGGTTAACGATAGCAAACGTAACTTTTGATTCTATGATTTCGGCTTATTTGTTAAATTATAATGTAAAAGATGATATTTCCTATTTGGCTAATCAATTTGGATATGATATACCATTTTATGATGTGATAAGTAAGGCTAAACAAGTAGATGATGATTTGATAAAAAAGATAGTTGTAGATAAAGCTAAATTTATTTATGAAACTAAAAATTCATTAGAAAAAGAAATGACTGAAGAAGATTGTATGTACTTGTTTAATGAAATAGAACTTCCACTATCAATAGTTTTAGCAGATATGGAGTATACCGGAATAAGAGTTGATGCTTTTATATTAGATGAAATGGATAAAGAGTTAAATGAGAAGATAAAAGAAATTTCTAACAAAATATATGAAATTGTTGGTGAAGAATTTAATATTTCTTCTCCTAAACAACTTGGAGAAATATTATTTGAAAAGTTAAAAATAGGAACTGGAAAGAAAACAAAAAGTGGTTATTCAACTGATAAAACTATTTTAGAAAAGTATAAAGATAGACATCCTGTAATTCCTTTAATATTAGAACATAGGATGCTTACAAAACTTCAAAGTACGTATATTATTGGTTTAAAAAATAGCATATTAGAGGATGGAAAAATTCATACTATATATACTCAAACTCTAACTAGAACGGGAAGATTATCTTCTATTGAACCAAATCTTCAAAATATTCCAGTTAGAACAACTTATGGTAAGTTAATTAGAAAGGCCTTTGTTGCAGAAGATGATTCCGTTTTATTATCAAGCGATTATTCCCAAATAGAGCTTAGGGTTTTTGCACATTTTTCTAAGTTGCCAAATTGGATAGATGCTTTTAAAAATGATATGGATATACATACACGTACTGCAATGGATATTTTTGGAGTTGAACAAAAAGATGTAACTTCTCTTATGAGAAGGCAAGCTAAAGCTGTTAATTTTGGTATTCTTTATGGTATAAGTAGTTTTGGATTATCAGAAGATTTAGGAATATCTGTTAAAGAGGCTAAAGAATTTATAAATAGATACTTTAATACATATAGTGGTACAAAAGTATATATGGATAGTGTTATAAAAAAAGCTTATGAAAAAGGTTATGTTACTACGATAATGAATAGAAAAAGAAAGATTGATGAGTTAAATAATACAAATTATATGATAAGACAACAAGGCGAACGTATGGCACTTAATACCCCAATTCAAGGCTCTAGTGCAGATATATTAAAGAAAGCGATGATTGATATATATAAAGAATTAAATGATAAAAAATTAAAAAGTAGTATGTTATTACAAGTACATGATGAACTTATTTTTAATGTTAAAAATAACGAATTAGATACTGTTAAGGAAATTGTAGATAGATGTATGGATAATGCTTATAAATTAGATGTACCACTTAAAGTTGATATTCAAACGGGTAAAAATTGGTATGATGCAAAGTAGGTGATTATTATGCCAGAATTGGTAGAAGTAGAAACAACAAAAAGAGATTTAAGCAAGTTAATCATAGGAAGAAGAATTAATAAAGTAGAGGTTTATTTAGATAAAATAGTATATAATGAAAAACAAAAATTTATAAAAGATGTTACTGGTAAAGATGTTTTAGATGTTAAAAGAAGAGGAAAATGGCTTATATTTGAACTAAATGATAAGTATTTAATTATTCATTTTAGAATGGAAGGAAGATTTTATTATTTAGATAAAAATGCGAAAGTAGATAAGCATGATTATGTAGTATTTTATTTTGATAATTTTTCCCTTCATTATAATGATCCAAGATTGTTCGGAAAGATGCAAGTTATAAATAAAGAAGATTATGATAAGTTTTTTATGGATAAAAAACTTGGTTTAGAATATGATGATACTAGGTTAACCTCTTCATATTTAAAAGAAAAATTTAAAAAACATCATACGCAAATAAAAAAATTGTTACTAGACCAAAGCATTATAACTGGTATAGGTAATATATATGCCGATGAGATACTGTTTAAATCAAAAATAAATCCAAAAGCATATGCTGATAAAATAAGTAAAAATAAGTTACAATCAATAATTGATAATACTAAATTAGTATTTGAAGAATCATTAAAACATAAGGGAACTTATCCTAATATTGATGGAAAAAGAGGTACTTTTGAAAAATATTTGAAAGTGCATATGCGAGAGGGTAAAGCGTGTTATGTTTGTGGTAAAACAATTTTGAAAATAAAAGTTGGATCAAGGGGAACATATTATTGTCCTGGTTGCCAAAAGATGTAGTTAATGTAAAGAGTTTTGGGGATTTTTGATAAAAAAGTTAAAATGTAGGATTAAAAATTTTATTGTTTAAATAG
>CANQZW010000026.1 GCA_947628435.1 uncultured Bacilli bacterium | reverse complement strand
TATAAAATAAATTTTGTTCAAGCTTTCATGACTATGTGTGCCTTGAACGAAGTGAAAGGAATGAAACTTAAAATGAAAGAAAAAACGAAGAATATAATATTATTAGTTGTTATATGTGTATTTACGCTTGCCTTGTTATTTGTTGCATTAAGATTAAATAATAATATAAAAAAAGACGCATTATCTTCATCTGATATTAAAAAGTATTTAACTGAGATAAAATATGAAGAAATATCAACTCATGTTATAGAGCAGCCATCAACAGTTATATATGTGTCAAATAGTAGTGATGATAAATCAAGAAAATTTGAAAAAGAATTTAAAAAGGTTGTTAAAAAATATAACTTAGAAAATGAAATAATTTATATTAATATTAATGACGTAACAATTGTTGATCCAGTATATCAATATGCTCCAGAGCTTGTATTTTATAAAGATGGAGAAATTTCAGATATAATTGATTGTACTATATTAAAAAATTCTAAAGATATTATAAAAGAACTTGTTCAAAGAGGAATTATAAATGATTAACGTAGTACTTTATGAACCTGAAATACCTGGTAATACAGGTAATATAATGCGTACTTGTGTAGCTACTAATACTAAACTTCATCTAATTAAACCACTTGGTTTTTCTTTAGATGAAAGTTACATAAAAAGAAGTGGGGCTAATTATATTCATAATTGCAATTATACTGTTTATGAAAATTGGGATGATTTTAAAAGTAAAAATAATGGAACCTTTTATTATTTAACTAGATATGGTAAAAAGCCACATACTTCTTTTGATTATAGCGATAAAAATGAAAATATATATTTGGTATTCGGAAAAGAATCAAGTGGAATACCACTTGATATTTTAAAAAATGATTTAGAACATTGTCTTCGTATTCCAATGACTGACAAGGTAAGAGCTCTTAATTTATCTAATTGTGCAGCAATTATGGTGTACGAGGTTTTAAGACAACAAAATTATAATGATTTATTTAGGGTTGAACCATTTAAAGGTGAAGATTATATAACCACAAAAAAAGATGTTAGTAACTAACATTTTTTTTGTGTAAAAATAAATCAAAACTTTTTCTAATCATTTACCTCTAATTTAATTGAATTTATATTATCCATCATTATACTAGCATAATCTTTTTTATCTTTTCTATCATTTGCATTTAAAGTTGTTAATGAATTTAACCTAACAATTTGAACGTTATATGAGTCTTTTAATGATTTGATTGTTTTATTTTCTTCTTCGTTATCCATTAAAAATATGTACTGAATTGTTTTATTAGCTAATAATTTTTTTACATCAGAAATAACTTTTTCTGTTAGATTTTTATTTTCTTCTAAAGATATTACTGTAAAACCATATTTTTCTAAGTATTTAAAAGTATCATTACCAACAACTATTACGTTATTATTAGCGTTTGCTGCAATACTTTTAAGGTCAGCATCTATTTTAGACAAATTTAATTTTAGTTCTTCATAATTATTATCAACTTTTTTATTTTCTATTTTCTCACTAATATATTCTTCTAAACCTTTTTTTATGTTAGATGCCATCATTAAATAGTTGGCTGGGTTAAGCCAAACTTCAGAAATATCATTAGTATAGTTCATTCCAAGTGAGGCATCAATTATTTTAATATTTTTATTTTTATTCAATAATTTTACTGCGTAATCTTTTTCTTTTGGAATTATTCCGTTATATACGTATAAATCACCTTTACTATAATCATTTAGCTGTTTGTTTGTAAGATTATAATTTTTATAATTCATTCCATCAGGATATATGCTATATATTGCAATTTCATCCCCATATAAGTTATCTAATATGTATTCTACCGGATAAACGCTAGTATAAGCAGTCATTGAACTTATATCTTCTTTTTTCGAACATCCACATAGCATAAATATTGTTAAAAACATTGCTACTAAAATTAAAAATTTATTTTTCATTTTTTTTCTCCTTTTTTGGCACTGGATCATAGCCATAAGTTCCAAAGGGATTACATTTTAAAATCCTTTTTATTCCCAAAAACATTCCTTTTATCGAACCATGTTGTCTAATAGCTTCTTTAGTGTACTGTGAACAACTTGGAATATGTTTACAATAACCATGAAATTCACCTGGAATATTTTGGTATATGTTTATGATTCCTATTAATATATTTTTCATCATATATTCATTCTAACATTATTATAAAAAAAATGATAGTATTATTTAAAAAAATAATTTGTTTTTAATTTACGTAAAGCATCATTTTTTACTATATTTTATTAAATTTATCTAGACATTTAATAACTATGTATGGTATTATAGTGGTAGCTAGTGGAATCTAGTGGTAGATTGTGGGGGATACATATGTTCATGGGAGAGTATCATCATAACATTGATGATAAGGCTAGAATAGTTTTGCCTTCTAAGTTTCGTGAAGAATTAGGAGACACATTCATTGTAACTCGTGGATTAGAAGGGTGCTTATTCGTATATTCTAAAAACGAATGGGATAATATTGTATCTAAGTTAAAAACACTTCCTTTTACTAAAAAGGACGTAAGGGCTTTTTTAAGATTCTTTTTATCTGGTGCTACTTATTGTCAAACTGATAAGCAAGGAAGAGTCGCTCTACCAACCCCATTAGTTAGTTACGCAAACTTAAAAAAAGAATGCGTTGTAATCGGAGTGAACGATAGACTAGAAATATGGTCAGAAGATACCTTTAATAGTTACTTTAATGAAAACATTGATGAGATTTCTGATATAGCAGAAGATTTATTCAGTAGTGTGGAGGTTTAAATGAAACATAAAAGTGTTCTTTTAAATGAAACTATTGAATCATTAAACATTAAAGAAGATGGTATTTATGTTGATTGTACGCTAGGATATGCTGGTCACTCAAGTGCAATCTTAAAAAGATTAAAAAAAGGGAAATTGTATGCTTTTGATCAAGACGAAGAAGCACGAAAATTTAGTGAGAACCTACTTGGTAATATTAATTCTAATTTTGAAATTATTCCTACAAACTTTGTTAATTTAAAAAAAGAATTACAAAAAAGAGGGGTAAGTAAAGTAGATGGAATCATGTTTGATTTAGGTGTTTCCTCACCACAATTAGATGATGGTTCAAGGGGGTTTAGTTTTCACTATGATGCTTATCTTGATATGAGAATGGATAAAACTAGCAAACTAACAGCCTATGAGGTTGTAAATAGTTATCCATATGAAAAATTAGTAAAGATAATAAAAGAATATGGTGAAGAAAAATATGCTAGTAAAATTGCAAAAGAAATACAAAATCAAAGAAATATAAAAAAAATAGAAACTACGCTTGAACTTGTAGATGTAATTTCTAAGGCTGTGCCTCAAAAATATAAAAGATTAACCCATCCTGCAAGAAGAACGTTTCAAGCTATAAGAATAGAGGTAAATAAGGAGTTAAGTGTATTACCAATTGCGATAAATGATGCTATTGATTTATTAGATAAAGGCGGAGTTATTGCAGTTATTACTTTTCATTCTTTAGAAGATAAAATATGTAAAGATATTTTTAAAAAAAGATCACAAGAAAGTGAAATGGCAAGGAATTTGCCAGTAGTTCCTGATGAGTATTTATCAGAACTTAAAGTTTTAAAGAAAATAAAGCCAAGTAAAAAAGAAGTTGAAAGTAATAAAAGAAGTAGAAGTGCAACACTTAGAGTGGCAATAAAACAAAGGAGAATGTAAAATGGCAAAGCAAAGAAAAAGGAAAACTAGGTTTGAAAAAACAATGGTAACTTTAACGGTTACTACCATTTTTTTCGTATTTGTGTCATTGCTTTTCTTTAAGGCACAATTATCTTCAGTAAATATAGAAGTTGAAAAACTAAAAAACAAAGTAACTAAACAACAAAAGATAAATGAAAGCTTAACCATGAAGGTTAATGAATTAGTGTCACTTGAAAATATGCAACTTGTTGCAGCGGAAAGCGGATTGGAGTATAATAATAATAATATAATTGTTATACAAAAATAGCATTGTATAACTAGGCGTATTAAAGGGTGATTATCATGAAAAGAGAAATATTAAATAAAAACAAAAATGTAATATCTAAAGTTTTTACTTTAATATTTTTTCTTTTTCTTTTTATTTTAATATTAAGATTAGGTTATCTTTGTCTAACAACTGAGGTTGATGGAATAAATTTAAAAGAATTTTCTAATAAAAGAAATACTAAACAAGAAACTTTGTATGCTTTAAGAGGAAATATATATGATATTAATGGGGATGTTTTAGCTCAAACTATAAATTCTTACACTATAATTGCGTATCTTGATCCATCAAGAAGCGAGGGATTTAGTACTCCTCAGCACGTTGTAGATAAAAATTTAACCGCTGAAAAACTATCTACTGTATTGGATATGGATAAAGAAAAAATTTTAAAGATATTAAATAAAGATGCATATCAAGTTGAGTTTGGAACAAAAGGAAAGGGACTTACCGAACTACAAAAAGAGGCGATTGAAAATCTAGGACTTTATGGAATAGATTTTATTACAACTCACAAAAGATACTATCCCAATAATTCTTTTTTGTCTTACGTAGTTGGATATACTACTACTGATTCTGATGGCAATATGAAAGGTGAAATGGGAATAGAAAAACAATATAATGATTCTATGACAGGTATTAATGGTTTTGTTCGTTATCAAAAAGATTTAAATGGCTATAAATTTCCTAATTCAAATGAAATAAGAAAAGAAAAGGTAGATGGTAATGACGTTTATTTAACAATTGATTCAAACGTGCAAATGTCACTTGAAACTATTGTTAATAAGGCTAAGGAAGAATCTAAAGCACAGTGGATTGTAGCAGCTGTTTTAGATGCCAAAACAGGTAAAATTTTAGGTAGTGCAACCTTGCCATCTTTTAATCCTAATATTAAAAATATTACTAACTATTTAAACCCACTTGTATCATATACTTATGAACCAGGTTCTGTTATGAAAACGTATAGTTTTATGGCAGCTTTTGAAAATAATCCTAATTTTGATCCTTATAATACAACTTGCTTAACAGGTCCTTATAAAATTGGTGAAGATACCGTAAGTGACTGGAATAAAACTGGTTGGGGAGAAATTAGTTATCAAAAGGGATACACGCTATCTTCTAATACTTGTGTTGCTAACTTAATAAAAAATTATTTATCAAGAAAAAAATTAATGGACTACTATAAAAAACTTGGTTTTGGGTCTTTAACTAATATTGATTTACCGAATGAATATGCAGGAAAGTTAAATTTTAAGTATGATGTTGAGGTTGTAAATGCTGGATTTGGTCAAGGTATAACAACCACTCCAATACAACAGCTTAAAGCATTAACTGCAATTGCTAATGACGGGATTTTACTTAATCCTTATATTGTTGAAAAAACTATTAATTCATCAACAAAAGAGGTAACTTATAAAGCACAGGTAAAAGAAGGACAAAAAGTTGCCTCATCAGCAACTATTGAAAAAATAAAAAACCTTATGTATTTAGTTGTAAATAGTGAAAGTTCTGAAACTACTGGTAGTGCTTATAAGATGGAAGGTTACGATTTAATTGGAAAAACTGGTACTGCCCAAATAGCCAACCCAAATACTGGAAAATATTATGAGGGTAAATATGATTATATTACTTCTTTTGCGGGAATGTATCCAAAAGATGATCCTAAAGTTATTTTATATGTTGCAATGCAAAGAAGTTATAACTCTAAAGTATTACCTGAAACAGTAAAAACAATTGTTAAAGATACTGCCAAATATTTAGGAATATTTGAAGAAGCACCAGAACTAAATAAAGAAGTAACAAAATATAAAGTAGAAAATTATAAAAATAAAACTGTTGAAAATGTTAAACAAATCCTTGAACAAAATGGTGTATCTTGTATTGTTTTCGGAAACGGAAATAAAGTTATAGATCAATATCCAAGTAAAAATACTACTATAAGCACTAAAGATAATGTATTTATATTTACTAATGATGATGTTACTTTAATGCCTGATTTAACAAATTATTCGTATAAGCTGGCAGATATAATATTAACTAAGTTAAAAATTAACCATAAAATTGATTTAAACGGTTATGTAAATTATCAAAGTGTAGCACCAGGAACTAAAGTAACAGAAGAAACATCAGTAATATTAAATTGATGGGAGCTATTAGATGCGTGTATTAGATAAAGATTTTGAAAATAAGAAAATTAAATATGAAAGTTTATTAAAGTATGGATTTATTAAAAAAGATAACATATATGTATATGAAAATAAAATTTATGATGATAATTTTAAAATTATAGTTGAAATATCAAACGATAAGAAAAATTCAAAAATAATTGATCTAGAAACAAATAGTGAATATATACTTGTTGATATTAAAAATGAAGCTGGCGAATTTTTAAGCAAATTAAAAGAAGAATACGATGATGTATTAAAAGATATTATAGAAAAATGTACAATTAAAAACGTATTTAAAGGTAAACAAGAAAAACAAATAATTTCCTATGTTAAAAAAAAGTATAATGATGATTTAGAATTTTTATGGGATAAGTTTCCTACTGATGCGATTTTAAGAAATAAAATAAATAATAAGTGGTATGCCGTAATACTAACGATAAATGAAAATAAATTAGTAGCTAATACTGATAATTTAATTACCATAATTGATTTAAGATGCGATAAGAAAAAAATAAACGAAATAGTGGATAATAATAAAATATTTAGAGGTTATCACATGAACAAAAATAACTGGATAACCATAAAACTAGACGGTAGCGTTCCAACTAAAGAAATAATTAAAATGATAGATGAAAGTTATAAAATATCATTAATAAAATAAGCAAATCTTTAAAGGTTTGTATAAATAGTAATGTGATAAATTTAGACCATTTTTCCCACTTGGGAAAAATGGTTAGTATTGGTTCAGGGGCAAAGAGAAAACAAGAAATAAGTGAAAAAGAATATAGTGAACTTTCTGAAGATGAAAAGAGATTTTATCAAAGAAATTTAACAAAAAAGGTAACTATTCTTTAAATATTGCTGCTAAAAATTCTGGTGTTAAGAACTTTGATAAATTTCATAACTTTGGTTATAAAGGTTTATATAATGGAGAAACAGCAGATGAAATCGCAAAAAGAAAAGGTTTAAGATATCGAGAAGATATATTAGATAATATGGGTAGTGAAGAACTAGCGGTAAATTTATTTCGGATTACACAAGCGGAACAAAAGTTAAAAATAGAAAAAATTAAAACCGAAAAAGACGCTAACAAAACGCATTATGAAGTTGGAAGTAAAATAAGAAAAACAATAAAAGAATTAGGTGGAACAATGCCCGAGGATTTACCAACACCCCAAAAAGAGAGCGAAAGCTCTCATTTTTGTTAGAATAATATTGTAAAAAACAAAGAGTTTAATTATAAAAATGACGTTAAATCAATCTAAAGTGCACAATTAAGTGCAATTGATATGAAAAAGTGTATTTTTAAAAGAAAATGCACAAAT
>CANQZW010000025.1 GCA_947628435.1 uncultured Bacilli bacterium | reverse complement strand
TAACAGTTTTTTTGTTTTAGAGTGTTTTCTCTTTTTTATACATATAATTTGTTTTCCCACATCTAGTTTACTACATCTTATTAAGCTTATAATCTTGTTTTTTTTGTTTTTTTTTGTTAATATTATTTAAGAATATAAAAGGAGTGGTTAAGGAAATGTTTTTAAGTAATACAACTTTAATAATAGTACTTGTGGTATTTATTATTTGTATAATAATTGGTTTTTTTGGAGACCGATATTTAAAAAAAGTTAAAAGTTCTGAAGATTCACCTGTTAATATGCAAGAACAAAAAGAATTTAATGATCAAAAAAACATAGTTGAAACGGCAAATAATAACAATATAATAACACCAAATCATGAAATTAATACAAATAATATTAATAGTAATTCTTCCATGCCTAATACTTTAAATTATAATAATTCAGCATCTATTATAAACGCTAATACAAACCCTATGGTAGCTAATGGGGCTTTATCTGATACTAATAATGCGTTTAATGCAAGTAATTCTTCTATTATGAATAATAATGTTAATAATGTTACGGATAGTACTATGTTTAATAATAACATGAGTACGAATAATACAAATACACAACCATTTGTAAATAATTATCCACAGCAAAACAATGCTGTTACAAATAACAATGCTATGAATAACATGCCAAATAATAATGGTATTGCAAATAACAATGCTATGAATACCATGCCAAATAATAATGGTATTACAAATAATAATGTTATGAATACTATGCCGAATAATAATGGTATTGAAAATAATAACGCGGGTGGTAATTATATAAATAATGATGATGTTTTTAATAATATGTTTTAAACCCTTAAGGATAAAGGGTTTTTGTTTTTAGAATAATTTGTTTTAAATTAGTAATTAATTATGTTATAATTTTGATATAGCAAACTAATCATGTATGTTATGATAATTTTATAAATTATATTGGGAGGTATGTATGATAGTTGATAATGTTTTAACAATTATAAAAGATATAATAGATGTATGTATAGTATGGGCTGGACTTTATTTTATATTAAAAAGTATTAAAAATAACGTAAAATTTACTATGTTATTTAAAGGAATTATAATAATTGTTGTAATAAAATTATTAAGTGATTTATTTGATTTGACTGCAATTGGTTTATTATTGGAGTATGTTGTTATGTGGGGACCTCTTGCTCTTGTTATTATCTTTCAGCCTGAAATAAGATCTGTATTAGAACAGTTAGGTAGATCTCAGTTGTTAGGAAGGCATAAGGTTTTAACTATTTCTGAAAGAGAAAGGATAGTTTATGAAATTGGTCTTGCACTAGAATATTTAAAAAAACATAGAATTGGTGCTTTAATTGTAATAGAAAGAGATAATTCTTTGTCTGAATATATTGAAAGATCAAAAAAAATATATGCTGAAATATCTAATGAATTATTAGTAGCAATCTTTTTCCCAGATAATCCATTACATGATGGTGGAGTAATAATCCAAGGTGATAAAATAACATCTGCTGGAGCAGTATTCCCAACAACTGTTGAAATGAAGTTTAGTAAACGTCTTGGTACAAGGCATAGAGCTGCTATTGGAATTAGTGAAGAATCAGATGCAATAGCTATCATAGTATCAGAGGAAACAGGTAGAATATCAATCGCAATTAATGGTGATTTGAATTATAATTTGTCTTTAGAAGAAGCTAAAATGGTTATTTTAGACGAGTTAAAGCCAAAGAAGACCGCTGAATTTGATTATGAAGTAGAAGAAGAGGGTGAAGAAGATGAATAAGATATTTAATTTTATTTTTCGTGTATTAAAAAGAATCACACGCTTCATTGATAAAAAAATAATTCTTCCCATAACAAAATTTTTTGTTGGTATATCTAATAGATTTAAGGGTAATGGTAGAAATTTTGAAAAAATAATAACTAGAAAACCAGGACTTATAATAGTATCGCTTTTTGTGGCTTTAGGAGTATTTTTCCTTGCGGATACCAAATCAACGTCTTTAATTGAAACATCTGCAGAAGTTTTATATGATCAACCAATATCAGCTACATATAATGAAGAGGCATATGTGGTAGATGGACTTCCAAAAACGGTAGATATAACTTTAATTGGTAGAAAATCTGATGTTTATTTAGCTAAACAATTGCCTACTAATGACATAACTGTTGATTTAACAGGTTTACAACCGGGTGTTCATAAGGTTAATTTAAAATATAAAAAACCATTAAGTTCGGTTGAATATAAATTAGATCCTTCGGTTGCAACAATTGTTATATATGAAAAAATTTCTCAAGAAAAAGAAATTAATTACGAGGTTATAAACAAAGATAAGATTGATTCTAAATTAATGGTAGAAGACGTAATTTTAAATACTGAAAAAGTATATGTTAAAGGAGCTGAATCTAAATTAAATGAGGTTGCTTCTGTTAAGGCGTTAATCGACTTAAAAAACTTAGTTGATCCTGCTGTTGGTGATCAAGAGTTAAAAGATGTTAAATTAGTTGCATATGATAGTAATGGTAAAAAGGTTAATGTTGAAATAGTTCCTCAACATATTAATGCTACAATTAAGATTACATCTCCTCAAAAGGAAGTTCCAATAAAGGTAATACCTAAAAATTATGATAAGATTGTATTTGGAAAGGCTATTAGTAATATAACTCCTGATATTACAAAGGTAACTATTTATGGAGATTCAGCTAAACTAGATAAGATATCTTATATTCCGGTTTATGTAGATGTTGCAGATTTAAAAGAGGATAAGAAATATTCGATAACAATTACAAAACCTAATGGTGTAAGAGCTATAAGTGATACATCAATTAATATTACGGTAGCTATTGCAGATGAAATGACAAAAGAAATAAATGATGTTTATTTGGAATATGAAAATTTAGGTGATGGATTAATCGTTCAAGCAGTAGATGCTGATAGTACTAAGGTAACTGTTAGTGTTAAGGGAGTTCAAAAAGTTTTACAAGACCTTGATCCAACTACAATAAAAGCATATGTGGACTTAAAGAAACTAGGAGTTGGTGAACACGAAATACCAGTAAAGGTAAGCGGTTCTGATCCAAAGGTTAAGTATTCTTCTAAGACTACGAAAATAAAGCTTAGAATAACGCAAAAAAATTAAATTATTGTTGACAAATGTACTAATTTAAAGTAGAATTTAAATTGGTACATTTTACAACCCACGTAAGTTTGTCCTGGGAAAACAAACTTATTAAGGAAAGGAAAATATTTATGACAACATTTATGGCTAATGCCTCAAACATTGAACGTAAATGGTATGTTATTGATGCTAAAGGAAAACCTTTAGGAAGAGTAGCTTGTAAGGCAGCTATTATGCTAAGAGGAAAACATAAGGCTACTTATACTCCACATGTTGATTGTGGGGATAACATTATCATAATTAACGCTAAAGAAGTAATGTTAACGGGAAATAAGTTAGATCAAAAAATTTATTATAATCATAGTGGTTATACTGGTGGTTTAAGACAAAGAACTGCTAAAGAAATGCGTGATAATTATCCAGTAGAAATGGTTGAAAGAGCAGTTAAAGGGATGCTTCCAAAGGGAAGATTAGGAAGAGCTATGTATAAAAAATTATTTGTATATGAAGGCTCTGAGCATAAACATCAAGCTCAAAAACCAGAGATAATAGAAATTTAGGGAGGAAAATAATGGCTAAAACATTCGTTGGAACGGGTCGTCGTAAACGTTCAATTGCACGTGTTAGAATGACTTCGGGCAAAGGAAAAATTACTATTAATGGTAGAGATGTTAACGAATATCTTCCTTTTAAAACTTTGGTTATGGATTTAACTCAACCATTAGATGTAACTAAGACTCGTGATAAATTTGATATTGATGTAACGGTAAATGGTGGTGGTTTTTCAGGACAAACTGGAGCTATCCGTTTAGGTATTACAAGAGCATTATTACAATATGATCAAAATACAGACCCAACATCTGATTCTTCATTTAGAAAAATATTAAAAGCTGAAGGCTTTGTTACAAGGGATGCAAGAATTAAAGAACGTAAGAAGTATGGTCTTAAAAAAGCACGTCGTGCACCACAATTTAGTAAGCGTTAATGTTTATTATATCAATGTTTTAAAAGTCCAAATATTTGGACTTTTTTATATAATGTAAATTATTAATTTTTTTTAAAATAGTTATTAAAAAACTTAAATATGTGATATAATCCTATTGAGAACTGGTTTTAATAAGCAAGCATAATATTACATTATAAATTAACTGGTTTAAATATAGTTTAATTGTGAGGGTGTTATGAAAAAAGATAAAAAAAATATAGTTATTCTTATTTTATCAATTGTTATATTGATTCTGTTATTTTTATGTATATATATGTATTTTAAGATTGAATACATGGATGATGTTTTAGATTATAAAGAGGATTCTTGTATTACAAATACTAATGTAAATGAAAATAGTAAATATATTTCTAAAGATGATGCTTTAGAACTTGTTTTAAAAAGTTTAAATATTAATAAAGATAGTATTTATGATTTAAATATTGAATTAGAAAAGAAATTTAATACTTCTGTTTATGAACTTGATTTTAAATATGATAGATATGAGTATGAATTTTACGTAAATGCAGAATCTGGTGAAATATTAAAGTCATTTAAGGAAAGGGATTAAGGTTAAGGCAGGATGTTTCCTGCTTTTTATATTTAAATATAAAATTTTGTATAGTATTTTTATTTGGATGTGTGTTTTTACTTTATTAATACTTTTTTTAAAATATGTGTTATAATTTATATTAGGTGATGCTAGGTGAAAACAAAAGTAAAGGTGTTTAAAAACCTAGATGAGCAAATAGAAATATTAAAAAGCCGTGGGTTGGTAATTAATGATATTGATAAGGCAGAAAAGTTGCTATTAACAGAAAATTATTTTTTTATAAATGGTTATAGACACATTTTTCTAAAAAATCATAAGGAAAATACTTTTGTTAGTGGAACAACTTTTGAGGAATTGTATGCTGTATTTCAATTTGATAGAAGTTTTAGAAATATCTTATTTAAGAATTTGCTTATCGTTGAAAATAATTTAAAATCCATAATATCATATCATTTGTCTAAAAAATATGGTGTAAAAGAAAAAGAATATTTAAAGCCTTCTAATTTTTCACAGGATGTTAAAAAAATTAGACAAGTTAATGATGTTTTAAATAAGGTTAAAAGACAAATAAAACTAAATGGTAGGCAACATAGTGCTACACTCCATTATTTAAGTAATTATGGTTATGTTCCTTTATGGATATTAGTTAAGTTACTATCTTTTGGTATGATTAATGAATTATATTCTATACTAAAACCAGAGGATAAATTAGCAATTGCACAATATTATAATTTAGATGTTGAAACTCTTGGTATATATATAGGTCTTTTATCAAATTATCGTAATTTGTGTGCTCATGAAGATATTGTTTATGATCATAGAACCCAAAAACAAATTCCTGATACTAGATATCATAGATTATTAGATATACCTATGATGAATGATGAGTATGAATATGGTAAAAATGATATTTTTGCAATTGTAATAATGCTAAAGCAAGTTTTAAATGAGAATGATTTTTTAGATTTTGTTAATGAGGTAAGTTATGAATTAAATCTTCTTGATGGAAGGGTAAATGTAATACCTCAAGAAAAAATCTTAGATAGAATGGGGTTCCCTTATAATTGGGAAAATATTACGGATATTTAAATATAAAGGAGGAAAATTAATTATGGAAAAAATTGAAGTTTCAACTGGGAAATATATCCCTAATAAAAAATCACCAAAGAAAAATAATGTTTTAATTATTTTTATTCTTTTAGTTATATTTTTCTTTTTAGGTATGGGTATAATGTATTTATATAGCATGAATAATCCTACTGTTGTTACTAAAAATAGAACAATATCAGAAACTAAAGTTACTGAAGAGGCAATGGAAGATGCAATAAGTAAAGTGTATGACTCTGTTTTATGTATAGAAGTATTAAATAATAATGGAGATACGATTAGTTCTGGAACTGGTTTTGTGTATGGTAAAGACGATAAATATGGTTATGTATTAACTAATGCACACGTTGTATCTAACGCTACAAATGTTCAAGGTACTTTATCAAATAATAAAGTTACTTCTTTAACAATTTTAGGAACTGACGTTTATACTGATTTAGCAGTGTTAAGAATGGACTTAAAAGATGTTATTCAAGTTGCAAGTATTGGTTCTAGTTCAAATATGAAAGTAGGTAATACCGTCTTTACTGTTGGATCCCCAATGGGTTCAACATATGCTGGTACTGTTACTAAAGGAATTTTATCAGGTAAAGATAGATTAGTTGAAACTAGTACTTCAAGTAATAACGGTATATCCGCCGAAACCTTTATCGTAAAAGTACTTCAAACTGATGCTGCTATAAGTCCTGGTAATAGTGGGGGACCATTGGTTAATTTAGCAGGTGATATAATTGGAATTACTTCTTTAAAATTAGTTGATGAACAAGTAGAGGGTATGGGATTTGCAATTCCTATCGAAGATGCAATGAGTTATGTTGATTATCTTGAAAAAGGTCAAAATATAAAAAGACCTATGATGGGTGTTCAAATACTTGATTTAACAAACAGATATTTACTATATAGATATGGTATAAATGTTGATACATCTATTGAATCTGGTGTTATTTTAGTTAAGGTAAATGCAGGCTATCCTGCTTCTGATGCCGGATTAAAAGATGGGGATATTATAACTAAAATGGATGGTAAAAAAATAGGCACTACATCTGAATTTAAGTATGAACTTTATAAGCACTCTATTGGTGATTCGGTTGATGTTACTTATATTAGAAATGGTAAGGAACATAAAACAAAAGTTAATCTTAATAAGGTAAATGAATAAGAAAAACAAATGTTTTTCTTTTTCTTTACACTATTTATTAAAATATAATTAATTTGTTATTTTATCTGATATAATTAGTCATAGGTGGTAGTAATAATGAAGTTAAGTATGATTTTTATTTTATTTATGTTTTATTCTTTTCTTGGTTGGATAATGGAAATAATTTTTACTTTGTATAAAGACAAAACATTAGTAAATAGAGGCTTTTTAATGGGACCATATTGTCCAATATATGGTAGTGGTTGTATTCTTATAATTTTATTATTAAATAAATATGTTAATGATCCTTTGGCATTGTTTGTTATGTCAATGGTTATTTGTTCTATATTAGAATATATGTCAAGTTATATCATGGAAAAATTATTTAAAGCTAGATGGTGGGATTATAGTGATAGAAAGTTTAATATAAATGGCAGAATTTGTTTAGAAACATTAATACCGTTTGGATTATTGGGTTGTTTTTTGATGTATGTTATAAATCCATTTATAAGTAACATATTACTTTCAATTCCATCAGGCATTTTAAATGTTTTAGCTATAATATTACTTATTATATTTGTTGTTGATATTATTACATCTTATAGTATAATTACAAAAATTCATTTATCAACAAGACAAATAGTTATGGATAATACTGAAGAAATAACCAGTAAGGTAAGAGAGTATGTATATAATCACTCTAAATTTGGAAAGAGATTAGTAAAGTCGTTTCCTAATATAAAAATATTAGATAAGAAATATAAAAAGAAAAAGAAACAATAATTTTTTTGATTGATATTTATAATAAAAACGAAAGTGATAAAATTTAAAGGAAGTGGAAAAAATGAAGAAAAAAATTAGTATTTTATTTTTAAGTTTATTTGTTGTTGTTTTAGTTACAGGATGCCAAGCAACTGAAAAAAAAGAAGTAAAGGAACAAACTTTAGTGTGCACAACTACTGAAAATGATGAAGATATGAATATCGAGCAAGTAATTTCAATGACTTACAAAAATGATAAGTTAAAACAAATGAAAATGGAAGTCAATACAAAACTTAATAATCCAGACATAAGAGAAAATTGGGAAGAATTTAAAAAGTCTATGGATAAAAATAATGAAGAATTTGAAAAAGATGGAATAATTTCAAAAGTTGTTATAAACGACCAAAATTATGAGTACAATACAATTTTAGATATTGATTTTGATAAGGCAAGCGAAGAAGATTTAAAAGAGCAAAGATTTGATGGATTAAAAGATGAAGAAGGCACCTTAGAAGAAAGTAAAGAATCAGCAGAAAAAGATGGAGCTACTTGTGTAATAAAATAAATTTAAAGTTCCATAAATGTAAGCAAGTCTATTTTTTATTTGCTTTTTTTATAAAACATTAATTTGAAGAAATTTAAAGAAGAAAATTTATAAAATATGTAATCACCTATCTAGGTATTAAACATAAAATACTTTGAAGGAGTGATAATATGGTTATAGTAGATGCTGGGCATGGAGGTATCGGTTAAATCCAAAAATAGAAGAAATGACTATTTTGGTAAGTAAATACAAGAGTTTA
>CANQZW010000024.1 GCA_947628435.1 uncultured Bacilli bacterium | reverse complement strand
AAAGAATATAAAGAGCACCCAGAGTTATTTACCTCAACAACATTAGCGCATGCTAAATTAGAAGAGATACAAAAGATAATTCAAAGTAAAGAATATAAAGAGCACCCAGAGTTATTTACCTCGCAAACATTAGCACGTGCTAAATTAGAAGAGATACAAAGGATGATTCAAAGTAAAGAATATAAAGAGCACCCAGAGTTATTTACCTCGCAAACATTAGCGCATGCTAAATTTGAAGAGATACAAAAGATGATTCAAAGTAAAGAATATAAAGAGCACCCAGAGTTATTTACCTCAGAAACATTAGCGCATGCTAAATTAGAAGAGATACAAAAATTGTTAAAAATGGAATTTTGGAAAGACGAAAGATTTAAAAAATTATTAACCTCATCGATTGTAGCCAAAAGTAAATCAATTATAAATAAGTTACCTATATTATTTGAAATGGCAGAAAATTATAATATTGATAAATATTTAACAACTAGTTTTTTATTACTTTCTCCAAGTCAAAACTATGCAATAATTAATTATCTTATTAGTAATGACTTGCCACTTGTTATTGATAATAAATTAAATCCAATTTTTGGAAAACAACCAGGAGTATTAAAAAATAAATATAATATTGATTTAAAAGAACTAATGACAATGTATCCGTTAAATCAAATGACTAAATAATAGTTTAAAAATAATGAAAGGGATTAAATTATTAATTATGAACATAGATGATATTGATATAAAAGTATTAAAAGAAAATTTTGATGATGAGACAATAAGTAAAATAGATTATCAAAATGTCCAAAATATATATAGTTATTTATTAGCTAATAATGTGTATTATGCAAAAGATTTATTTTTATCATCCTTGGATTTGTTTTTGTTACCGCAAGATGAATTTATAAATAGATTTGAAAAATTAAAGTTAAAACTTGGTAAGGATTATGCCTATAAATTAGCAGAAGATTCTTCTTTAATAGAAATAATGTATGAGGATTAAATGGAAAAGTTAGTAAATAAACTTAATGTTTTATATGAAGATAATCACATTATCGTGGTAGAAAAAAGGCCAAATGTTTTGTCTCAAGGTGATAGAACAGGTGATCTTGATTTACTATCCATGGTAAAAAGTTACATAAAAGAAAAATATAATAAGCCTGGTAACGTATATATTGGTCTTGTTCATAGATTAGATAGACCAGTTGGTGGTATTATGGTTTTCGCAAGAACTTCTAAAGCTGCGAAAAGGTTAAATGAGCAAATTAAAAATCATGAGTTTAAAAAAAGTTACTTAGCTGTGTTAAATGGAGTATTAAATAGTAATAAGGGTGAGCTTGTTAACTATTTATATAAAGATGAAAAAAATGGTGTAAGCAAAGTAGTTAGTAAGGATTATGCTAATGCTAAAAAAAGCGTATTATTTTATGAAGTATTAGGTTACTTTAATAATAATACAATTATTAAAATAAACTTATTAACTGGACGCCATCATCAAATAAGACTTCAGTTTAAAAGTTTAGGATATCCTTTATATGGGGATCAATTATATGGTAATAAAAATAAAGAGCAAATAAGACTTTTTGCATATAAATTATCATTTAATCATCCAATAACAAAGGAAAAATTAGAATTTAAATTAATACCAAATTGGAAGGAGTTAGAAAATGAAACAATTATACATAGACTTTGATGGTGTAATAAAAGATACTATGACAAAGGCATATGAAGAATTAAATAAACGTGGAATTGATAAAAAAGATCAAGAAAAAGTTATGGAATTTTTTAGAAATATTAACTGGAAAGAACTTATAGAAGAAACTGATGAAATTAATGATAGTATAAATGAAATAAAAAAAATATGTGAGTGTAAAAAATTTAATGTATACATTTTAACACATGTTAATTCTACTAATGAAATGATAGAAAAAATAAAATATTTACACAAACAATTACCTCAAGTTACAGTTGTTAGTGTTCCAAAGGAAATACCAAAAACTGAAGTTGTTAATCCATCTGCTGCTATTTTAATAGATGATTATTCAGGAAATATTAAAGAATGGCAAAAGAAACTTGGTATTGGAATTAAGTTCGTAAGAGAAATAGAAAATGGTGATTATCCAGAAATCACTAGATTATCGCAAGTAATAGATATGTTTAATCAATAAATAAAAATTCTTTTTCTTTTTTTTCATAACTTTATTTCTTTTTTAATATATTTATAATGACTAAAATATTAAGGAGGAAATAAACATGGAAACACTTAAAGTTTCATCAAAGTCAAATCCAAGTAGTGTTGCGGGAGCACTTGCTAACGTATTTAGAGAAAAAGGAACGGTAGAAATACAGGCAATTGGTGCGGGAGCATTAAATCAGGCAATTAAGGCAATTGCGATTGCAAGGGGATTTGTAGCACCGTCAGGTAAAAATTTAGTTTGTATACCAGCATTTACTGATATAGTAATAGAAGGTGAAGAAAGAACTGCAATTAAGTTAATCGTAGAAGCAAGATAATGCTTCTTTTTTTTTATTAATTTTTGTACTTTTAAAGTTTTATGTTATAATTTTAACGTACTTAAGAAGGGGAAGTATTATGTTGTATTTTAAAAATAGTAGAAAAAATAAATTTGTAAGAAAGTTTAAGAAAAAAAATAAGATTCAAAAATTTTATTATAAAAATGAGGAATTTATAAAATATTGCTTAATATCTTTAGTTTGTACAATAGTTTTATATGTTATATTTTTTGTTGTAGATTCAATTACGGGCGGAAATTATTTATTAGCGAACTTTTTATCTTATACAATTTCATTTACTATTTTATTTATATGGGATAGAAAACTTTTTAAGTCAAAACCAATAAGAAAAAAAGATAAAATTAGTCAAATTATTAGTTTTATAATTATAAGAGTAATAGGTTTTCCTTTAGATTCTTTAGTATTACATATATTAATAAATAATTTTCATATAAAAAACATGATAGCTAAGATATTTGGTTCACTTATTATGTTTATTTATAATTACATTACTAATAAACTATTTATTTTTAAAAAGAATAATAATTTGTAATAATTATAATAATTGACAATTGCTTTTATGAAATGATAATATAGATTTAAATAGGAGATATTAATATGGCATTAAAACATTATACGTTATATTTTAAGGGTAAAAATGAATATGGACATGAACATAATATTCCGATTATAACATTAGAATTAAAAAAATTAGATGAATATACAAGTAGGTATGACGGATATTTAGAGCTTTATAAATCATTTTGTGAGGAATTAAGAAATTATATTGAAGAAAATTTTAATTATATGATTGATTTTAATGATGAAAAATCTTTAAGTGAGCATTTTTTTATTACAGATAATGATTTTAATCCTATAATGGATGTTATTTTTAAGGGTGATAGTGACGTTTTATATATTAGTCAAAATGATTTAATAAAATTAATCTTGGATAAAAAAATGAGTTTTCAAGAATTTCAAATGGCACATCTTAAGTCATCTTTAAATAAATCGGGTAGTAAATATAAGTTTTTTAAATGTTTGTACCAAACATATGTTAAAGATCAAAAAGTTTCTTGTATGATTGATGTGTATGATGTTAATAGAGCATTTTTAAATTTTTCATATGATGAACTTATGACAGCAGCAATTGCAACTGATAGGGATAATATTATTGTAATATGTAAAAAAATCGGACAATTCTTACAAACAAGGAGAAACTTAGCATTTGAATTTAAAAAAATATTTAAAATCAAAAACTTATATGATTTAATACCAAATGGATATATAAAAGAAGATAATAAAAATGAACTAAATATGGATGATATAAAAGAAAAGATAATAGAAAGTATAAATAAATTTAAAATTAAATATAATAAAGAGTATAATAGATAATAAAATAAGTAAATTATTATTGTGGTGGGAAGTATGAAACTAAAAAAATATTTTTTAACAGTTGATTTAGATATAAGTGGAATTATAAAAGGTCCTTTCATAATTGCCAATTATGATTTAATATCTTTGCAAAATTACACAGCATTTTGTCAAAATCAAGATGAATTATTAAGCTTTATGCCAGATGGCAAAAATTTTTCAGCAAGAAGGTTTCTTCTTGAACATATTGATAAAAGTGTTGATGATCCTTTTGCAATTAGAATTTCAGATTCTAAAAATTCTAAAAAATTAAAAATTATATATAAAAATGATGTGGATGTTTTAATTGCTAATGAAGATGATTTGACTAAAGCAATAATTAATAATTTTAGTTACTCATTAGAAGAATGTAGTAAAGGTAACATTGATAAAGAAAAAGAAGAGTTTTTAAAAACAATATATGATAAGTATGCAAGTAAAAATTTTTCTAATACAGTTGGTTATATTATCGATAAAAAATGCAATCCAGATACGTATGATTATGATGGAAAATATGATTTTTTGATTAAGAAAAAGTGGCTATTTCTTGCTTTGTCTGAAAAAAGCGTTAGATCATTAGTTAAAGATGTTTGTAAAGATGACAGAAAAAGGATAGAATTAGGTTTTTTATTAAAACAAAAAACAGGTGTGTTAACAAAAGTAAACGACTATGATTCTATATTTGAAGCCATAAAAAGAAATTTAAATAGATATCCAATTGGTCCTTATATAATAAGAAATGGTATTACCTCAAACCTTGAGGCTCTAGAAAAGGATTTGGAATTATCATACTTAAATAAAGATAAAAAAAATGAAGATAAAAAAAATGAAGAAATAAAAAATAATATGATAGCAGAAAAAGTTATGGAATTAATTGAAAAAATAGAAGAACTTAAACGTGAGTTAGAATGCGAGCAAGAAACTTTAAATAAAAATGAAGGTTTATTTTTAAAAGATTCAGATGAAAGGATAAATAATTCAAAAGAGTATATTAAAAAGCTAAAAAATAAAATTTTTAGTCTTGAATATGAACTTGATTTGTTACAAAGTAATGGGGCATTTTATACGGATGCAGGTTTTATAGAAGAAAAGGAAAAAGATATGTAATCTTTTCTTTTTTTAGTGTTATAATTATTATGGTGGTATAATGCAAGAAAATTTGATAAATTTTATTGATTACATAGAAAAACAAAAAAAGTATTCCTTGCATACTTGTAAAAATTATGAAATTGATATTTTAGAGTTTAAAAATTACCTAGAAAAGAAAAATTTTAATTATTTAAATGTTGATTATGATTTTATTAAAAGTTATTTAATGGTTCTTTATAATAGAAAACTATCTAGAAATTCTGTTGCAAGAAAACTTAGTTCTTTAAGAAGTTTTTATAAATATTTATTCAATTGTGAGCTTATTAATACTAATCCTTTTAAATATGTTTCAACTCCCAAAAAAGAAAAAAGACTTCCTAAATATTTAGGGGTAGAAGAATTAGAAATTATTTTTAATACTCCTAGTTTAAGTACACCATTAGGTCAAAGAGATAGATTAATATTAGAAGTGTTATATGCTACTGGTATAAGGGTAAATGAGCTTGTAAATATAAAATTACAAGACATAGATTTTTATAGAAAAGAAATTAAAATTTTAGGTAAAGGAAATAAAGAAAGATTAGATCCTTTTGGGGATTATTGTTTAGATTCAATTAATTTATTTATAAATGATGGAAGAAAAAAAATATTACAAAAGCATCATACGGATTGTAATTATTTGATAATAAATGAGCATGGAAAACAAATAACTACTCGAGGTGTTGAAAAAATAATTGATAATATAATAAAAAAAGCAAGTTTAAAAAAGCATGTTTCACCTCATATGTTAAGGCATTCTTTTGCAACACATCTTTTAAATGAGGGGTGTGATATTTTAACAGTTAAAGAATTATTAGGACATGAGTCCTTGGAATCAACTCAAATATATACACATGTATCTAATGAAAGGTTAAGAGAAGTTTATTTAAAATGTCACCCTTTAAATAAAAAATAAAATTAGAAGATAAAATTTAGTACACTTGTAAAATCTTTTAAAATGATAGCATTTTTTATTGTAAGTGCTATTTTTTTTGTGTTATAATAAACTTATATTGACAGCAAAAGGAGGAATATTATGACAAAATGGGTTTACCTTTTTAAGGAAGGAAACGCAAACATGAGAAACCTTCTAGGTGGTAAAGGAGCTAACTTAGCTGAAATGACTAATATTGGACTTCCTGTGCCTCAAGGTTTCACAATTACAACTGAAGCTTGTACTCAGTATTATGAAGATGGAAGAGAAATTAATGAAGAAATAAGATCTCAAATTGATGAGTACATAGAAAAAATGGAAGAAATAACTGGAAAGAAATTTGGGGATAAAGAAAACCCACTTTTGGTTTCTGTAAGATCAGGAGCTAGAGCATCTATGCCAGGTATGATGGATACAATTCTTAACTTAGGACTTAATGAAGAAGTAGTTAATGTTATTGCAGAAAAATCTAATAATCCAAGATGGGCTTGGGATTGTTATAGAAGATTCATACAAATGTATTCAGACGTAGTTATGGAAGTTGGGAAAAAGTATTTTGAACAACTTATCGATGAAATGAAGGCAAAAAAAGGTGTTAAGCAAGACGTTGAATTAGACGCTGATGATTTAAAAGAATTAGCAAGACAATTTAAGGCTGAATATAAATCTAAAATAGGAGAAGATTTCCCAGATGATCCAAAAGAACAATTAATGGGAGCTGTTAAAGCAGTATTTAGATCATGGGATAATCCAAGAGCAAACGTTTATAGAAGGGATAATGATATTCCTTATTCATGGGGAACTGCTGTAAACGTACAAGCTATGGCATTTGGTAACATGGGAGACGATTGCGGAACTGGTGTTGCATTTACTCGTGATCCTGCAACTGGTGCTAAAGGCTTATTTGGCGAATTTTTAACTAATGCACAAGGTGAAGATGTTGTTGCAGGGGTACGTACTCCAATGCACATTACTGAAATGGAAGATAAATTTCCAGAAGCCTTTAAACAATTTAAAGAAGTATGCCAAATCCTAGAAAATCATTATAGAGATATGCAAGATATGGAGTTTACTGTTGAACACGGTAAATTATATATGCTTCAAACAAGAAATGGTAAAAGAACTGCACAAGCAGCTTTAAAAATTGCTTGTGATTTAGTAGATGAAGGTATGCGTAGTGAAGAAGAGGCTGTTGCTATGATTGATCCACGTAACTTAGATACTTTACTTCACCCTCAATTTGACGCAAAAGCTTTAAAAGAAGCTACTCCAGCTGGAAAAGGACTTGGAGCATCTCCAGGTGCAGCTTGTGGTAAGATTGTGTTTACTGCAGAAGATGCAGTTGCATGGGCTGATAAGGGAGAAAAAGTAGTATTAGTAAGACTTGAAACTTCTCCTGAAGATATTACTGGTATGAAAGCATCACAAGGTATTTTAACTGTTCGTGGTGGTATGACAAGTCATGCTGCAGTTGTTGCTCGTGGTATGGGAACTTGCTGCGTATCAGGTTGTGGTGACATCATAATGGATGAAGAAAATAAAAAATTCACTTTAGCTGGTAAAGTTTATCATGAAGGAGATTATATCTCAATTGATGGCTCTACTGGTAACATTTATGATGGTAAGATTCAAACAGTAGATGCAACTATTGCTGGAGAATTTGGACGTGTTATGGCATGGGCTGATAAAATTAGAACGTTAAAGGTTAGAACTAACGCTGACACTCCAACTGATGCTAAAAAAGCTCGTGAGTTGGGAGCAGAAGGTATTGGACTTTGCCGTACTGAGCATATGTTCTTTGAGGAAGATAGAATAGCAGCGTTTAGAGAAATGATTTGTGCAGATACTGCCAAAGAAAGGGAAGCTGCATTAGATAAGATATTACCTTATCAACAAAATGATTTCGAAGCTTTATATGAGGCTTTAGAAGGATTCCCAGTAACTATTAGATACTTAGATCCACCATTACATGAATTTGTTCCAACTGAAGAAGCTGATATTAAAAAGTTAGCAGATGCTCAAGGAAAATCAGTTGAACAAATAAAAGCAATTATTGCTTCACTTCACGAATTTAACCCAATGATGGGCCATAGAGGATGTCGTCTTGCAGTTACTTATCCAGAGATTGCAAGGATGCAAACTAAAGCTGTTATAAGAGCAGCAATTAACACTAAGAAAAAGCATCCAGATTGGAATGTTAAGCCAGAAATAATGATTCCTCTTGTTTGTGATGTTAAAGAATTAAAATACGTTAAGCAAATCGTTGTTGAAACAGCTGATAGTGAAATAGCTTCTTCAGGTATTAACCTTGAATACGAAGTTGGTACAATGATAGAAATACCAAGAGCAGCACTAACTGCTGATGAAATTGCAAAAGAAGCTGATTTCTTCTGCTTTGGTACAAATGATTTAACACAAATGACTTATGGATTCTCAAGAGATGATGCAGGTAAGTTCTTAAATGCTTATTATGATACTAAAATCTTTGAAAATGATCCATTTGCAAAACTAGATCAAACTGGTGTAGGAAAATTAATGGAAACAGCAATTAAGCTAGGTAAACCAGTTAATCCAAATTTACACATTGGTATTTGTGGTGAACATGGTGGAGATCCTTCATCAGTTGAATTCTGTCATAACATAGGTTTAGACTATGTATCATGCTCTCCATTTAGAGTACCTATTGCAAGACTTGCAGCAGCACAAGCCGCTATACGCGAAAAGGAGAACAAATAGTCCGTAAAGGCGTTCTACATTTATTCAAATAATTACTTATAATAATGATGTTATAAGATTTTATGGGGATTAGAGTTAAAA
>CANQZW010000023.1 GCA_947628435.1 uncultured Bacilli bacterium | reverse complement strand
TTAAAATGCAAAAGATAACTAAAGAAAACATTCAAGATTATGCATTAAAACTAATGTTCAAAATGAAAGAAGAAGAGTTTGCAACCTTTGAAAAAGAGTTTGAAACCATTTTAAAACATATGGATTTAATAAGTAAAATAGATGGAATAGAAAAAGTAGAACCATTAGTTTTTCCATTTAAAAATGAAGATGTAAAGTTAAGAAAAGACGTAGCAAATAGCACGTTAACTACTTCTGATGCAGTTAAAAACGCTCATGAAACAATTTATGATGAAGTAAAAGTGCCAAAAGTAGTAGGAGGTGAATCCTAATGAGTTATTTAGATAAATCTTTAGAAGAAATTCATGCTGCTTTAAAAGAAGGTAAAGTAACAAGTAAAAAGTTAATTATAGAATCGCTAAATAGGGCTCATACTACTCAAGATAAGTTAAATTGTTTTGTAACTATTTTAGATGATGTAAAAGAAGAAAAGATAACTGATGATGTATTATCAGGTATTCCTTATGCTTGTAAAGATAATTTATCAACCAAAGGAATACTTACGAGTGCATCTTCAAATATTTTATCAGATTACGTTCCGGTTTTTGATGCAACTTGCGTTGAGAAACTAAAAAATAATAATGCTGTTATGATGGGTAAAACGGTTATGGATGAACTTGGAATGGGTGGTACTGGTACAACGGGACATACTGGTGTTGTAAGAAATCCATGGGATCAAACGAGAATGACGGCGGGTTCATCAGCGGGTTCTGCGGCAGCGGTTGCAAGCGGTATTGTTCCTTATGCTTTAGGAACGGATACGGGAGATTCCATTCGTAAACCAGCAGGTTACTGCGGAATAGTTGGTTTTAAGCCTACTTATGGTTTAGTATCAAGATGGGGATTATTTGCGTTTGCATCTTCTTTAGACCACGTAGGCTGTTTAACAAAAACCGTTAAGGATGCAGCTTACGTAATAGATGCGATAAAAGGTATTGACCAAAAGGATATGACATCATTTGATTCATCTAACATAAAGTTAGTAGAAGATTACACCACAAACGTTAAGGGTGAAAAGTTATTTTACATTAAAGAGTTAAATGATGAATTAAAAAATAGTAAAGAATATTATGATAACTTTATGAAGGTAATTAGTTACGCTAAAGCTTGTGGTATGGAAGTTTATGAAGAAAGTATTAATGAAGATATATTAAGAAGTATTTATCCAGCTTATATGGCAATTTCTTGTGCAGAGGCAACAAGTAATAATTCTAATTTAACGGGAATTGCGTTTGGGTCAAGAAAAGATGGACTAACTCCAGATGAAGTTATGATTAATACCAGAACCGAAGGTTTTTCAGAATTAATTAGAAGAAGATTTGTAATTGGTTCATTTATCCTTCAAAAAGAAAACCAAGAAAAATTGTTTAAAAACGCCCAGAGAATAAGAAGATTAATCGTTGATAAGATGACTGAGTTATTTAAAAAATATGACGGATGCATTATGCCCAATAGTGATTCTATTGCGCCACACTTTGGTGATGTAAATGATGTTATGTCAGATAAATATTTACTTTTTGCAGAAAATCTAGCAATTGGAAATTTTGGTGGTTTTCCATCAATTACCATTCCGTCTGGTTTAATTGATAATATGCCTGTTGCGGTAAATATAACGGGAGCTATTAAACAAGATAGTAACGTTATTAATATTGCTGCAGCGTTAGAAGAAAAAATTGGCTTTGAACCATTAAGCACAAGAAAGGAGAAATAACATGTATAAAGTAACAATCGGACTTGAAGTTCACTGTGAGCTTGAATCTAACTCAAAGGTTTTTTCTCCAGCGGTAAATGGGTATAACGAAAATCCAAACGCTAACGTAGCTTACCAAGATTTAGGCTTTCCTGGAATACTTCCAGTAGCTAACGAAGAAGCGATAAAAAGAGCCTTAAAGGTCTCAATGGCATTAAATTGTAAAACACCAGATGAGATAATATTTGATCGTAAAAATTATTATTATCCAGACTTACCAAAAGGATATCAAATAACTCAAATGACTAAACCAGTTGGTATTAATGGTTACTTAAATATCGAAGTGGATGGTAAAATAAAAAAAGTAGACATTCATGATATTCACTTAGAAGAAGATACCGCATCGCTAGATCACTATGATACGTATTCATTAATCGATTATAACAGATCAGGAATTCCGTTAATTGAAACGGTAACGGAGCCTTGTATGCATTCTAAAGAAGAAGCATTAACGTTTTTAGAGACGCTACGTTCCTTAATAGTTTACTGCGGCGTATCACAGGCAAGAAGCGATAAAGGGCAAATGCGTTGTGACGTTAACGTATCTGTTTCTGATACAAATGAATTAGGTAGTAAAGTAGAAATTAAAAACGTTAATTCATTTTATAACGTAGGTCGTGCAATTGATTTTGAAATAGAAAGGCAAACAAAAATTCTTCAAAATGGCGGGGTAGTAGAACAAGAAACAAGAAGACTAGATGATGAAACTGGAGAAACCTTCCATATGAGAAGTAAGGTTGACGCGGTAGATTATAAATATTTTATTGAACCAAATATTTCACCAACGCCCGTTACCTATGAAATGTTAGATGAAATAAGAAAAACTATTCCAATGCTTCAATTAGAAAGAAAGCAAATGTATAAAAGCAAATATGATCTTTGTGAATACGATTCTGACGTATTAGTAAAGGTAAAGGAAAACTCCGACTTTTTTAACGAGTGCGTAGAATTAGGTGCAGATCCTAAAAAAGCTTGTAACTGGGTTACTGGAATGCTTATGGGTTATTTAAACACTAATGAAATAACAATTGATAAAGTGCCTATTAAACCAGTAATGATAAAAGAGTTAATAGATTTAATAGACAATAAAACAATATCTTCAAAACAAGCCAAAGAAGTATTTGAAGATATGGTTAATACTGGTAAAGAACCTAAAGATATCGTTAAAGAAAAAGGTATGATGCAAATAACTGATGATTCTGCTATTCATGACGTAGTAATGGAAGTATTAAAAGAAAATGAAGAGCAAGCAAAAGAGTATAACCCAGAAAAAACAAGAATGATAGATTTTTTTGTTGGACAGGTTATGAAAAAAACTCGTGGTAAAGCAAATCCAGCTAAAACAATGCAAATGCTAAAAGAAGAATTAGCTAAATACGTTAAATAAGAAAACAAAAAAGTTTTCTTATTTTTTTTATAATAACTTTTATAAACTATTAATTTATGATAATATAAAACAAAGGTGATTTATATGAACTTAGTAAATTCAATATTAGCTGGTATGTTTGCTGCTGGTATAATTAATATATATAAAGATAACTTAAACAAAAAAAATTATGTTATTGATAAAAATAAGGTAAAAAAGCTCTCCAAGTTAGACTTAAAAAAAATTCCAGTAAAGGACGTAAAGATAAAATATGATGATAAGATAAAAGAATTTTATAATGTTATTCATAATAAGTTACCATATGTTTCTTTAGATAATTTTAACAGGAACTTACAAGATTTATTAATTTGTGAAGAAAAGCCTAATAAAACTGGTATATTAGGTAAATATAATGCGTTAGATAATATAATTTATTTACTTGAAAATGACATGGAAAATTCAATTTTCCATGAGTTATTTCATATGTCTTCTTCGGTTTTTGATGGAAAAATATTTTTTTCGGGATTTTCTCAAAAAAGTAATGATTTTAGTATAGGAACAGGGATTGCTGAAGGTTATACAGCACTTTTAACCAAAAGATATTTTAAACAAACTCCAGATATATATATATTATTTAGTTATATTACAACATTTATCGAAAAAATTATAGGTTCCCAAAAAATGATTAAAATGTATTTTGAAGCAGATTTATATTCATTAATTGAGGAATTATCAAAATATTGTAATAAAAATATGGCGTATGAACTAATTAAGAATATTGATATTTTATATGAATTTGAGTATGGAAATAAGAGTGCAAGCTACATACAAAAAAACATTGATAAATATCAAGAAGTTGTGGTAAGAATAGCAGAAATTTTACTATCTTGTTACATTAATCGTGTAAAGTTTGATGTAAAAAGAGGTTTGGTAAAAGAAAAAAATATGAAATATCTTATTCTTGATTTTACGGATGATTTACGTTTAATTTATAAGATTAATAACGTGGAATTAAAATTTATGCCCCAAGAATTATATGATGATATATATAATAAGTATTTTAATACTAAAGATGGAAGTAAGCATTACAATAAATAATTAAAGCATGCTATTACTTCTTTTTTATTTTGGTTAAAAGTAGAATCAAGAAAAAAAATTAGCGTAAATAAGTCTTTTTTATAATATAAAGATAATTGATTTGTAAGTTGAATTATAATAAAATAAAGTTAATAAATATTATAAGGAGAGATTTTATGTTAGATGGTAAAGTTGCAATTATAACTGGTGGCACACGTGGAATTGGTTTTGCTACCGTTAAAAAATTTTTAGATAATAAAGCAAAAGTTGTGTTATTTGGTTCTAAAAAACAAACGGTTGATAAGGCTGTTGATGAACTAAAAAAAATAAATAAAGATTATGATGTAAGTGGTTTATTTCCTAATATATGTAATTTAAAAGAAGTAAAAAAAGCTTTTGATAAAGTATATAAAAAGTATGGTAAAATTGATATTTTAGTTAATAATGCTGGAATAAGCTCAATGCAAAGCATTTATGATTATACAGAAGAAAATTTTAGAAAAATAATGGATTTAAACGTTAATGCGGTATTTAATTGTAGTAAGACAGCAGTAAAATACATGAAGGAAAATAAAGGTGGAGTAATATTAAATACATCATCAATGGTAAGTTTATATGGACAATCAAGTGGTTGTGGGTATCCCGCAAGTAAATTTGCTGTAAATGGTCTTACTAAATCTCTTGCAAGAGAATTAGGCTGTGATAACATAAGGGTTAATGCAGTTGCGCCAGGAGTGATTTCAACTGATATGATAAAAGGCATCCCAGAAGAAAAAATAAAACCTTTAATTAGTACTATTCCACTTGGAAGAATTGGAAACCCAGAAGATGTTGCAAACGCATTTTTATTCTTAGCAAGTGATATGGCAAGCTATATAACAGGTGAAATATTATCAGTTGATGGTGCTGTAAGGAGTTAATTATGGATAAGAAAGTATTGAAGAATTTATCTTATGGAGTATATGTTGTAACAAGCTCATATAATAAAAAAAACGCAGGATGCACATTAAATAGTGTTATGCAAATAACATCAAATCCAATTACTATTGCAATAAGTATAAATCATGATAATAATACTAATAAAATTATTAGTTATTCTAATTTGTTTGCTATTTCAATATTAAAAGAAACAAGTGATCCAAAAATAATTGGAGAGTTTGGATTTAAAACCAGTAAGGATACTAATAAGTTTAAAAACGTAGAATATAAACTTATAGAAAATATTCCAATTATTCTTGATTCTTGTGGATACATAATATGTAAAGTAATTGATAAACTTGAAACAAATTCTCATACGATTTTTATTGGTGAGGTAATTAAAGCTGATGGTTTTACAAGTGATAAGCCTATGACGTATAAATATTATCAAGAAAAATTAAAGGGTTTAACTTCTAAGAATGCACCTACGTATCAAAAAGAAGAACAAATAAATGAAAAAAGTAATAATAAAAAAAGAAGATGGAAATGCAAAATATGCGGATATGTTTATGAGGCAGATGAATTACCTAAGGATTTTATATGTCCAATATGTGGACAACCTCATACCGAATTTTATGAAGTAACAAATTGATGTGTTTATAAGGAGGTATTTTTATGTATGACGTTGCAATAATAGGTGCGGGAGCATCTGGATTAATGTGTTCTTGTGCGTTAAAAATAAAAAATAATAATTTAAAAGTATTATTGTTAGAAAAAAATGATAAGATAGGTAAAAAATTACTTATTACTGGTAATGGAAGATGTAATTTAGGAAATTATAATACCAATATTAGTAACTATAATAGTAATAGTAATATAAGTAGATTTAAACAGTATTTAGATATTAAAAAATACTTAGATGAAAAAAATAATTCCATACCATCATACATAGATTATGAAAATTACATAGAATATTTAAAATATATAGGAATAGTAATAAAACAGGAAGATAAAAGATTATACCCTTACTCAAATCAAGCAATCTGTGTTTGTAAGGTGTTTGAAAGATATTTAAATTATTTACATGTTGATATAAGATATAATTATGATGTTAATAAAATAGATAAGAAAAATGATATTTTTTATATAAATGATGATATAAAAGCTAAAAGTGTAGTTATTGCAACTGGAGGTAAATCGTATCCTAAAACAGGATCAACTGGTACTGGTTATGAAATATTAAGAAAATTTGGTCATAAAATAGAAAAGATTTATCCAGCATTAACTTATTTAAAGACTGATTATAAATACATTAAAGATATATCAGGAGTAAGATATGATGCAGTAGTTAATTTAAGTGTTAACGGGGAAGTAAAAAATACAGAAAAAGGTCAAATTCAGTTTACAAAAGATTCTGTATCTGGTATATGTGTTTTTAATTTATCAAGGAATGTAAAAAAATACTTAGAAGAAAAAAAGAAAGTAACTTTAATAGTTAATTTAGTTCCTAATTATAGTGAACCTCAAATAGAAGAATACATAAAATCATTTAAAGATTATAAAATTCAAGATGCATTATCTGGAATTATAAATAATAAGTTAGCTAACGCAATATCTAAGCAATTAAAAGTTCATGACAAATTAGTTAAACAAATAAGTAAAGATCAAATAAAAATAGTAGCGTATACTATTCATAATATGCACTTTAATATTACCCAAACTGGAGATTTTAATAATGCTCAAGTAACTACTGGTGGTGCTTGCTTAGATGAATTTACAGATAATTTAGAATCAAAAAAATGTAAAGGTTTGTATGCTATTGGAGAAGTGCTAGATATTGATGGAAAGTGTGGTGGATATAACCTTTCTTGGGCATTTACAAGTGCTTTAATAGTTAAAGATTCAATATTAAAAGTGTAAAATAAATTATTTATAATTGTTTAATAGTATAAACGATAGTATAATTAAATTATAGATAGGAGAAGTAAAATGAGTAAGAAAAAAAGAAAAAGGCTTAACAAAAAAGTTAAAATTTTAATAGTAGTTATACTTTTATTGATAATAGGTGCACTGGTATTTTTCTTGTTAAATGATAAAGATCAAAAAGAAGAAAAAAAGGTTGTTAAGAAAAAAGAAATTACTAAAGAAGAAGAAAAAGTAAAGATTGTTGATTTAAGTTCAACATCAAGACCAATTGCAGTTATGATAAATAACAATAAGGCCGTATGGGGTTATCAAGCCGGATTACAAGATGCTTATATTACTTACGAGATGATTGTAGAAGGTGGTATAACAAGAATGATGGCTTTGTTTAAAGATAAAGATACTCAAAGGATTGCATCAGTTAGAAGTTCAAGACATTATTACTTAGATTACGTATTAGAAAATGATGCTTTATATGCTCACATAGGTTGGAGTCCTAGAGCCCAAAGTGATATTTCAACACTAAGGATAAATAATATAAACGCTGATAATTCAAGTGCTTTTACTTGGGATAATTCATTAAGAACAATAGCAAAAGAACATAGAGCATATACCAGTATAGCAAAATTAAAAGCTGCTGCTGAAAAAAGAGGTTATCGTTTAACTTCTGATAAAAAATTACTTTTAACATATCAAGCAAAAGCTTTAGACTTATCAAAATATGAAAATGCCATAGCAGCTAACGTAGTTAGAATTCCTTATTCAAAGACTCATTTAACAAGCTATTCGTACGATGCAGAAAATAAAGTATATAAAAGATATCAAAATAATACCGAACACAAAGATTATGTAACGGGTATGCAATATACTGCTAAAAATATAATTACATATAAAGTTCATAATTATACTTTAAATGATGGATATGCTGGTGGCAGACAGGATTTAAACAACATCGGTAGTGGAGAGGGATACTATATTTCAGAAGGATATGCAATTCCTATTACTTGGGAAAAAACATCTAGGTCTAGTCAAACTATTTATAAGGTTAAATCAACTGGTAAAGAATTAGTAGTAAATGATGGTAATACTTTTATTCAAATTCAGCCAGATAATCAGGCTCTTACAATAGAATAAAAATAAAAAAAAGACATAAAATTAATTGGTGGTTTTATGTCTTTTTTTAATCTTTTTTTAGTTGGAATACTAATTGGTACTGCAATGGTAACTCCAGGTGTTAGTGGGGGAGTAATTGCTGTTATTTTTGATGTTTATGATAAAATGATTTATTCGTTAACAAATCTTTTTAAAGAATTTAAAAAAAATTTTATATTTTTATTTATTTTATCAATAGGAATATTATTAGGAGCTATTTGGTTTAGTAATGTTATGATATTCTTATATAATAAACATGAGGTTATAACTAAATTTTCATTTATTGGTTTAATATTAGGAGGAGTACCATTTCTTATAAAAAAAATAAAACAAAAAAAACAAAAAGTAAATTATTTTGCAATTGTTATAACTTTTTTAATATCTACTATTACATTATTTTTATCGAAAAATGTATTTGAAATTAATCTATATCAAAGTGATTATAGTATTATGAATTTTATTAATTTATTTTTAACAGGAATAATATATTCTATTGGAAAAGTTATTCCAGGTATTAGTGGATCCTTTTTATTAATTATTATTGGAATGTATGAGTACGTATTATCAGTTATAGCAAATCCCATTAATGCTATAATATATGATTTAAACAAAATCATTCCGTTCTTATTGGGCTTAATATTTGGAGTTATAATATTATTAAAATTAATAAATTTTTTATTAAAAAAGTATTATAGTTTAACTTATAGTGTTATAACGGGGTTTGTTTTAGCATCTGTTTTAGCACTTATTCCTAATATTCAAAATTATTATAATTTATTTTTGGGTATTTCTATAATGTTACTAAGTTTTATGTTATCCTATAAATTAACTAAATAAAAGTTTAAAAAAATTAATAAGGTACTTGACAATAATGGTATATTTTTAGTATACTTAAAGAGCTTTGTTAAGAAGTTTAAACGGTTCCGTGGTGTAGGGGTTAACACGTCTGCCTGTCACGCAGAAGATCGCGGGTTCAAATCTCGTCGGAACCGCCATTTTTTTTAATTTGGCTCTGTAGCTCAGTCGGTAGAGCACAGGACTGAAAATCCTGGTGTCGGCAGTTCGATCCTGCCCGGAGCCACCATTATGATATGAAACTCGGACTAATAATTTCGAGCGAAAATACAAAACGTACTTGATAAAAGTACGTTTTTATGTTATTATGAATATGTCAAGGATACCTTGCATAAAATAAAAAAGGAATACCTAATTTTGATGAGTTAGGTACTATTCCAAATCGTAGGTTAGTACCGACTTATACAGTTGGTACTATTTTTATTAGTATGATTAAAATCACAATAATAAGGAGTATTATGATAGTACAAAGATATTTCTCTTGTTTTTTCATAATATCACCTCCTTTTGCTTTAAAAAGTAAAGGAGAATAGTACCTAAACTAACTAAGTATTCCTAAAACGATTATATCAAACAAATGTTCTTTACACAACGTTTTTATATTAAATTTTTAATAATTTAGATAATTCGACATTAGAAGAAGTTATTGCTATTTCAGAAGAAATGACTATAAAAAAGGGTCATTTGAAAATAAAATATTTTTAGAAAAGGTATTGATTAAAAAGAATTAAATTAGTATTACTAAATTTTAGATGACTTTTCTAATACTACCAGATTGATAACAAACTCGGACTTTATACTTCGAGTTTTAATATATGAAAATTAATCTAATGATAAAGTTAAAAAATAAGAAAATATATATATAATTTATTTATAATAAGTTGTAAAAAAATAAAATAATTAGTATACTATTTATAGTAGGAGTTGATAAAATGGTTGTAGCAGATATTTCTAAATGGGTAATGTTAATACTTATAATAGGGATAGTTATTTTTATAATTAAAGCTGGTATGAAAATAATTAACATATTAATTATGATATTAATTTTAGTTTTTTGTTGGTATACTTTTTTTACAGAAGAAGGAGCCGCAAGACTTAGTATTGTATTTACTGGGCATCCTATAATAGCATATACAACAAATTTAGTTAAACAAGAGAATTTATCAAATATTAATACAACATATTACGTTTCATCTAAGGATATTGTTTTTAATAATAAAAAATTGGAATATATAAAATGTCATACTAAATGGATTGTTAGATTGCCAGACGTATTAGAATAACCTAATTGGTTATTTTTTTCTTTTAAAAAGTAGTTGATATTTAAAATTAAATGTAGTAGAATATTATTGCATTTGGATGCTTAGCTCAGTTGGTTAGAGCACCTGCCTTACAAGCAGGGGGTCATAGGTTCGAGTCCTATAGCGTCCACCATTTATTTTAATAAAAGTATTTTCAAAATAAATTATATGTGCTATAATTAGTTAGTAATTTATATGGACCGTTAGCTCAGTTGGTAGAGCAACTGACTCTTAATCAGTGGGTCTAGGGTTCGAATCCCTAACGGTCCACCAGATTGATAGGAAACTCGAACTTTTCGAGTATCAATATAAAACGACTTGTCAAAAAGTCGTTTTTGTGTTATT
>CANQZW010000022.1 GCA_947628435.1 uncultured Bacilli bacterium | reverse complement strand
TGTCCTAAGGGTTATAACAAAAGTACAGGCAACCCTATATTTTTTTATAACTCTAAAAGGGCAAAGGGTGTTACTTTGCCATTTTTTTCTTATGGTGGTAGTAGTTTAATTATTACTTTAGTATCAATGGGAATTATACTAAACATATCAAGACATAGACAGAATTAAACTTTTTTAATTATTATAATATATTCATGTTATAATATATAATGGAGTTGATAAAATTGAACATAACTATATTAGGCGCAGGAGCTTATGCATTAGCACTTGCATTAAAATTTAATAAAAATAAAGGTAATAAAATAGTAATATGGTCTAAGGTTAAAGAAGAAATAGATACATTAACTAAAACAAAGATGAATAAAAATGCATTACCAAATGTTAAGATGCCAAATAATTTTATTTACACTACAAATGAAAAAAAGGCACTAGAAAAAAGTGATATTGTAGTTATTGCAGTAGCAACTAAATACTTATCTAGCGTATGTAAATTAATAAAACCCTACGTAAAAGATAAACATATAGTTATAGCATCTAAAGGTATAGAACAAGATACTTATAATTTTGCTAGTAACATAGTTAAAACATGCTTAAATACAAAAAGATTATGTACTATTTCTGGACCTTCTTTTGCTAAAGATATGGCAGAAGATGAATTAATAGGTTTATCACTTGCTACTACAAATAATAAAACCAAAAAAATTGTTATAAAAGCATTGGCTTGTGATACTTTAAAAATTAGAACTACTAATGACTTTTTAGGTGTAGAGCTTTGTGGAACATTAAAAAATATTATTGCTTTAGCATCTGGAATGCTAGATGCAATTGATGCATCTGAATCTACTAAAGCAATGTTTCTAACAGAAAGCTTAAATGACACTAGAAAACTAATTAAAAAATTAGGGGGTAATGAAAAGACTATTCTTTCTTTCGCCGGATTTGGTGATATTCTTTTAACTTGTACGTCAACATCTTCCCGTAATTATTCATTTGGTAAATTAATTGGAAGTGGTGCCAATAAAAAAGAACAAGAAAACTATTTAAAAAATAATACGGTAGAAGGAGTTTATACCTTAAAGTCAATTTATGGATTAATAAAAAGAAAACATCTTAAAATGCCGTTTATTGATTTTATTTATGACGTTGTATTTAGTTATCGAAATATAAATGAAATATTACCATTTTTAATGGAAAAAGACTAATAAAATATTATTAATCAAACCACAAAAGAAGCACTATTTTAAGTGATTCTTTTTCTTTTTGTAAGCTTATGTCGAAGTGCTTTTTTTTATATTTCAAAAGTGTTTAAATAAGTTTGTGGGAGGAATTAAGTTGCTTAACGTATTAATGGAATTTAGAAAAGGAATTCTTTTCGTAAGACTTTATGGAAATTTAGATAGCACAACTTTGAATATATTTGATGAAAAAGTTAAGGAGGTGATTATACAATCGGGTATAAGATACGTTGTTTTAAATACTTCTAATTTAGATAGTGTATCTAACCAAGGGGTTAAGGAAATAAAAAAATTAAAAAGAATAATGAAAAAAATTAATGGTGAATTTTTCTTATTTGGTGGCGAAATAAAAGAATTAAAATCACTTGTTAATTTAGAAAATGAATTAAAAGTATTTGAAAGGGTTGTGATATAATGCTCCAAGAGTTTTATGAAAGAGATGAAATAATTAAACAAAATAGTAAATTAGTATATGGCATTTGTTCTAAATATAATAATTACATGGATAAAGAAGACTTACACCAAGTAGGAATGATGGGTTTAATTAAAGCATATGATAATTATGATAAAAATAAAGAAACAAAGTTTTCTACTTATGCATTTCCTTACGTAGTAGGAGAGGTAAGTAAGTACGTAAGAGAAAATAAAGCAATTAAAGTAAGCAAAGATTTAATTAGATTAGGAAGAAAAATTAATGAGTACATAGATAAACATTTTTCGGTAAGAGGTTATAAACCATCTATTACTGATATTGCTAATATGCTTGAAATTAAAGAAGAAAAGGTAATTAGTGCTTTAGATGCATGTAAGATGATTACTAAAAGTTTAGATGAAGAGGTAAATGATGATGGAAAAGTAATTACTCTTTTAGATTTAACTCCCAGTAAACAAACAATTAGTAATGAACAAATGATAGACCTAAAAGAAGCTTTTAAATGTTTAAGTAATGAGGAAAAAGAATTGCTAATAAACAGATATTTTAAAGACTTAACACAAAATGAAGTAGCAAAAATATTTGGTGTTAATCAAGTGTATGTTTCACGCTTAGAAAAAAAAGCTTTATCTAAGATGAAGAAAAAAATGTCTTTAGTACAAGAATAAAAAAAATTATGAAAAAAGTTTGGTATAAATTTCCAAACTTTTTTTCATATTAATACTGGTGATAAAAATGAATAAAGAAAGGTATAAACAATTAACGGATAAAATCGTTCCAAAGGAAAATAAAGTAAAAAATGCAATTACTGCTTTTTTGGTAGGGGGACTTGTTGGATTATTAGGTCAGATAATAGTTTTTGTATTAGAAAATAATTTTGATGTAGCCCATAAAGATGCAACATCTATTATGATTGTAATTCTTATTTTTATTGCATCTTTATGTACTGCTCTTGGTTTTTTTGATAATTTAGTTAGTAAGGCAAAGGCAGGTTTAATCGTTCCGATAACTGGTTTTGCACATGCTATGACCTCAAGTATGATTGATTATAAAAAAGAGGGATTAATAACTGGAATAGGATCTAATGCGTTTAAATTAACAGGTAGCGTAATTTTATATGGAGTTGTATCAGCTTATATTTTTGGTACTATTAGATACGTATTTTTTGGAGGGTAGATTATGACAATAAATTTTAATAATGTATATGTAAAAGATTCTTCTACGGTTGCTTGTAAAGACGAAAAAGAGGGTAATTTTGGTAAACTATACGATAAAACTTATGATGATTATTATATTGGTTGTAAGACTTTTGAACAAGCAGAAATGAAGATGATAAATGATTCAGTTTCAATAGTACTTGATAAATCTAAGTTAAAACTTGATGATATTAACGTTATTATTGGTGCGGATCTTTCTAATCAAATTACTGCTAATTCATATTCTTCAATTAAGTTTAACAGACCTTATATAGGTTTATATAACGCATGTGCATCAATGTGTGAAGAATTTATAGTTGCAGGTAGCCTTCTTCAAAATAAAGAGATTAAAAATATTTTGTTAAATGTCTCATCACATAATATGACTGCCGAAAGACAATTTAGAAATCCGGTAGAATACGGATGCCCTAAACCAAAAAGATCTACATTTACCGTAACTGGTTCTGCTAGTTTGGTTTTAACAAAAGAAAAAACAAATATAAAAGTTTCATCGGTAAGTATTGGTACTACAACTGATTTGGGAGTAACAGACGTTTATGATATGGGATCTGTTATGGCTCCGTCAGCTGCAAGAACTATATTTGAACATTTAACACAAACTAATACAACGATTGATGATTATGATCTTATTTTAACTGGTGATTTAGGAGTGTATGGAAAAGAAATATTAAAAGAATATATAAAAGAAGTATATGATATTGATTTAAAAAATATACATGAAGATTCTGCGTGTATTATTTATGATAGAAAAAAACAATCTCAAGTAAAAGCAGGAGGAAGTGGACCAGCTTGTTTAGCTCTTGTTACATATACCGATGTTTTAAATAAAATGAAAGAAGGAAATTTAAAAAAAGTACTTCTTGTTGCAACAGGAGCTTTAATGAGTCCTACTATGAATAATCAAAAACTTTCAATCCCATCTATTTCTCATGCTGTTTGTTTGGAGGTGGTAAAATGATATTTTTATATTCGTTTTTATTTTGTGGATTAGTATGTTTAATAGGGCAAATAATATTAGATAATACTAATTTTACTCCTGGACACGTAACTGGTTTATTCGTTGTTATTGGTGCTTTTTTGGATTCATTTGGTTTGTATGATAAATTTATCAAATGGTTTGGAGCGGGTACTTTAGTACCAATAACAAGTTTTGGGCATTCTCTTATTCATGGTGCTTTAAACGCAGCGGAAGACAAAGGACTTTTAGGACTTTTAGCAGGTATGTTTAGTCTTACGTCGGTTGGTATTGTTGCGGCAATAGTATTCGGTTTTATTTTAACGATGTTATTTAAAGCTAAAGACTAATAAAAAGGTTTAAGAAAGTTAATTCTTAAACCTTTTTATGCAACTTTTATATTCTTCTTTAACATCATATTTCGTAATTAAACTATACACATAACTTGCTTTTATCTCGTCATTAAAAAGTACTTCATATTTCTTTTTAAACTTTGTTATTATTGGTATTTGTATTTTATCTTTTACATCCTTTAATATTTTAGCACCTTTATTTGTAATGCCTAAAACATGGATATAATTAATTTCTTTGTTATATTCTTTTTTTGTTTTAGTTAAAATATGTAAAAGCATTCTTTTTAATCTATTATATGAATATCTTTTTGATTTTATATTTGAAATTAACTGTTCAATGTTATTTGAATTTAGTATTTCTTTTTTTAATTTGTTTTGTATTCCCTCATCAACATCTAGTATTTCGTTTAGATTATCACTTGTTAATATTTCATATTTTAAGTAATTAAATAAATCATTTATAGATATGTTATTAATTAGTTTTAAAACGTCTTTTGGCATAACATTTTTAATCAAGTTTTTATTATTTAAATTTTTTCTTATTGAGGTTGCACTAGCTATATTATTATTTATTTTTTCTTCATGATAATCATTGGTTCTTTTAATACTTATTGGTTTTATTTTACTACTTGTTTTAATTATTTGCCTTACGTATTCTAATGCTAATACGTCATTTGGTTTATCAATTGTTACGTTAATTAAATCTTTTAAAGCTAAAGAGCACGATTTAGGGTAGTTTATTCCTTTATCTAAATAATATTTTATTTTACTTTGATAGTTTTTATCATTTAGGGTTTTATTAACTACTTTTTTAAGTAAGTTTACATCATTTGTTTCAGAACCAAATACCAAGTAATCACATTCTAATTTATTTAAAATATCTATTGCACCTTTAGCATATATGCTAGCTGAAGATGTTGCAACGTTAAAAGGAAGTTCAACGATTAAATCATATCCATAATCTAATGCTATTTTTGTTTTATCCCATTTATTTATTATGGATGCATCTGCTCTTTGAGTAAAGTTTCCTGCTAAAACAAGTATTAAATAGCTATCTTTAAACATTTCTTTTACTTTATTTAAATGATACAAATGTCCATTATGAAAAGGATTATATTCTGCTATTACACCAACTTTTATCATAAAAGCACCTCTTTTTATATATAATAACATAAAATTGTTTTTATTTATAAATAACTATTATAAAACAACATCAATTTAAAATTGATGTTGTCATAATTATCATTTTATCTTATCCTTAAAATCATTATATAGTTTCATAATATTATTAAACGTTTTAGATGATACTTGCTGTTTTAATTTTGATAAAGCTTTATTTGCATCACCTTTATATACTTCCATCCAATTGTTCATTATAAAATCATATATAATTTTATCTTCGTTTTTTTCAAGAGGCATATTATTTTTATTTGCAAAATCATTTATATCTTTTAATGACAGTCTTTTTAAGTATTCTTTTATTAATACTTCATACATTGTAAATCAACTCCTATTTATTATATGCATATGATTTGGTTTTTATTAGCATAATAATCATGAGGTGGTGCATTATGAAAGAAAATAAAAACCCAATAGTTATTACTAAAAACAGACTTATTATATTATTTATATTTGTTATTGTATGCTTTATAATAATAGTTTTAAAAATTGGTTATTTACAATTATTTAATATTAAAGCATCACTTAAAGAACTTGATAAATTATCAACGAAAAAAGTATATGGTCCTTCAATGCCAAGAGGTAGAATATATGATAGAAATTATAACATAATAGTAGATAATGTAGGTACTAATTTAATAAGTTATAAAAAAGAATCTGGTATGAAAATAGAAGATGAAATAAATCTTGCCTATACTTTAGCAGAAAAACTAAATGTTGATTATGCAAGCTTAAGTAATGAACAACTAAAAAAATTTTGGTTAGTAAATAATAAAGAAAAGGCTGATAAAAAAATAACTGATGAAGAATATGAATTATATGAAAGAAGAAAATTAAAAGCATCAGAAATTGAAAGTTTAAAAATAAAAAGAGTAACTGATGAGGAGTTAAGTACATACTCACAACTAGATAAAGAAGCAGCTTATATATATTATTTAATGGGAAAAGGTTATTACTATGATGAAAAAATAATAAAAGAAGATGCAAGTGATCAAGAGTATGCATATGTTATTCAAAACAAAAATAAATTAAAAGGAATAAGTGCATCTACTTCTTGGAAAAGAATTTATCCTTATGGCGATACTTTAAGACAAATTCTAGGAAACGTATCAACTAATAAAACTGGCATTCCACAAGAATTTAAAGCAGAGTATTTAAATAAAGGTTATTCTTTAAATGATCGGGTAGGATTAAGTTATTTAGAGTATGAGTATGAGGATGAACTTAAAGGAACTAAGGATGAGTATGAAATAAAAAACGGAAAAAAAACTTTAATAAAACAGGGTAATAAAGGAAATGATATTGTTTTATCAATTGATATAAATCTTCAAATTGCTTTAGAAAAAATAATAGAAGAAGAAATAATAAATGCTAAAAAAGAGGCTAATACCAGATATTTTGATCATTCATCAGTTATTATTACTGATCCTAAAACCGGAGAAATTTTAGCGATGGCATCAAAACAAATAACTCCTACCTTAGATGGCTATAAAATAAGCGATTATACAACAAACTTATTAACGGGAAGTGATACTCCAGGTTCAATAGTTAAAGGAGCATCAATGCTAGTTGGTTATAAAACAGGTAATTTAAAAATAGGAGATGTTTTTTACGATAAATGTATAAAATTTAAAAATACTCCATCAAAATGTTCTTGGAGTAATTCTTTAGGAGCATTAAATGATATTACTGCGCTTAAATTTTCATCAAATTCGTATCAGTTTCAGTTAGCACTTAAAGTTGCAGGTATAAAATATTATTATAATATGCCAATTAAAATTGACGATGGTGCACTAAATACTTATAGAAGTGTATTTAACAAACTAGGACTTGGAGTTAAATCAGGTATTGATCTTCCTTTTGAAACAGAAGGTTATAAAGGTAAAACATCCAATGCTGGACTACTTTTAAATTATTCTATTGGTCAATATGATACTTATTCAGTTCTTCAGCTTTCAAGTTATTTAAATACCATAGTAAATGAAGGAGAAAGATATAAACTAAACTTAGTAAAGGAAATAAGAAAAGCAACTAAAACAGATGAGTTGGGTTCCGTTAAAAGTACGTATGATAAAAAGTTATTAAACACAGTTGATATTGATAAAATATACTTTCAAAGGGTAAAAGAAGGTTTTAAAAGTGTTATGGAAGGATATTTAGGTAAAGGATACATGGGTAATAGTCCAACTCCTGCTGGTAAAACTGGTACTTCTGAGAGTTTTTATGATTCTGATGGTGATGGAGTAGTTGATACTGAAACTTATAGCAAGTCATTTATAGGCTATGCTCCGTTTGATAATCCTGTAATGAGCATTGTATCTATATCACCACATATTAGTCATAAAAATGGTTCTTCTTCATACACTTCTAACGTAAATAAGCGAATTGTATCAAGAATTTGCAATATTTTCTTTGAAAATTATAAATAATCTGATATAATAACCATAGTTATCTTCGAAAAGGAGGGGAATAATATGGCAAAGAAAAATGAAAATAGATCTGATATAACTTTAAAGTGCCCTAAATGTAATAGTTTAAACTATCGTACACCAAAGAATAAACATAATGATCCAGAACGTATGGAACTTAATAAATTTTGTCCAAAATGCAGATGTCATACGGTTCATAAAGAAACTAAAAATTAGTAAGCTAAATGCTTATTTTTTAAGATAGAAGGGAGTAATAGGATGTTCAACGTAAATGATATTAAAAATGGAATGACTATTGAAGATGAAGGTTGTATATACCAAGTATTAGAATTTTCACACGTTAAACCAGGAAAAGGAGCAGCCTTTGTTAAGGCAAAACTTAAAAATTTAAGGACTGGTTCTATTGTTGAAAAAACGTATAATAGTAGTATAAAACTTGGTAAAGCTAACGTACAAAGAAAACCTATGCAGTATTTATATCAATCTGGTGATAATTATAGTTTTATGGATATGAGTACTTATGAACAAGTTGAATTATCAAAGGATCAAATAGGTGATGATTTAAAATATTTAAAAGAAAATTTAGAAGTTAGCATGGTATACTTCGGTGATGAGTTAATTGGTCTTAACTTACCAGAAAAAATAGATTATTTAGTAACTGATACTGAGCAAGCAGTTAAAGGTAATACATCAAGTGGAGCCCAAAAAGACGCAACCTTAGAAAACGCAATGGTAATAAAAGTACCTTTATTTATTAATAAGGGAGAGTCAGTTATCGTATCTACAAGTGATGGAAAATACGTATCAAGAAGCAAGTAGGCTTCTTTTTTAATCAATGTTAAAAAATATTGTAAGGGAGCTTTTTAAATGATTAAGGATTTAGAACAATTAAATGAACAAGAGTTATCTTTTGTAAAAGATATAATAGAAAAATATTTAAAACAAAATAAACAAACTGATATTTTTGTAAAGCAAAGTATTAAAAAAATAGATAAAGAATTAAAGTATAATAATAAAGATATAAAAAGGCTAATAAGAAAAATAAATTATTTACAAAACAATGAAAATGATTATTTTATTACTAGTTTAGGAATGGCTATTTCAGGTATATTATCACTTTTGTTTATTGATGAAGGTGATTCATATGCTACTTATTCGTATGGCGTTTTTGCAGGTGGATCGATATTTTCATTAGTTATTAATTTAATTGTTAATCATATTAAAACTCTTTCTTATAATAATATTTATAAAGATAAAGATGAGATTAAATTTATTATTGAAGATAATAAAGATTTAGAATTTGAAAAACAAAAATTATTAAGATATAAAAATTATAATAAAGAGCTAAAGAAGTTTATTGAAGAGTAAAATTTTATGAAAAATTTTTGTTTTTTTGTTATTACTATTTAATTTTTATTTTTTTTATGTTAAAATAACATGTAGATAGTATATTGGGTATGTATGGAGGGATAATATGGCTTTAAATTTAAAGAAATTATTTGGTGGTAGTGATATTTCTAGTGAAGATGAATATTATACTTTGAGTGTTGAAGAAGCTACTCGTGAAGAGGCTGCCGAAGGAAGTAAAATGATTCTTCTTGAACCAAGAGCTTATTCTGAATCTCAACAAATTGCTGATTACTTAAAAAAAAGAAATACTGTTGTTGTTAATTTAAAAAGAGTTACTCCAGATCAGGGAAAAAGAATAATTGATTTTGTAAGTGGATGCTTATATGCTATTGGTGGTTCAATGCAAAAATTAGGAGATGGCATATTCTTATGTGCTCCAAAAAATATTAATGTTCAAGGAAAAATGACTGACGAAGAGGAACCTAAAAGAACTAGAACAAAAAATATATCTGAAGATTTTTAATACTTGATTATTTTAAAAAATATGATAGAATATAAGTCATTAAAGCAGATGAGGAAGACGGCATAATGGTAACTTATTAGAGAGCTTATTATTTGGTGAAAAATAAGTTAAGTTTAAGTTATGCAAATCACTTCTGATGTGTCTATTTGAAATTATTAGAATAGTACCGCAAAAAAGCGTTAAAATAAATAAGTTGCATATTTTTTAATATGAAATAAGGTGGTACCGTGGGTTAATACTCATCCTTTTAAGGATGAGTATTTTTTATATATAAGGAGGATAAAAAAATGAGTAAAATATTTAAAGAATTATCAAAAAAATCTGTTTATGAAAATGAACAAGAAATCTTAAAAAAATGGAAAGAAGAAGATATATTAAATAAAACTATTGAAAATAGAGGTTCAAAGGAAAATTGGGTATTTTATGATGGACCTGCAACCGCAAATGGAAATCCTGGCGTTCATCATATGGTTGCAAAATTCTTAAAAGATGCTTTTTGTAAGTATAACACTATGAAAGGTAAAAAAGTACTTAGAAAAATAGGTTGGGATACCCATGGCCTTCCTGTTGAAGTGCAAGTTGAAAAAGAGTTAGGATTTGAAGGTAAAAAAGATATTGAAAAATATGGAATTGAAGAATTTAATAAAAAATGTCGTGAGGCAGTATGGAAAAATGAAGAGGCTTTTACAAAGCTTACTGATGAAATGGGACAATTTATTGATACTAAAAACAGATATATAACATATGATAATGATTATATTGAAACTGAGTGGTGGATATTAAAGAAATTTTTTGATGAAGGACTATTTTATGAAGGAGTTAAAATTACCCCTTACTGTCCAAGATGTGGAACGTCACTAGCTTCTCATGAAGTAGCTCAAGGATATAAAGAAGTAAGTGTTGATACAGTAATTGTTCCAATGAAGAAAAAAGATGAAGATTGCTATTTTCTTGTTTGGACCACAACTCCTTGGACATTGCTTTCTAACGTTGCTTTATGCGTTAATCCTAATGAAACATATGTTAAGGTAAATTCAAAAGGTTATAACTTTATTTTAGCTAAAGCACTTTTAAATAAGGTTTTAGGTGATGATGTAAAAATAATACAAGAGTATAAAGGAAAAGATTTAGAATATCAAGAATATGAACAATTATTACCATTTTTGAAAGTTAATAAAAAAGCTTTTTATATTACGTGTGATAATTACGTTACAATGGAAGATGGAACTGGTATTGTTCATATTGCCCCTGCTTTTGGTGAAGATGATGCAAACGTAGGTAAAAAATATAATTTGCCATATTTAAATCCAGTAGGAGAAGACGGATGCTACGTTGAGGGTCCATGGAAGGGTATGCGTGTTTTTGATGCGGATTTAGAAGTAATTAAATGGTTGAAAGAAAATGATAAGTTATTTAAAAAACAAAAAATGGTTCATAATTATCCTCATTGTTGGAGATGTAAATCACCACTTTTATACTATTCTAAACCATCTTATTATCTAGAAATAACTAAGCTTAAGGATAAAATAATAAGTGAAAATAAAAAGGTTAATTGGTATCCTTCATACGTTGGTGAAAAGCGTTTTGGAAATTGGCTTGAAGAATTAAAAGATTGGGCAATATCTCGTCAAAGATATTGGGGAACACCACTTCCTTTATGGATATGTTCTTGTGGTTATGAGAAAATGATTGGTTCAAGAAAGGAATTAATTGATAACGCCATTGAAAAAATAGATGAAAAAATAGATTTGCATAGACCGTTCGTAGATGATATTCATATTAAATGTCCAAAATGTGGAAATGCTATGACAAGAACAACGGATGTTATAGATTGTTGGTTTGATAGTGGGGCTATGCCATTTGCACAGTATCATTATCCTTTTGAAAATAAAGAATTATGGGAAGAACAATTTCCAGCAGATTTTATTGCAGAAGGAATTGATCAAACAAGAGGTTGGTTTTATTCTCTTTTGGTAATATCTACCTTTGTAACAGGAAAAAGTCCTTATAAAAACGTGTTAGTAAATGATTTGTTGCTTGATAAAAATGGTCAAAAAATGCATAAATCAAGAGGTAATGCGGTTGAACCTTTTGCATTAATTAAGAAGTATGGTGCGGATACTATAAGATGGTATTTACCTTATGTATCACCGGTTTGGACACCAATTAAATTTGATGAAGAAGGTTTAAAAGAGGTTTACTCAAAATTCTTTAGTACTTTAAGAAATACTTATTCATTTTTTGCATTATATGCAAATACAGACAACGTTGATCCAAGAAATTTTGATATTGCCTATAATGATATAGAAGATATTGATAAGTGGTTAATTTCTAAATATAATAAATTATTAGATTATGTAATTAAAGCTTATGATGAGTATGATTTAACAAAGGTAGTAAGAAGTGTAACAAACTTTGTATCAGAAGATTTATCTAACTGGTATATTAGAAGAACAAGACGTAGATTTTGGGCGCATGATTTAGATAATAGTAAAAAGGCTGTTTATAAAACAACTTATGACGTATTAGTTGGTTTATGTAAGATTATTGCACCAATAGCATCTTATACAGCAGAAGAAATATATGTATCATTAACTGGAAAAACATCAGTTCATTTAAGTGATTTTCCTAAGGCTGATTTATCGCTAGTTAATGATAAAATAGAAAATAAAATGGACTTAGTAAGAGATTTAATATCATTAGGTAGAAATGCTCGTGAAGAAGTTAAAATAAAGGTAAGACAACCAATTAGTGAAATATTAATTGATGGTAAAAACGAAGAATTAATTGGTAACTTACAAGAACTTATAAAAGAAGAGTTAAATGTAAAAAACGTAACTTACGTATCTGATTTATCAAAATATATGAACTATGTAGTTAAACCTAACTTTAAAATAGTAGGTAAAATATTTGGTCCTAAAATAAAGTTATATGAACAAGAACTTTCATCACTTACTAATGAAGATATTAAATTTATTGAAAATGGTGAAGCTGTAACGATTAATGTTGATGGACAATTATTTGATGTAACAAGTCAGATGGTTGATATAAGAGTATCTGCAAAAGAAGGATATGACGTTATTAAAGATTCTAATAATTTTATTATTCTAAATACAAATTTAACAGAAGAATTAATTAATGAGGGTATTGCAAGAGAATTAATTTCTAAGGTTCAAAACTTAAGAAAGCAAAAAGATTTTGATGTTGCAGATAGAATTTATTTATATTATGAAGCAGATAATTCATTTGATAAAGTAATTGAACAATTTAAAGATATAATAAAAAAGGAAACACTTAGTTTAGAACTAATAAAAAAAGATAACTTAACTGAGGAATTTGATTTAAATGGATTAAATGTTAAACTAGACGTAAAAAAGGCTTAATTTCAAGCCTTTTTTATTTATAAACAATTATATAATGATAAAATTTAAATAATTGACTTTGAGTTTAGGTAAAAAATAAAAAAACAGAAAACTGTGGAAAAGAAATTCTGTTTTTTTTGTATAAAATAAAGTAA
>CANQZW010000021.1 GCA_947628435.1 uncultured Bacilli bacterium | reverse complement strand
AGATCTTAAAAAAATACAAATTAATTTTATAACTTGTATTTTCTCTTTCTTTTTTCCAACATTTACTTTACTTCACCGCTTAATAAACATAAATAATCTTGTTTTAATCATTTTTTAAAGTTACTGTTGTCTTTAATTTTACAAGTTTTCCTTTTTCATAAATTTCGCTTACGCTATAATATATATTATCTTTTTTTATAGATTTTTTAAATCTATTTTCAAACGCTTCTTCTATCATAGATTCATCAATTTGGATATTAAAATTATTAAAATAATCCTTAAGTTGTTCTTTTATTAATGCTTGTGAAAACATTTCTTTTTGTGAATACACATCTGCGGTTACTGAAATAATATGGTTAGAATCATATTTTGTGTGTATTTTTATATCATTTTTAACGCCATTATAATCTAAATAAGTTTTGCTAATAACAAAATCTCTTACATTCGAATAAGATTTTGTTTCATATTTGCCACAATTATAAGAATCACAATACGATACTAACTTATCCGCTATTTTTTTATAACCTCTATTTAATGGTTTATTAATGATAGTAACAGCAACTGTGTTAATCAATAAATAAAGTATAAATAAACTAATAATTATAATTAATATTTTTTTTCCATTATATAAATCAGGCTTGTTTAATAAAATAACATTAAATATAATACCCACAATTAATATAACTATATTTATAATTAACATCACATTAATAAGCACTTTAGAATAATTGAGACTAGAAAAATAATTTCTAAATAAAACAAGAGATAATAAAACACATATATTCAAAATAAATAATATTTTGCAATTTTTATTTAATTCAACAGTTTTATTCAACTAAATCCCTCCATATAACATAATTATAACACTTTACGTGCAATATATCTATTGAAGATTTAAAATAATTATGATATTATAACTTTAGCAATAAGGAGAAGAAACATGTTACTTTCATTATGTCTAAAAATATTTTTCGCAAGAATAGTTGATGTATCTCTTGCAACATTTGTTACTGTCCTAACCGTAAAATCAAAAAGAGGTGTTGCAACTATTTTAGGATTTATTGATGTTATAATTTGGTTTTTAGTAGTTAGAGAAGCTTTAAATACAAAAATAGACAGTATTTGGATAGCACTTTCGTATGCTGCAGGATATGCTGTTGGAACATTTATTGGTACAACATTATCAAATGTCTTAATAAATGGGAAAATATCAGTTCAAGTAATACTAGATTATCTAGCTAATGACCAAATAGACTCAATAAGAAATGAAGGATTTGCCGTATCACAAATTGAGTGTACAGGTAAAGATAATACTAAAAAATTAATGTTATTTATTGAAGTTGATAAAAAAAGTTTAAACACTTTAAAAAAAATTATTTCTAAAATAGATAATAATGCTTTCATGGTTATAAATGAAACCAAATTAGTTGAAAACGGTTTTTTTAAATAACCTTTCTGCCGCTTTAGTTTAATGGTAAAACAAGTCACTCGTAATGATTAGCTGTAGGTCCGATTCCTACAAGCGGCACCAGATAGATAGAAAACTCGGACTTTTCGAGTATAGCAAAAGACGGCTTGTCAAAAAGTCGTTTTTATATTATTATGTGTTTTTCAAGAATACCATATAAAAAGTTTAAAAAGAAATATTTAATTTGATAAGTTAGGTGTTATTTTAATTAGTTCCTGCTCATAAAATTGATACTATTTTTATTATGATAAGTAAAAAGACATTTTTTACTTTTTCATAATTTTATCCATTTCTACTTTAAATAGTAAAGGTTAACAACACCTAAACTAATATTCCTTTATTACTATTTTATGATGTCAAACTTTTTTAAATTTCTCTTTACCTTGTTATTATCAAGTCTAATAATCTTATCAGCTTTTTGCATTATATTTTCTTCTCTTGAAATAATTAGTATCGTATGATCTTTTTTCTTTTCCTCTAGTAATTCTAATACTTTATTTTGAAGATTATCATCTAACGTATCAATTATCTCATCAAACATTATTATTTTTGAATTTTTTAATATAACTCTTGCAATAGCTATACCTCTTTTTAAATTAATTGATATTTTAGATGATGAATCATTAATATCAGTATCATATTCATTTTTAAGTTCCATTATATCATCATGGATTCCTAAACTTTGGCAAACATTTTTTACCTCTTTAAAATTTCCACCTACCAACATTAAATTATCCTTAATACTTAAGTCAAAGAAATTAGGCTCTTTTCTTACTAAAGAAATTAAATTATAAAACGTATCATCATCTATTTTTTCATATGCAATATCATCTATAAATATATTACCGCTATGTTTTTTATTCATCTTCATAAGTAAATCTAAAACACCTGTTTTTCCAGAACCGGTTGGTCCTGTTATAACAGTAATAGCATTTTGATTAACTATTAATGATACGTCATTTAAGATAGGATCTTTTTTATTACCATACAAAACTTTTTCAAATTTTATTTTTCCTAAATAATCCTTTTTATTTACTAATTCTTTATTATCATCCGTACCCGTATATTCTATTAACTTATTTAGTCTTTTAAGTGATACTTTCGTATCTTGAATACCAGATGTTAAAGTACCAATAATTTCATAATTTTCTATTATTTTTGTATAATACGTATAAATAACTAAAATAGTTCCTATTTCCATCTTACCTATTGAAAATAAATATATACCATATGCAACCAAACCATATCTTGCAAATTCAATAAATACAAAAACAATTTGTTTAATAACAGTTGAATAAGTATTAAGATTAGCATGTGCTTTTAGATAACTAGAGCAAGTTTGCTTTACTCTTTCATTTACGCTTTTAAATACATAAAAACCTTTTATTTCTTTTACCGTGTTAAAAACCTCATGAGTAATTGTTGTTTTTTTATCAAGTGCTTGCTTTCTTTTAGAATTTAATTTTCCTGTTTTTTTATTTAAAATTCCTAAAACTAAAATCATGGTTAAAGAAACCAAAACAGTTATTATAAACATTCTTATATTAATTGTATAAAAATAATAGTATATAATTAAAAATTCCATTATTTGTACAACTTTTATAATAGTATCAGAAAAAAACGCAACTATTATATCTAAATCATTATTTATAATATTATTAAATTCACTAATTTTAAACCTTGATATACTATGTATAGAATTATTAATAAAAGACGAATATGCTAATTTTGAATATAATTTATACATTTTATTATAAAGAAAATAATAAAACACCTGATTTAAGCTTACGCTCATATAATAAAACAACATAACCAAAATAGCTATTATTATCATCCTATATGAAGACAAAAAATTATGCGCAGTTGCATAATCAACTACTTTTGCCCATAGTATTGGTATGATAAGCAAAGATCCTCGGTAACAAATAGAAATAATAAACTTTAAAAAAATTTCAAAAGAACACTTTTTAAGTATTCTTCTGTTTTCTTTTGCAACGCTATTCATAGTTATTTTATATTCTTATCATATTCAATATCTTGTATTTCAAATTTTCTATTTTCCGAGATTTTTATCATTATCTTGTTAACAGACCAACCTACTATTGCTAATATAAAAAAGTATATAACACCAAACGCTGAAAATGATGGGGCTGATTCCGTAAATAAATCTATTAATGATGCACCTACACCCATTGCTGAAACAATAGTTAAGTTACCAATTGATTTTTCTGTTATTTGTGATTCTAAACCACTAAATAGTTTTTCAGCTTGAGATAAATAATTTTTAGTCATTTGCCATATTTGCTGCATATAAGATACCGTATTAGTTAAAGTTTCATATCTATATCCAATTAAATCTAAAGACTCAGTAAGGGAATTATCACTTTTTGCAATTTTTTCTCTGGTCTTTATATAGGTATTCATTTGATTAATTCTAGAATCTATTAAAGTAACGGTTTTCTTATAACCATCTATCTTACTTGTAAATGCAACAATATCCTTACCTTTTACTTTAGCATTTTCTTTTACTGCATCAATTTTTTCCCATATTATTCTGTGTAAATTTAAATATCTATGAAGTTGTCCTTTAAACTCTCTTATAAATATTTGTTCTTCAATATATCTTTCAACTTGATCCATTGCTTTAGTTTTATTATTAATAAAATAATATTTATTTCCCCTTACCACATCATAATCTTTGTTACTAAATTCAAAATATTTTTCCTTTTCAGTTTTTGCTAAAAGGGTTGCAATATCATTTTTTGTAGCTTTATCTAAAACTATAAAATAAGGAAATACGGTTTCTATGTTAGCTAGCTCTTTAGGAACTGGAGCACCTAAACTAAATATATAACTAATCGCAGGTGATAATTTGTTTTCGTAATAATCAGCTAAAGAGTCAATGTCATTAAATAATGAAAACTCTGTTACGTCAGAATCATTTAAAACGATTAAGCCGTCTTCAAATATTTTTAAATTAACACCAGTTCTAGTAGTAACTTTAATAAATTCAAGTCCATCAATTCCATAATCTATTTCACTTAGCTCTAAATCATCATGGAGTTTTGTTAACTTTTTCTTATCTAAAGAAAGTTCTGTTTTTCCATCTTTCAAAAAATCATATATCTCACTTAATTGTAAAGTAGTTCTTTGAAACCATCCACCTATATAAACCTTTTCTATTCTCATAATAACCTCCACTACTTTTTATTTAACACTCATTGAGAAAAAGCCAGCATCATCAAGTTTAAAACCATATTTATAATAACAAGCATGAGCGGCTGTTCTAACGTTATTAGACCATAGTTCTACTTTTTTACAATTACGTTTTTTACAAATATCAAACGCATAATCAAGCATCTTAGTTGCAATTTTATGTCTTCTGTATTCTTCTTTAACACCAACATGATTTAAAATAGCATACGTATTCATATCTTCGTAAAGAGTTTCTATAATAGTTATCTTTAAATGAGAAACTATTTTACCATCTACTAAACCTACAATATAAATGGAATTTTTATCTTTTTTGGTTTTTTTATACATGCTTTTAGCATACTGTAAACTTGTATTTTCCTTAAAAACCTCATTACATAACTCAACTACTAAAGGAACATCTTTTTTTTCCATTTTTCTAAAAGTTACTTCCATACTATTTCTCCTTAATTATTAGTAAATTATCTTTAAAATCTTACATGTTGATAATATAATATACCCCCCCCCCTGTCAAGTTTTGGAATTTTCAACAGTAAAGCAAAGTGTAAACTATAAAGATAAGTTTGCAATTACAAACTTAAAATAGATAATAAGAAGTATGCGTGCTATTACTCATTTTTTGTATCAAAATAATTATATTATTAGCATAGTTATTTCAAAATATATTTTTTTACAATATTTTTTTTAATTAGTGGTATCATATTAAAGAAAGGAGATTGTATGGAAAATATTTTAAATAATAAAATAAGTGGTTGGAAAGATGTAAATGATGCAAAAAAAGATGATATTTTTAAGTTTTGTAATTCTTACATTGATTTTTTAAATGATTGTAAAACAGAAAGAGAAACTGCAAAATACATAGTAAGCAAATTAAAAGAAAATGGTTTTAAAAACATTAACGAAATAGATAATTTAAGTAGTGGTGATAAAGTTTATATGTTAAATAGAGATAAAAGCGTTTATGCTTCAATTATTGGTAAGGATGATTTAACAAAAGGCCTTAACATAATAGGTTCTCATATAGATTCACCAAGATTAGATTTAAAACCTAATCCTTTATATGAAGATGCTAAATTAGCACTATTTAAAACCCACTACTATGGTGGAATTAAAAAATATCAGTGGACAACAATACCTCTTGCTATTCATGGCGTTGTAGTAAAACCTGATGGTACTAAAGTAAATATTACAATTGGCGAAGAAGATGATGATACGGTATTTACAATAACGGATATCTTGCCACATCTTGCTGAGGAACAATATGAAAAAAAGATTGGAAAAGCAATCGAAGGAGAAGATTTAAATCTTTTAATAGGAAGTATTCCTAATAGTGAAAATTCCGTTAAAGAAAACATAATGAAAATAATAAATGAAAAATATGATGTTACTGAAATTGATTTTTATAGTTCAGAGCTTGAGGTCGTACCAGCATTTAAAGCTAAAAATCTAGGGCTTGATAAGTCCATGGTTGCAGGATATGGTCAAGATGATAAAGTGTGTGCATATACAAGTTTAAAAGCTTTATTAGATGCAAAAGAAAATAATAAAACAATCATTTCAATATTTGCGGATAAAGAAGAAATAGGAAGTGTTGGAAACACGGGGATGTGTTCACAGATGTTTGACCTTTTTATAAACGAATTATTAAATAAAACAAATCAAAATAGTCCAGGTGCAATAAATAAAACATATTGTAATTCTATTATGCTATCGGCTGATGTGGGAGCAGGAACTGACCCTAACTATCAAAGTGTATCAGAAAAAAATAATTCATCATATATCGGATATGGTGTTGAGCTTAATAAATATACTGGTTCAAGAGGAAAATCAGGAGCATCCGATGCAAATGCTGAGTTTGTCGCAAAAGTAAGAAATATCTTTGAGAAAAATAACATTAAATATCAAGTATCAGAACTTGGCAAGGTAGACTTAGGAGGCGGCGGAACAATCGCCTACATTCTAGCAGATAAAGGAATGGACGTATTAGATTGCGGTGTACCTGTTATATCAATGCATTCACCATACGAAGTTACAAGTAAATATGATATATACTCTGCATATGAGGGTTATAAGGCTTTTTTCGAAGAAAATTAAAGGAAATTTTATATTTCCTTTTTTATTTTACATAATAATAATGGTGATTAAAATGAAAGTAAGATTAGGGTACGTTGCAATCTCTAAAGCAATGGAAGATATAACCACGTCAAGTACCATTACATATACTAATTATGTAAATAAAAATTATACGATAGATAAATTATTAGAAATAACAAAAAATAATTTAGATTCTTTAGAAAAAATAATTATGTATAACGTAAAAAATAACATTCATTTTTATAGATTAACATCTAAACTTGTACCCTTAGCAACTCATGATAAGGTTAATTTTAATTACATAACTCCTTTTAAAGATAAATACGAAAAAATAGCTAAATTAATAAATGAAAATAAAATTAGAATAGATACTCATCCTGATCAATATGCAGTTTTAAACAGTATGGATAAAAAAGTTGTAAAAAACACTTTTGAAATACTAGAATATCACTATAAAATACTTGATGCATTAAAAATTAAAAATAAAATTATAATACTACACGTAGGTAGTAGTGTAGCAGGTAAAAAAGCATCAATAACAAGATTTATAAATAACTTTAACAAATTACCAGGTTATATAAAAGAATGCATAGCGATAGAAAATGATGATAAAACATATAACATCTTAGACGTATTAGATTTGTGTAATAAAATAAAGGTACCTATGGTATTAGACTATCATCACTATATTTGTAATAATAATAAAGAGAAATTAGAAGATTATATAGACAAAATAATAAATACTTGGAAAAATATGAACCCAAAATTTCATTTTTCTTCACCTAAAAGCAATTTAAAAAAAGAGTTTCGTTCTCATCATGATTATATAAATTCAAGTGATTTTATAGCCTTTTTAAAAATAATTAAACCATATAACAAAGACGTTGATATAATGCTTGAGGCTAAAGCTAAAGATGATGCAATATCAAGATTAGTAAGAGAACTTAAATATAAAACTGATTATAATTTTATTGATGAAACAACATTTATTATCTAATATATAAGACATTTAATATGTTTAATTTTACTTAATTAAAATATATTATATTAGAAAGGGGTGTTTCGTATGTATTATCCTGGATATCCAGGTTATCCAGCATACCCTGTTTATGATAATAACGGCGGTGGCTATGGTTCAGGTTGGATTTGGATTATAATAATAGTATTTATAATATTCTTCTTATTCTGGGGATTTGGTGCTAATAACAATAACAATTGCGGATGTAATAGATACAACTAAAAAAGACCTTAATTGGTCTTTTTTTGTGTCTTTAAATCTTTTATAACATTTATAACAAATAATATTATGAATATTAAAACTATAACTGTTAAAGATTTAGAAAGCAAACCATTTTCAATACTAATTAATGATTCCTTAAATAAATCAATAGAATATTTCATAGGTAAGAAATTAAATAATTTTTGAAATCCAGTTGATACCGTTTCAATTGGGAAGGTACCACCTGCTGCAGCTAGTTGTAAAACTAATAATATTAACGCAATAAACTTTCCAATGTCATTAAAGTTAACTATTAAAAATTCCATTATTGATTCAAATGTGCAAGCAACTAAAATAAGCGATGTGAAATATAAAACGTAATTAGTAACATTAAATCCTAATCCAATTTTAAGTAATATTCCAAGTATAACCGCCTGAAGTGATGCTAATCCTAAATAGCAGAAAGTTCTTGCTAGCTTATTTTCAGCATTACGACTACATTTTTTAAACCTATCCTTAACATCATAATATAAAATTATAAATAACATTAAAGAACCTACCCATAAAGCAATTGACATGAAAAACGGAGAAAACGCAGTTCCGTATTCATTTACCTTGTTAACGTCTTTTTCTTTAATATTTACCGGATTTGCTGTATATTCATCCAAATTATTTAGCTTTTGTAAATCACTATTAGTAGATGAAATAGATTTTGAGACTTCTTCCTTAGCCATACTAACACCAGTTCTTAATGTATTAGTTCCTAAACTTAAAGTGTTTGCACCATTATTTATTTCATTTATACCAGATAAAACAGCATTAGAATTAATTGATAAATTATTTGTACCTACCATTAATTCTTTTGATCCTAATAAAAGTTTTGAAGATCCTTGTTTAAGAGTATCAACACTTGTTTTTAAATTATTTATTCCAGAACTTAACTCAACTAATTTAGAAGAATTATCGTTTAAACTATTTATACCTAAGCTTATTTGATTACTTGAATTAGATAATTTAGTTCCAAAATTAGATAATAAATCAACTAAAGTATAATTATCATCAGTTATTTTATAACTTGATACTATATTGGAAAAATACGCGCAGTTATCTTCATTATACATCCCACTTAAAGATGTACAAAATGCATTTTTAAGCGTTAAAATTGGAGTTGTTAGAATTTGTGGATTACTTTTAGCTTGATTAAGTATCGTGTTAACGGATGTAATATAAGTATTTAAACTACCATTAAATTCATCTTCACCAGATTTTAGCGTACTAACCCCTTTAGTTAATTCATTCAATTTTTCAGCACCACTAGCCATGGTATTTACTCCTTCTTGTAGTTTATAAATACCCATATCAAATACTTTTAAGTTCTCATATAAAGTATTTGTGCCATTATTAACTTCTAAAACACCATTATTAAATAAATTATATTTATCATTTAACGAATTAGTACCATCTTTGAGTTTAAATGTTCCTTCATTTAACTTGTTAGTTCCATTTAAAATATCACTTAAACCAGTATTTATTTTTTCTACTTTTCTTGGAACCTCATTTAAGTTATCATTAAGAGTTGAAACAACTTCTTTAGAAACATTACCTCTTACTTCTTTTTCAACTTCTATAACCACACGACTAATTATTTGAGAAGCCAAATAATTAGATTTTTGATTTGGAGAATAAGTTATAGTAGCAGCCGTTTTATTATTAGTATTAGCACTTAATAAATCACTAGTAAAGTCACTAGGGATTGTGATAACAGCATAGTAATCCTTATTACTTAACCCAGTATCTGCCTTTTTTTTATTTACAACACTAATATTAAGAGTGTTTTTACTTTTTAAAGCATTAACCAAATCGGTTCCTTTACTTACATTATTTACTTCTTTATCCTCGTTTACTATTGCAACTGGAATATCATCCATATGACCATACGGATCCCAATATGCTTTTAAATAAAAGAAACTATACATAAAGGGTATTAATAATACACCTAATATAACTATATAGCTAAACCAACCTTTACCTTTACTTTTTTTATTATCTTTTTTATTTTTCATTTAAACCCTCCTAATTAAATAAACCATCTTTTAAAATTCTAGTTACGTTTAAAGTAACCTCTTTTTCATCAATGTCTTTATTCCATTCAAACATTACTGCTATATATATTTTATAAATTATAAAAGCAGTTAAATCAACATCACACTTTTTTATGTAATGTTTATCAATCGCCCATGCTAATCTTTCTTTTATAAAATTTAAAATAGCATCATCTATCATAGCTATGGACTTTTTAGAAGAAATAGTATTTAATTCTTCTGCTTCTTTTGTTAAAGTTACGAATAATTTTGCCTCTTTTTTATATTTTAAAAGTTCATATAATGTTTTATTAACACCTTTAAAGAAATTACCATCATTTGAATGTTTAACTATAAGATCCTTCATCTTTATCAGTTCTTCTTCTATTAAAGTTTTAAGTAAACTTTCTTTGTCTTTAAAATAAGAGTAAATAGTTTTCTTTGTAACCCTTGCATTTTTTGCAATCTCATCCATGCTAACCTTTTTATAACCATATTTAGTAAATAATTCCCTAGCAGATTGCAATATTTCTTCTTTTATAATAACACTTCACCTCCAACTATACCAATATACTATTTAGGTATACCAGTATAGTATATGACAAAAATAAAAAAAATGCAACACATATTAAAAAAATTAGCAATAAATAATTACTAACTACTATTAAATTACTAATATACCTTTTTAAAATTAACATGTAAATTAATTTGTTTTATCCAATAACATTTCTTTTATTAAATCAGATACACTTTTATATTCTTTTTTAGCTACCTTTTTTAATTCGTCTTTTGAATTAATAATTGCATATCCATTAAATTCTTTTATCATTTTAATATCACTACTACCATTTCCAATTGTATAAACGTTTTGTTTTGGTATTCCAAGTTCATTTAACAGCATATTTATTGCAATTGATTTATCAGTATTATTTGCTGTTATTTCTATTGTTTTATCATTAATCTGATAAGAATTAATATATTTAAAATACTTAGAATTTAACATATCATTAACCAATATAGCATCTTCTTTTAAATTGTAATTAACATTAATCTTAGTTAAGTTTTTATGATCAAAATTAACCCTACTTTCTAACATACTACAACAAAAATATTTTACTGATTTATCTAACTTTAAATCCTTTTTTATACTTTCTATTATTTCATTACTTATATAAAAATTTGCAAGTATGTTATCATTTTTATCCAATATTGTTGCACCATGATTTATAATTACATAATCATATTTAATGTTATATAAATTAACTTTATTTTTAAAATCAAAATAACTTCTACCAGTTGCAATTACAAATATGTTTTTTTGTTTTCTAAATTCTTCAACTGCTTTTTTATTCTTCTCAATATCTTTATCATTTAAGTAAAACGTATCATCATAATCACTTACTAAAACTTTACTACTCATAAACTTTCTCCTTATTTAATTTTATTATTAATAAAAATAGTACTAATTTAAATTTTATAAATAGTAGCTAATTTTTTAAAATCAGATATTTTTGTACAAAGTATATTACTTGCTTAATATATCATAAAAAAAGTACTTTATCAACGCATGTAATTTCAAGTAACATATATATTTTACATACTACTTAACGCTTTTATTAAATACGTTTGTAGCAATCATCAATAAATGATAAAATAATTATAAAATTAGAACAGGAGAATAAGATATATGAAGAAAAGAAACATTTTAATTATTAGTCTTACTATCATCATTTTGTTAATTGCTTATTTTGGCTATAAAGCTTTTAATCTAAAGTATTACACTATTAATAATATTAATAACCCTAATCAATTTAATATCAATAATACAATAACAATTAAGCATAACACTTTAAAGTCAAATGATTATTTTGAATATAAAAATATGAAAATAAGAAATGATTTTAAAGATTATAGCAAGATGGAAGATAGTGCAAAAAACTCTTCTACAAAATTAGTTTTAAAAGATGAAAACAATAAAACCATTAAAGCTTTTTGGATGGGAATAACTGATACTTATGTATATTTGTTAAAAAATGATAAAACTTTATTTGGGACAGATGATAGTAGGATAACAAATACTGATTTAAGTAATATTTTAAAGAAAAATAATATAAATAACGATATTGATTTATTTAATTATTTATCAAAGCAAAAAAATATTAAAAATAATTTATTTACTAGCATTAAGAAAATGAAGGAAAATTATGCTATCGAATATATGACATCAGTTGTAATGCCAACGATAGATAATATTACATTAATTAATGGTGATTATGAGGGTTATATCTTTAATATAAAAAGCAATACGAAAGAAGTGAGTATTTTAAAAGATAACAAAAGATATGCATTTATATTTATTGATAAAAATAATTTAACAGATGAATACCTAAAAAGTATTTTAAGCACCATCGTTATAGACTAATGTAAAATTTAAAAAAAATAATAATATATTAAAAAATCGAGTATTTTAAATTACCCGGTTTTTTATATGCACAAAAAAACTAACATTTCTGTTAGTTTTTATTTCTCTCGAAATGAAAAGTTCGAGTTTCCTATCATAATGGTGCGAATAACGTAGTAATCTACAACTTTTTATAAATATTATTAGGAATAAAATTTAAAAATATAATATCAATATTTGTTTTAAACTAGACCAAGTAGAAATATAATGGCAGTTAAGAATAAACTAATAGCTAAAATTATCAATATAGTTTTATGATTTTTTGCTTTTTCAATACTTTGATTTTTAATTTTACTTAAATCATATTTTTCTTTTAGTGTAACATTATTAGTATCTTGAACTATTTCTGGAATATTAATTAATGAACTTAAAAATTCCAAATATTCATCTTTTCCTTGCTGATTAACTGCAATAGATACCTTCCCATCAGATTTAAGATTTCCAGTGGTAATTCCTTGTGCCAAATCAACAGTGCCTTCATTATGAGTATATGATTTAAAAGACAATGGATTTTCATTTCCTAATACAGATAACCATACTTCAATTACCAAATACTGATTATCTTTATAATAATTGAAACCAAATTTAAATATCAAATCACTAACATAATATTTTAGAATGCTACCCCTTATTTTTCTACTATATTTTGGGAAATTATTATACCTCATCCACTCATTTACAAATTTTTCATAATATTCATAGCCTTTATCTGATGTATCAACTATAAACTTCGTCCTTTCACCAGCAACTGCTTTCTGCATTTTTATTTGTGGAACTAATAGTACTTTAACAATCCATATTGTAAAAATTATAACCCCCAAAATACATATACCAACAAAAATATAAACTCCCAACATATATATCACTACCTTTCTTATAAAATTATAACATTTTTTTTGATTTTTCATAGATATTACATTTTTATTTCGAAAGCAGCTTTATTTTTATAATTTTCCAAAATTAAATTAAAAATTTAATAAGTAAATAATTTCTTCTGTTAAACATATTTTGTCTTTAACAAAACAATTAACCCCCTAGGTATTTTGACAAGTGTGTCAAAATACCTTATTGAAATAAAATTAATCAATATTCGATTGTTTTATAATATCAATTATAGTATAATATTTGTAGGAACATTTGATGTGAGTGTCTGCCTCCAATCTTTAGAAAGAAAGGGGGGATACAATGAAAAAAAGAACTTTTATTGTAAAAGTCCTTCGGCTTGTTGCTATCATTTTATTACTCCTTACCTTA
>CANQZW010000020.1 GCA_947628435.1 uncultured Bacilli bacterium | reverse complement strand
AAGTTGGTACTGGAAAAAATACATATTATGTATTAAAATAAAATTGATTGATTTACTATATATCAAATCGTTATGAGCAAAAGTTGTAGATATCTTCCACAATCGCTCCATTGTGATAATTACTCATACCTCCCGTGTGAGTTTTCTTTTGCTTAAATTATTATTTTGGCAAAATAAAAACGCACCTGTAAATTGACAAAATCAATTAAAGTGAGTCATATTTTAGTAATTTTTACCGATTATCTAAAGTGATTTTCATCTATTAATGGCACAATATCTATTGCTGGCTCTTCATATGGATGTACTTTCCTTAATTTAGATATTACTTTTTTAACTTGATTAATATCACAGATAAACTCTAATTTTTCCTCTTCTACGAATTCTAGTTTATTCTTCTCACCAATATATGGATTAGCATTATCATTAGGCATAAAAGTACCTATTGATTTTGTTGAAGAAGTGCAATAAGTATAATCTCCAATTACTCCTGCTCCAGCTTCACATACAGTTTTTCTAACTTCTTCTACATTTTCTGATGGGATAGTTACAAAAATTTTTACTTTATTAATATTTATATTCATTCTGAATTTTTCTCCAATCTTTTCTCTATATCTTCAATGCTTGGCAATGTATTTTCTAAAAACGCAGGTATTTCAGATAATATTTTATATTCACTTACGCCAATAGGTTTATTTATATCTTTTAAAGCTAGTTCTGCAGTTACTTTCTTTTTATCTTTGCAAAGTAATATTCCAAATGTTGGGTTATCATTTTCATCTTTAACATATTTATCGATAGCACTTAAATAAAAATTCAATTTACCAGCATATTCTGGTCTAAACTCAGTTGTCTTTAATTCTATAACTACATAACTTCTAACTTTCAAATTATAAAACAATAAATCAATATAATAATCTTCATTTTCTATTTCTAAATGATATTGTCTTCCCACAAATGCAAATCCGTTACCTAGCTCTAATAATAACTTGGTGATATTAGTAGTTAATTCTCTTTCAATATCAAGTTCTTTCACATCTTTATCAGCAGTTATAAAATCAAAAATATAAGGGTCTTTTAATAATTCTTTTGCTTGTTCATTATTAGGTGTTGGTAAAGTTTCATCAAAATTAGTAGTTTTATTTTCTAAAAGAGCTTGTCTTTCATACAATTTACTTGATATTTGATGAATTATAATTGGTCTTGGCCAACCATCATTAATTGATTCTATAATATACCAATTTCTTTGCTCTTTATCTTTTACTTGATCCATAATAGTTGTAATTGAAGTCCAAGGCAATTTTGCAACATCATGCTGCAAAAATTCATCATTATCAAATTCACTAGCAAACTTTTGCATATATCTTAAATTTCTTGCTGACATACCTTTAATTGTAGGAAATTCTATTTTTAAATCTTTTGCTAAAGTATCAATAAAGGATGATCCCCATTTATTATTTTCAATTAATTTTAAACCGATATTATAATACATCAAAATTAAGTCTTTATTAGCATTTTCAATTATTTTATTCCTAGTTGTTATTAAAGTCCTTTTAATATCATTTAGTACTTCAAAATATTTATCACTATTTTCTAACATAATGACCTCCTTTGCTAGTATCTGTTGATATAATTATACAATAAATACCAATAAATTCCTATATTGTCATTGAATTTTTATTAGATATTTATTTAATTTTGATAAAAGATTTAAAACCTTCTTATCATCCGTTTTGATTACGAATCTATTCAAACTTTTCGGACATTTAAAATTTTTTCATCTTTAAATAGAGATGATTTTTAGTTACATTTGTTATAAATATATTTATTTACAATATAATTAATAATGAGTTAAAAAATATTACAAAAAGTTAAAATTTATGTTACAATCATTTCGTTAAGCAAAAAATTAAGTCAATTTTATCAATGAGTAGCTAAATGCGTAAGTCCAGTTGAATAACGACTTACGTATTTTTATGCTTAAAAAATAAAAGGAGGAATTTTTTGTGGAAAAACTTGATTTAGGAAATGATAAGATTTCTAAACTAATAAAGAAATTTGCAATACCGTGTGTTATTAGTATGATTGTGGCAGCTCTTTACAATATTGTAGATCAAATATTTATAGGGTGGAGTAAGGCAGGTGCTTTTGGGAATGCTGCAACAAATATTGTGTATCCATTTACGGTTATAGCTCTTGCCTTTGCTTTATTAATAGGAGATGGAGCAGCGGCATTATTTAATTTGTCATTAGGAGCTAAAAATGAAGAAAAATCTAATCTATCTATTGGAAATGGTTTAATGCTTTTAATAATTATATCAATTATAATAACCATTTTAGGTATTGTTTTAAACGAGCAAATATTAAGTATTTTTGGTGGTAATAAAAATGAGGTAGAATGTTATGGTTATGCTAAAGATTATTTAAGGATCATTTGCTATGGTTTACCTTTTTATATTATTGGACAAGGTTTAAATGCCTCTATAAGAAGTGATGGTAGTCCAAAGTATGCTATGGCATCAACGGTTGTTGGGGCAATATCTAATATTATTTTAGATCCAATATTTATATTTGTTTTAAAAATGGGAGTTAAAGGAGCGGCTATTGCCACGGTTATTGGTCAAATACTTACATTTATAGTAAGTGTTTTATATTTGAAAAAATCAAAATCTTTTAAGGTAAATAAAGAATCAATTAAGCTAAATAAAAAGATATGTAAACAATTAATATCTTTAGGTCTTGCTTCTTTAATTACGCAACTTGCTATCGTAATTATAATTGCGGTTGCTAATAACTTAGTTAGTAAGTATGGTTATGTAACAAAATCTAGTACAGGTGCATCTTATGGGGTCGTAATCCCTCTTGCGGTTATTGGAATATGTATGAAAGTTTTTGGTATTGTAGTATCAATTGTTATTGGAGTATCCTTAGGTGGTATGCCTATTATTGGATATAACATGGGAGCAGGTAATACTAAAAGAGTTAAACAAACTATTAAATATATCTTAATAATAAATTTTATTATTGGATTTATAGCGTTTATTTTATTTGAATTTTTTCCAAACTCTATCATTAATATATTTGGAAGTAAAAACTCTTTTGAATACATACAATACGCTAAATATTGTTTAAGAATTTTCTTAGGAGGTATTATATTAACTTGCATAACTAAGTCTTTATCCATATTATTACAATCTATGGGTTCTAGTTTTAAATCAACTTTATTAGCTTTTTCTAGGGACGTTATTTTCTTTGTTCCTTTAATTATAATAATTGCAACAATAAGTAATAGTGTTGTTACAATGCTATTAAGTGCTGTTATAGCTGATGTTTTAGCATTTATCTTAGGAATCATTCTATTAAAAAGCGAGTTAAAAAAATTATAATTCTTGTTAATATAAATATAATACTAATTTGTGTGTAAAACTCCATTTTAAACAAGTTAAAATAATATATTTCTAATCGATTATTTTTTTGAATATACTTAATTGGGTGATTTAAATTGAACGGGTCTAATGTTTATGCGGTTGCTAATATAAAAGGTGATATTAGTAGTCCAAATTTAAAAGGCATTGCATATTTTTATCCATATAAAGATGGAACAATGGTTGAAATTGAAGTTAATGGTCTTCCAATTGGTAGAAATTATCAAATATTTCCTATACATATTCATGATGGACAAAATTGTAATATGGTAAACGGAATGTTTGTTAATGTTGGTGAGCATTATAATCCTACTTATGAAAAACATCCTTATCATGCTGGTGATATGCCACCTTTATTTTCTAATAATGGTTATGCATATATGAAATTTTATACTACTAGGTTTAAAGTTTATGATATAGAAAATAAATTAGTTATAATTCATGAGGCAACTGATAATGCTGAAAACCCTACAAGTTTTGGAAGAAAAATAGGGTGTGGGTTAGTAGAAAAATATACTACAATATAAAAAGAATCAAAAATTATGATTCTTTTTTTATAAAAAAACTTCTTATAAATAAAATTGTTAAAATTAAAAACATAGGTACTGCTATTAATAATACGAAATAATCTTTAATAATTATTATTGAATGCGTTATATTACCTAGTATATATTTTCCTAAAATCATACAAGCTATTGCTATTAAAGTAACTATAAAATTATTTCTTTTTTTATTTTTGCATAAACTTTCAACTCCACAAATTATACCATATAAACTAATATTACAAAGTGCTAACATATAAAATATCCATCTAAATGCAAGTAAATTTTCTAAGTGTAATTCAGAACCTGATAATCCTATTTTTTTAAGTAATATATACTCTGGATATCTAAATGATGATGCAAATTCATATCCGAAACATGCTATTACAAAAAACATAACTAAACATAAAGATAGTGAACTTATTAAATAAAATATAATAATTGTTTTATTGTAATTTTTTTCATCATTAACAAAAGAGCCTTTAACTGTAAGAAGAAGCATTGTTAAAAGTGCACAAGAAGATGCATGATATATTGCACCATTTAAAATACTAATGTAGTTATTATTTATAATTGGTAGTACGTTTTGTACACTTATATATTTAAGTAAGAAAATTTCAATTATAACCATGAATAAAATACTTGCAAAAAATGATAGTTGGGAAACTCTAGCTATAGTTTCAATACCATTAAAACATATAATTAAGCTAGTTATTATAATAAGTGCTCCAACAAAAATATATGGTGTGTTTTGCATATATTTACTTGTTATGAATATTACCATTGATCTTATTGAAACTAAAAGCATAAACATATAAATTATTATTAATAATATATTTAGTATGAAGCCTATTTCTTTACCAAATAATTTTTTGTTTTTCTCGTATATATTTAAGTTTGGTAAACAAGAATTAACTTTTAAATACATTAAAACAGGAATAATACCTAAAATGGTTCCTAATATCATTGCAATTAATGTTTCGCTACCTGATTTTTTAAGTAGTATTATATCACTTATTCCAAGGTATAAACTAGAACAGATTAATGTTAAAAGCATACCAAGTTGAATTTTAGAAATTTTATTATTCATCTTTAAGTACTCCCTTCATTGACTTAATAGAAAGTTCTGTTGATTCAATTTTTAGATTTGTTTTAAACTCAAATTGGATTGTTTTTGCAATATCTTTTTGATCATATCCTAATTTTTTCATTTGCTTATATTTTTTTCCATAAAATTTTTCTCCATACATTAAAACGTCAGAGCTATTTTCCTTATATAGTTTATTAGTTGTTTTAGTAACTAAATTTTTAATTTTATTAGCAGATTTTTTTTCTAATTCTTTTAGTTTTTTTTCATCATTTATAAAGTCTGCTGAACAGTTATATTCTAATAAGTCTGCGGTTACTTTTATATTAATTAACGCAAGTGGTTTTTTATTTTTAAATGATAAGTCTTCTTTTATTTTTGCATCTTTAACTTTTATTGTTGCGTAATTCTTATCATCGCATTTAACGTTAATATATGTTTCTTTTTGGGTTTTTGCAAGAAAATTATAACCAGTACTTTCATCGTTAGATAAATATCCTTTTAATTTGTTGTTTTCAAAGTATGCTAAAGAATCAAATTTTAGTTTTGCTTTAGGATTACTTTCGGTTATATTATCCATCTTTTCGCCTTGTTTAACATTTCCTGTTATTTTAACCATTGGAATGATTGGCTGGGCTCCCTTACTTGTTAAATCTGATAGAAATTTATCTATGGTTACTATTGTTAAAGTACCACTAAATTTATCTGCTATATTTAAAGTTGATTTTAAGTTAGTAGATGGAATTGTTTCAAGGGGAGTAATTACTTTTAGTATGTTATATGCCTTAGTTTTTGTTGCAACCATAACTAGGGCATCTTTTTCAATTTGAGAATCTCTCATAAAATAATCAAGATAATCTAAAGGGTCTTTTTCTTTTAATATGTCTTCACCAATTACTAAAACCTCATTATGTCCTAAATATAGTTCTTTTGGAGAATCAAGCATTATTTTTTCAAGAGCTTGATAAATTGTATTTCCTTTTGCTTTATAAAATGTTATTAAACTGGTATCTGTTTCTTCATCTTTTTTTGCATTCATTATTTGTATTCCAACGTTTAATTTAGAAGGATCATCATCATCTTTATCAATTGATATACCAGATACTATTGCATAGTCATTTATCTCTTTATAATTAAAACATCCAGATAATAGTAATAGTATTATTATTGAAACTATAATCTTAAGACTTTTTTTCATCATTATCCTCCTTTTTAGAGAAAATGTTTTGAGGGTGAAACTTTGAATTTTTATCTAAGAGTATTGCATCTTTTTGACCAATTTTATTAAATGGTTCAAAAGGAAATAAAAAAGGTTTCCCACAAGATTTATAACTTGCTAAAAGGGCGATTAGTATAATGCATCCAAACATTATTCCTACAAATCCGAAAAAAGATGCTAGGATAATTAGTATTAATTGCCACCATCTAATTGAATTTACTAGCTCAATTGATGAAAAAGCTAAAGAAGCAACACTTGATATGCCAACAATTATTATTGTAATAGGGGATACTATTCCAGCTTCAACGGCAGCTTGTCCTAATACTAAGCCTCCAACAATTGAAATTGAGCTTCCACCTTTACCTGGAAACCGCATATCTCCTTCTCTTAATATTTGAAACATAAAACTCATTGCAATAATCTCAAAAACAGTAGGGAAAGGAACTCCATCTCTTTGAATAGAAAAGTTTATTAAAAGACCACTTGGTATAGTTTCTAAGTTATAAGACATAAGAGATATGTAAATAGCGGGGGTTAAAATAGCAAGCATCATTGCTATTATCCTTACGATTCTTGTTGCAAATACGTTTAAACTTTTTTCATAATAATCATCAGGATTTTTGAAAAAATCAATGAACATACACGGCAATATTATTACTTGATTTGAGTTTTCAACCATAAGTACAACCCTTCCTTGAAGTAACATTTGACACGCAAAATCAGGTCTTTCGGTTGTTAAATTTGTTGGGAAAATGGATCTGTTTGGATTGCTTATGGCGTCTAATATATAATTTGCATTACCAACGTACTTTATATCTATGTTTTTAATTTTTTTATCTATATCATCAATTAGTTGTTTGCTACAAACATCATTAATATAAAAAAGGGCAACTTTTGTTTTACTTTTACTTCCTATGACGTACTGTTTAAACCATAGGTTTTCACTTTTAATTCTTTTTCTTAAAAGACCAGTATTAGTTTCATAATTTTCGGTAAAAGAATCACTAGGTCCTTTTAGACTTTGTTCATTTTGACTTCTTTGAATATCACTATTTAATTTAGCTTTATTTTCAAATGCAATTATTTTCTTTTTATTATCAAATATGATTAAAGTAAAACCATTAAAAAGATAATATAACGTATCTTCCATCGTTGTTATTTCTTTTAAACTATTATTTGGAACATAATTTTTAACATATGAAAATAAGTCTTTAATCTTTAGATGATTTTTTTCTTCATCCATTCTACGTAATATAAAATCATTTATATCTGATGCTGAACTTACCGTATTTGCATATACTAAAGTTATTACTTGATTATCAATTGGAAAATCTTTATAAGACACATCAGGGGCATTGCCTGTTTTTTTCTTTATTTCATTAATTATTTTTTCTCTTTCGTTAGCTAGTGTCATATTATCCCTCTTTTTTTATTAGTATTAACTAACATTGTTAAAAAATTCAAAAAAAAGAGATTACAAGGTTTCCCATGCAATCTCAAAAAGAATAAAAAGGGGTTGGCTAGTTGTGATACTAGCGGCCAGCTTTCGTTTCCTCCAGCTGGTGCCATTTATACTAACCAAAATGTTGTTAAAAGTCAACCTTTTTTTTAATTTTTTTCAAAAAAATTTAATTAAAATTTATTTACTTCATTGATTTGCAAACAATCGTTTGTTATAATTGACTTAGTTATAGGAAAGGTAATATTATGGAACTTAAAAATTTAAATGGGATTGGGACAAAATCACTTAAACTTTTAAATATGCTAGGTATATATAATATAGATGATTTAATAAGAAATTATCCATATCGTTTTGATTTGATTGCTAAAAGAAATATTAATGATGAAAAGTTTTATGATAACTTTGTAAGTGATGGTATCGTCTTATCAGAGCCAATAATAAGTTTTTTTAAAGGAAAAATGAATAGGTTAACCTTTAGATGTAACGTTCAAAATAAGATGATAAAAGTTACTATTTTTAATCGTGCTTTTATGAAAAATAATATCAAACCTGGTAATGTTATTACTTTAATTGGTAAGTATAATCCAAAAAGCCAAACTTTAATTGCAAATAATATTTTTCTAAAGGCTTTAGATGATAAATCAACCATAATTCCTATTTATCATTTATGTAAGGGGTTAACGTCAAAAAAATTAAGTAAGTTAATTAATGAGGCTTTAAATTGTAATGAAGTTAACGATAATATTCCAAAAGCTATAAAAGAAAAATACGGATTTATGGATGAGAAAATGGCACTTAAAATAATTCATAATCCAAATGATGAGGAAAGTTTGAAGAAGGCTTTAAAGACTCTTAAGTATGAAGAGATATTTACTTATATGAAAAATTTAAAATTATTAAAGAGAAAAAATGAAATTCATAATAGTATGTATAAAAAGGAAATCGACGAAAAAAAGGTTAATGATTTTATAAAAACACTTCCTTTTAAGTTAACTACTGATCAAGATAGTGCTATTAAAAAAATGATTGATAATTTAAAAAGTGATACTAAGATGAACAGACTTCTTCAAGGTGATGTTTCTTCTGGTAAAACAATTGTTGCGTTTATTTTAGCTTATGCTTGTTTTACAGCAAATTTTCAAAGTGCGATGATGGTTCCTACCGAAATACTTGCCATACAGCATTATCAAAATGCTATTGAGTTATTTAAAGATACTGATTTTAAAGTAGGTATTTTAACTGGCAAAATGTCTTTGAAAGAAAAAAATGAGGTGTATGAAAAATTAAAATCTGGTAAAATAGATTTTCTAATAGGTACCCATGCTCTTATTAGTGATAAAGTATCTTGGAGTAATTTGGGCTTTGTAATAACTGATGAACAACATCGTTTCGGTGTAAATCAGCGTTTAGCATTAAAAAGTAAGTCTTTAGCACCAGATGTTTTAATGATGAGTGCAACTCCAATTCCAAGAACATACGCACTAACTATATATGGTGATACTGATATATTTAGTATTAAAACTATGCCAACTGGAAGAAAAAAAGTTATAACGTACGTAAAAAAAACTAGCGAGTTAACTGATGTTTTAAAAAGTATACACAGTGCCTTAAAAAATAAAAATCAAGTATATGTTATTTCTGCTATGATAGAGGAAAATGAGGATACTGATTATACTAACGTTTATGATTTAAAACATAAATTTGAACTAGCTTTTAAAAATTATAATATTGAAATATTGCATGGAAAAATGACTGGTGAAGAAAAAGATAGAATAATGCAGGATTATTTAGATAACAAAATTAATATTCTTATTTCAACTACCGTTGTTGAAGTTGGGGTAGATGTTACAAATGCAACTATTATGGTTATTTTTGATGCCCATAGATTTGGGCTATCAACATTGCATCAGCTAAGAGGAAGGGTAGGAAGAGGTATGATGCAATCTTACTGTTATTTAATAAGTGATGAAGATAAAGAAAGATTAAAGATAATGCAAGATGAAACAGATGGTTATAAAATAAGTGAGGCTGACTTTAAATTAAGAGGTCAAGGCGATTTGTTTGGTAACCGTCAAAGTGGTGCTTTATCATTTAAGTTATCTGATGTAAAACGAGATTATGATTTATTTGTTAAGGTAAAAAACGACGTTGATAAATACTTGGAATATGATTTATAATTTTAAAGTTTATTTTAATGATTATTATAATTAATTTTTTGTATGTATTTGTTGTAAATAAATGCTTTTTAGTTATTTTAAAATAAGTTTTATAATCAAAAATATAATTAAAGTGGAAATTAAATTTAATTTATAGTATAATGTTTATCGTATAGGAGGCGATATAGTGCTACCAAAAATAAAGAAGTTTATTAAAAAAAATGATAAACAAGTAAAAATTGGTTTAATAATATTAGTAATTTTAATTATATTTTTAATATTATATAAATCATTATTTTATTCTAATAGTGAAAAATCAACTTACGGAGTTAGATTAAGGGATATAAAAGATAATGAATTTACTTATGATGAGAAAACGGATGTAAAAGAAAAATCTACTGGAATAGATGGTGTATCATCAGTTAAAATAACAGTTAAAGGAAGATTAATAAAATTTTTTGTTACTTTTGATGATGGCGTAAGTAATGATGATATAAAAGATAAATTTAATAAAATGGCTGGTTTTTTAAGTGATAAAGTTAAAAATTACTATGACGTAACTTTTTATGCTATTCAAAATAAAGAAGGCAATAAGTCTTATCCTATAATAGGTTATAAACATAAAAGTAGTGATGTTATAGTTTTTGATGAGCTTTAAGAGGTGGTAATAATGAGGAAGAAAAAAAATAAAAAGTGGTTAGCTATAGCTTTAATTGCGTTACTTGTTATAATATTAATTATTCTTATAAATTCTAGTAAAAGTGTCTCTGAAAGTACCAAATTGAATTTAGGGGAAAAAAGATGGATTGAAAATAATAAAAAGGACGTAATAAATTTTTCGGTTGCAAATAATATACCTGGTTTTAGTAGTGATGGACAAGGAGTATTTTTTGATTATATAAAAAAACTTGAGGATAAAACTGGGTTATCTTTCAACTTGATTTCTTATGATCCAGAATCTGACGTTACTCAAAATGATTTATATTTTGAAGTGGTTAAATCAGATATGGTTAGTAAATTAACTGATGATGACATGGTATTTTTTAAAGATTATTATGTACTTGTTAGTAAAAAAGAAGAAAAAATAACCGAGCCAAGTAGTATAGTAAATAAAAAAATAGGTGTTTTAAGTAATGATTTAGCCTTGGTAAGTTATTATATTCCATCTATTAATTCTATTTCTTATACTGCATATCAAAATAAAGATGAAATACAAAAGGCTCTTACCAATGACGATGTTGATTATATTGCAATACCTAAAACAAGGTACGTGCCATTTATAATTTCTAATTCTTATCACGTTGTTTATAATATAACTGAGTTAAATGAGGCTTATGTATTAAAAACGTCTAAAGAAACTGATAAGAAGTTAGCTAGTATTGTAAAAAAGAATTTTATAGAGTATAAAAATAGTTATTTAGAAAAAGTATATAATGAAAGTTTAATGAGTTTATTATTACTTGAAAATAATATTTCTGAAAAATCTAAAGCCGATTTTTTAAGTAAAAAGTATGTGTTTGGTTATTTGGAAAATGAACCTTATACTGCTACTATTAATAATAAGTTAATTGGTCTTGATAGTACTTATATAAATGCCTTTGGAAAGTTAACTGGTGCAACTTATACGATTAAAAAGTATCGTTCGGTAAAGGATTTAACTAAAGATTTTAATGCTGGTAAGGTTGATTTAGCTCCAAATTATTATAATTATTCTGGATTAAGTGGAAAGTATGATACGACTATATCTCCTTATGATGAACAGTACGTTGTGTTAATATATAATACTAAAACCGACGTTGTTGTTAATTCGGTAAGATCATTAAAAGATAAGCAAGTTATTACTACTAATAGTACTTTGGCAAAGTATTTACAAAAGCAAGCAAAAGCTAAAGTTAAGGCTTATGATAAGGTTGAACAATTAATTAATAACATAAATAAAAATAGTATAGTTATTCTTGATAAAAACGTTTATGAAATGTATAAGGATGATAAATTATCAAAATATCGAGTTATATATACTGATAAAGAAAATCTAGATTATGGATATATAATTAGGGATGTTAATGAAAATAGTACTTTTAAAAAGTTATTTACCTCTTATATGGAAATGTCTAATTATAAGCAATTGTATAACGTAGCATGGAAGGAATTTAAAGCAAATTCAAAAGAAATAAGTTATACTTACTTATATATAATAGCAGCGTTATTAGTATGTTTTATAGTATGGCTTTTTGCAAAGAAGAAAATAAAACTTAAAAAGAAAGTAAAAAGGGAAGAGACAATTAGGTATGTTGATCCTCTTACATCATTAAAAAATCGTAATTATTTAAATAAGAATTTTAAAAGATGGGAAAATAATGCTATTTATCCTCAAGCAATAATAGTTGTTAATTTAAATAATTTAAGACACGTAAATGATGTTTATGGTCATGAAGAAGGGGATAAGTTAATTCGTCTTGCAGCTAATATTTTAATAAAGAATCAATTAGATCAAAGTGATATTATAAGAACTGATGGTAATGAGTATTTAATTTATATGGTTGGTTATGAAAAAAGTAAGGTTGTTTCTTACATGAGAAAATTATATAAAGAATTAAGTGAATTACCTTATGGCTATGGAGCAACTCTTGGTTATAGTATGATTGAAGATGATATAAAAACAATAGATGATGCTATAAATGAGGCGGTATTGGAAATAAGGGCAAGTAAGGAATTAAATAGTAAGAGTAAGTAAAGGTGTAAAATGAGGGAATCAAAAGAAAAAATTAAAGGTTCAGTAAAGGAAAACATTAATTTAATGAGTACTCCTTTAATGGCTATTTTACCAGGGCAGATATCTTTCTTTGTAATTTTATCAATAATTCCTCTTGCAAGTATTTTAATTATGTTAATATCTAAGTTATCTCTTAATTTTGATATTATAATAAATTTTATTAGACATTATACCCCAAGTGGTGTAGATAGTATAGTTACATGGATTTTAGAGCAGCAAAAAGCTGGTGCAATTGATTTTATATTTATTATAATGGCGTTTTATTTAGCCTCTAAAGCAACTCATTCAATAATAGTTGCATCAACCCAAATCTATAATGGTAAGCAATCTAATTTTTTAAGAACTAGGATAAAGGCTATATTAATTCTTATTATTCTTGTATTGTTAATGGTTGGTTTGGTTGGAACCTTAACTGTTGGTGGTAGGTTAGTTTCTTATTTAACAGAAATAAATAAAAGCATACATCCTTTTATTAATATAATTTATACGCTTGTAAAATGGCCTTTTGTGTTTTTTATAGTATTTTTCTGTGTAAAGATTATATATACGATAGCACCAAACGTTAATATACCAAGTCATAGTGTTAACAAAGGGGCACTTTTAACTACCGTAGTATGGGTTTTATCTACTTTTGGTTTTTCGTTTTATGTTACTAACATAGCGAATTATTCAAGGTTTTATGGTAATTTATCTAACTTAATTATTTTAATGATATGGATATACTGGCTATGTTATATATTTGTTTATGGCATGACTATTAATAAGTATAAGTTTAGTACTAAAAATGAATTAGATAATAATGAATAAGGTAAATTCTAAACTTATAATAATATTTGTGTAATTGATATTACTAAGATAGCAATTTTGTTGCTATTTTTTTATTAGATGCGAGGGTTTTATAGACGGTTGGATAATAATTAAGGTGAAGGGAGGGTACGACTTACGAGAAATGCTATTTTGGAAAAATATAAAAAAGAAGGTATGGTAGTTCCTGGTACTTATGATGTTATGTTTAAATCAATAATGCAAGATAAAAGTTGTAGGGAATATCTTATTGATATAATTTATAATTGTACTAAATTGCCTAAAGAATTCATAAGGAAAAATATAATAATGACTAATAGTGAGTTGCCGGTTGAAAATTTTTCGGAAAGAAGAAAAATTACTGACTTAGTAATAGAAATAGGTAATAACATAATAAACTTAGAAATGAATTGTTTTTATTATAATGGTTTAATAGAAAGAAACGAGATGTATTTAAATGAGCTTAGAAAGTTAAAATATAATTTTGAATATGATAATTTTCCTAGGATAATACAAATTAATTTTGATAATTTTGATATGTTTGATGATAGAACTATTATAAAGTTTGTGATAATGGATGAGAAAAATCACGTAAAAGAAACGGAAAACTATAAAAAATATCATATTAACTTGAAAAGGATAAAGGAAAAATATTATAATAAAGAAAAATTAACAAAGTTTGAAAAACGTATGTTATTATTAGTATTAGATAAGAAAAATGATTTGAGAAAAGTATCGGGAGAAGATGAGATCATGAAGAACGTAGAGAAAAAGATAATTACATTATCACAGGATTCAGCGATGATATTATGTTATGATGAAGAAGAACACAAAGAAAAAGTAAGAAGAGCGGTAACCTCTACTGAAAAAAAGAAAGCAAGGGAAGAAGGTCTTGCAGAAGGCATTTCTGAGGGAAAGTTACAGGGTATAAAGGAAACTGCTAAAAAATTATTAAAAGAGAAAGTTGATGTAAATATTATTATGTCTGCTACGGGTTTATCTCTTGATGAAATAAGAAAATTAGGACAGTAGGGTGTTCTAATTTTTTATTATTAAGTATGTTAATGTAAAGAGTTTTGGGGATTTTTGATAAAAAAGTTAAAATGTAGGATTAAAAATTTTATTGTTTAAATAG
>CANQZW010000019.1 GCA_947628435.1 uncultured Bacilli bacterium | reverse complement strand
AAATTTTTTCAATTCAATTTGTGCCTTTCAGAGGACTGAAAGGACGATAGAAAGGAATGTTAGTTAATAATGAAAAATATAAACGTAGTATTCATGGGAACCCCAGATTTTTGTGTTCCTATATTAGATGCCCTTATAAAAGAATATAACGTAGTTGCAGTAGTAACACAGCCTGATAAGGAAGTTGGAAGAAAAAAAAACATAATATATTCTCCCATTAAAAATAAAGCATTAGAGCATGGTATAAAAGTTTTACAACCAATAAAGATAAAAAATGAGTATCAAGATATAATTAATTTAAATCCAGATATTATAATAACTTGTGCTTATGGACAAATTATTCCAGAAATAATATTAAATCTTCCAAAGTATGGTTGTATAAACGTTCATGCATCACTTCTTCCTAAATTAAGAGGTGGAGCACCTATTCATAGGGCAATTATAGATGGTTATGATAAAACAGGTATAACTATAATGTACATGGATAAGGGTATGGATACCGGTGATATGATATCTAAAGTAGAAGTTAGCATATTAGATTGTGATACTGCCTTGACTCTTCATGATAAATTAAAACAAAAAGCCGTAGAACTTTTAACTAATACTTTACCTTTAATAATTAGTGGTAAAAATCAAAGACAAAAGCAAAATGAAAAAGAAGCAACTTATGCTTATAATATTTCAAGAGAAGATGAACATGTTGATTTTAATGAAACATCAAGGGATATATATAATAAAATAAGGGGATTAAATTCGTGGCCAGGGGCTTATGCTGTTTTAGATGATAAGAATATTAAATTATGGTCATCAAAAATTGGACATGATAAATATAATGAAAAACCAGGTACTATTGTTAGTTTAGATAAAAATGGTATGAAGGTTGTAACAAAAGATGGTAGTATTTTAATTACACAAATACAAATTCCTGGTAAGAAAAAAACAAATATCAAAGATTTTATAAATGGAGTAAAAAAAGAAGATTATTTGAACAAGATCTTTAAATGATCTTATTTTTTAGCTTCTTTTTTATTTAAAGCTTTACAATTATTATAAGTACAGCTTATAAAATATCTTAAATTCAAAATAAAATATTTAATTTACACAAAATAATGTAAATATTACTTTAATTTTATTACGTATTAACTATATATTTATACAAATTATTAACCTTTATTTATATATTTGGTATAATAAAAGTTAGTTAAGGAGAATTTTATGAATAGTATTTATGATTATCCTTTAGAAGATTTAAAAGAGTATTTTGTATCGATAGGACAAACAAAGTATAGAGCAAGTCAGGTTTTTGATTGGCTATATGTTAAAAGGATAAAAAAGTTTGAGCAAATGTCTAATTTAAAAAAAGAATTATTAAATTTTTTAAGTGAAAATTTTTCAATTGAAAATATAAAGTTAATACAAAAGCAAGAAGATGTTGATGTAAAAAAATATTTATTTGAACTTTTTGATGGAAACAAAATAGAGGCTGTACTTATGAAACATAATTATGGTAATAGTATATGTGTTTCTTCTCAGGTAGGTTGTAACATGGGTTGTACGTTTTGCGAAAGTGGTAGGCTAAAAAAAGTTAGAAATTTGTATGCTTTTGAGTTAGTTCTTCAATTATTAAAGGTAGAAGAAGATATTAATGAACGTATAAGTCACATTGTATTAATGGGAATTGGAGAACCTTTTGATAATTATGATAACGTAATGAAGTTTATTAAAATAATAAATGATCCAAAGGGAATAAATATAGGAATAAGACATATTACTATATCAACTTGTGGAATTGTACCTAAAATAAGAAGGTTTATAAATGAGAAGGCAGGTGTTAATTTAGCAATAAGTCTGCATGCACCAAATGATGATCTAAGAAGTAAGATAATGCCAATTAATAAAGTATATAAGATAAAAGATATAATCGATGTTGTAAAAGAATACATAAATAAAACGAATAGAAGGGTAACTTTTGAATATATTTTACTTAAAGGTATTAACGATGATAAAAAGTGTGCAAATGAATTGAGTAATCTTTTAAGAGGAATTAATTGTTATGTTAATTTAATTCCTTATAATGAAACTAGCCATATAGATTATAAGACTAGTCAGAAAGTGACAATTAATGAATTTTATGATATATTAAAAAAGAATAATATAAATGTAACAATAAGACGTGAGTTTGGTTCTAAGGTTTCTGCAGCTTGTGGACAATTAAGAAGCGAACAAATCACTAGAAAGTGAGCGATAAAATGAAATCATATTACATAACAGATACTGGTAAAGTAAGAACCCATAATGAGGATTCTGTAATGATTGTTAAAAATTTAACTGGTGAGTATTTAATGGTAGTTGCAGATGGTATGGGAGGACATAAGGCAGGTGAGGTTGCCTCATCAATCGTTGTAAACGGACTTACAGAAAAGTTTAAGATTCTAGAAAGCATTGGTGAAAAACAAGATGCGGTAAACTGGATAAGAAAAAATATTAGTTCTCTTAATGAAGCAATTTTTAAATACACTGATGAATTTCCTGAAAGTAAAGGAATGGGTACAACTTTGGTTCTTGCTGTTGTAACTAAAGATTATATCTTATTTGGTAACGTAGGAGATTCTTCTGGATTTGTAATGAAAAACGAGGTTTTATATAAGGTTACTAAGGATCATACGCTTGTTAATTTACTTGTTGAAACTGGAGAACTTACATCAGAAGAAGCTGAAAATCATCCAAGAAAAAATGTTTTAATGAGAGCTTTAGGAGCTAATAATCCAATTGATGTTGATATTTTTGATGTTGATACTGGTTGTGATGCTATTTTATTATGTAGTGATGGGTTAACTAATATGCTAACAGTAAGTCAAATTCAAAAGGTATTAAATAGTGATTTGGGTATTGAAGAAAAGATTGTTAAGTTAATAAGAAAGAGTAATTTAAGGGGTGGAACAGATAACGTGTCCATTGCTTATTTGGAAAAAGAAAGTGGTGAAGACAAGTGATTGCAAAGGGACAAAAAATAAATGATCGTTATGAAATAGAAAAGTTAATTGGCGAAGGTGGAATGGCTAATGTTTATTTAGCTAATGATACAATCTTAGATAGAAAAGTTGCGGTTAAAGTTTTAAGGGGTGATTTAGCAGGTGATGAAAAATTCGTTAGAAGATTTCAAAGAGAGGCTTTATCAGCATCTTCATTATCACATCCTAATATCGTAGAAATATATGATGTTGGGGAAGATGAAGGTAACTTTTATATAGTAATGGAGTATATAGAGGGAAAAACATTAAAACAGTTAATAAAAAAACGTGGTGTTTTATCACTTGCGGAGACCATGGATATAATGCTTCAACTTTTAGATGCTTTAGCAAGTGCACACGATTCTTACATAATTCATAGGGATATTAAACCTCAAAATATAATGATTAAAGAAAGTGGCTTAGTAAAGATTACTGATTTTGGAATTGCTATGGCTCTTAATAGTGCTCAGTTAACGCAAACCAACTCAGTAATGGGTTCCGTTCATTATTTGCCACCAGAACAAGCAAGTGGTAAGGGTTCTACTATTAGAAGTGATATATATTCTCTTGGAATATTAATGTTTGAAATGTTAACTGGTAAAATGCCATTTAAAGGAGATAGTGCTGTTGAAATAGCTTTAAAGCATATGAAAGAGCCATTACCTAATATGAGGGAAATAAATCCTGTTATCCCTCAATCAGTTGAAAATATAATATTAAAAGCCGCTGCAAAAAATCCTAAAAATAGATATCATGATGTAAGAGAAATGGCTGAGGATATAAAAACATGTTTAGACGTACAAAGGCAAGATGAACCTAAGATAGTTTTTAAATATCCTGAAACTGATTTTTCTGATACAAAAACTGTTAGTGTATTAAAAGAAGAAAAGCAAGAAGCAAAGGAAGAAACACCAGTTGCAAAGCAGATAACTAAGGATGATAAAATTGAAAAATCTAATAAGAAGAAAACAATTATTATAGGTGCCATAGCATTTACTTTTGTTTGCTTGTTAGTACTTATCATAATAGTTATTCCAAAACTTTCACAATCAAAAGAAGTAAAGGTTCCAGACGTATATGGAATGGAAATTTCTAAAGCAGAAGAAATGATAAAAAAAGCCGGTTTTAAAATTGAATCAAGAAAAAAATCTAGTGATGAATTAGAAGAAGATTTAGTAATAGAAACCGAGCCAAGTAAAAACAGGTATGTAAAAAAAGGTAGTAAAATAATTATTTATTATTCTTCTGGATCAAAAAAAATAGAAATTGAAGATTATATAGGTATGAATGTTTACGAAATAAAAGCCAAACTTGAATTGGAAGGAATAAAAGTTATTATTGAACAAAAAGAGGTTTCTGATTCGGTTAAGTATGAAGGTAAGCAACAATTAATAATTGATCAAAGCATTAGTAAGGGACAAAAGCTTGCAGCAGGAAAAGAAATAACGTTATATATTCCAAAAATATTATCTGTTTATCCTGATATGGTTACGGATCCATGGGCTTTAAGTAGGGTAATGGAGTTTTGTGAAAAATACGGGCTTACACTTAAAAAATCGTATAAAGAAACAGATGAAATAGAAGAAGATATGGTTCTTGCACAATCACCAAAAGCTGGTGATGAGATATTTGAAAATGATGTTGTTAAAGTCGTTCTTTCTAAAAAACCAACTACAACAACAACTACCACTACTACTAGACCTACAACAACGACTACAAAAGATTTAAATAATCAAGGTGAATAAATGGAAGGAAGAGTAATAAAGCTTATAAGTAATAAATGGACTGTAAAGACAAAAGATGGTATTTATGAATGTTGTTCAATTGGAAAGTTTAAGTATTTAAAAATATCACCATTGGTAGGAGATTTAGTACAAATTAATGAGGAAAATAATGTTATAACAAAAATATTGCCTCGTAAAAATGAACTTATAAGACCTCCGGTTACAAACGTAGATCAGGCAATAATATTAGTAAGTTGTAAACAGCCAGATTTTTCAAGTAATTTGCTTGATAAGATGTTAGTTGTAATAGAGTATAATAATATTAAACCAATTATTTGTTTTACAAAGTATGATCTTTTAAAAGATACAAGTAAAATAGATGAGGTAATTAAGTATTATAAATCTATTGGTTATGATGTTTATATAAACAATGAAATTTCTAATATAAAAAAGGCGTTAAAAGAAAAACTTAGCGTTTTAACCGGTCAAACAGGAGTAGGTAAATCTTCTCTTCTTAATAGTTTAGATTCAAATTTAAAGTTAAAAACAGGTGATATATCTAAGGCTTTAGGAAGAGGAAAACACACCACAAGGCATGTTGAATTATTGGAAGTAGAAAGTGGTTTAGTTGCGGATACTCCAGGGTTTTCATCTCTTGATTTTAATGGTATGAACAAATATGATATAAAAACTAATTTTAAAGAGTTTTATGCAAGTGAAGATAAGTGCAAATATAAAGACTGTATGCATTTAAAAGAGAATGATTGTTATATTAAAAAACTTGTAAAAGAAGAAAAAATATTAAATACTAGATATGAAAATTATAAAAAATTTATAGAAGAATTAAGTAAGAAAAGAAGGTAATTTATGAAAGTATCAGTATCAGTTTTAAAAGAATATGACAAATTAATTAGTGCGGTAGAAAATGTTAATAAATCAAATGCAGATTATTTGCATGTTGATGTAATGGATGGAAAGTTTGTTAATAACGTTAAATTTCCATTTGAAACCGTTAAACTTGTTAAAAATATAAGCACAAAACCACTTGATGTTCATTTGATGGTAAATGATGTTAAAACTGTTATACAATACGCAAATTTAAAACCAGAATATTTAACTTTTCACGTAGAAATAATAGATGATGTTAAAACGATTAAATATTTAAAATCATTAGGAATAAAAATTGGACTTGCTATTAATCCAGAAACTGATATTAATTATTTAAAGCCATATATGAATGATGTTGATTTGGTGTTATTTATGAGTGTTAATCCTGGATTTGGTGGACAAAGTTTTAATGAAGATGTTATTAATAAAATAAAAGAATTTAAGAAAATATCACCGAATAATTTAATAATAAGTATTGATGGTGGGGTAAACGATAAAACAATTAGTTTTTGTAAAAAAGCGGGCTGTAATATGGTTGTATCAGGTTCCTACGTAACTAATTGTGATGATTATAATAAGCAAATTAAGAATTTAAGATAATTAAATATTGTTATAAAAAGCTTTACAAAACATAAAATATGTTGTATACTATTTGAGTAATTTTGATATAAAGGAAAGAAGATTGTATTTATCTCACCTGATTACAAATAGTAATGGGTTAAACGCCAGCTTATGAATTAACATATATTTAAGCGTTTTTAAGGTGAATACTAATCTCGTATTCACTTTTTTTATGGAGGTGCTTTAATATAGCAAAAGAAAAAGATATGCCAATTAATGAGCAAATAAGAGCTAAACAAATGCTTGTAATTGGACCAAATGGTGAACAATTAGGTATTAAATCAAAGGATGAGGCTTTAACGCTTGCGTCTTATGCTGGATTTGATTTGGTTTTAATTAATGATAAAGCTGAAAATCCAGTATGCAAGTTAATGGATTATAACAAGTTTAAGTATGAAAAGAAAAAGAAACTAAAAGAGTCTCAAAAAAAACAAAAGGAAAATAATGCTGAAACAAAAGAATATCGTTTGTCACCAAACATTGATGTTCATGACTTTAATACGAAGTTAAATAATGCAAAAAAATACCTAGAAAAGGGTCATAAAATAAAGTTAACGATTCGTTTTAGAGGAAGAGAAATGCAATTTACTGATAAGGGTAAAGAGGTTTTATTAAAGTTTGCTGATGCATTAAGTGATGTTGGAGTATTAGAAAATTCTCCAGTACTTGATGGAAGAAATATGATGGCTATGATTAACCCAGTAAAAAATAAGTAAAATTTAATATAGGAGGAATAAAATATGGCAAAAAAAACACAAAAAACTCATAAGGGTACTAAAAAAGTATTAAATGTAAGACAAAGCGGTACTATTACGATTGGACATCCAGGATCAAGACATAATACTGGTTCAAAAAATGCTGCTTATAATAGAAATAAAAGATCTAAATCTAATTTAAGTGGTGCAGATAAAAATAGATTAAAGAGAATAATTGATACTTTATAATAGTAAAATAAGGAGGAATAAAAAATGGCAAGAGTAAAAAATGGTGCTACAACAAAAGCACGTCGTAAGAAGATTTTAAAAGAAGCTAAGGGATATTTTGGAAGTAAACATCGTTTATTTAAAACTGCAAAAGAACAAGTAATGCATTCATATATGTATGCTTATAGAGATAGAAGACAAACTAAGCGTAATTTTAGAAAGTTATGGATTACTAGAATTAATGCTGCATGTCGTGAAAATGAAATAAGTTATTCAAGATTTATTAATGGTCTTTCAAAGGCAGGTGTAACGGTTAATCGTAAAATGCTTGCAGAAATTGCTATTGATTCACCAAAAGCATTTACTGATTTAGTTATAATAGCAAAAGATGCATTAGAAGGGAAAATGCCTAAAGAACAATCAGTAAGTAAAACATCTAGTAAAAAAGAAGTAAAAGAAGAAGTTAAAAAAGAAGCAAAAAAAGCTCCAGCTAAAAAAGAAAGCAAAGAAGATATATCAAAATTAACAGTAGCGGAACTTAAAAAAATGGCAAAAGAAAAAGGCGTAGAAGGATATACTACGATGAAAAAAGCAGAATTATTAGAGAAACTAGCATAGTTTCTTTTTTTATTGTATAATTATATTGGTGGTAAAATGAATGATATTTATTTAATATATGGGAGTAATTATTCTTTAATAAAAAGAGAAATTGAAAAAATTACAAAAGGTTACGATGATGTTGTAAAATATGATTTATCAGTTTGTAAAGTAGATGAGTTATTAGATGATGCAAGTTGTATTTCAATGTTTGCAACTAAAAAGGTTTTAATTGGTGAAAATGCGTTATTTTTAACTACTAATATAAATAATATTAATCATAATCTTGATTATTTAATGAATTATATAAATGATGAAAATCATAGTAATATTATAGTTTTAACGGTTGTTAATGAAAAGTTAGATGAGAGAAAAAAAATAGTTAAATTAATAAAACAAAAAGCAAAAGTTATTAATAAAGAAACTATTGAAGATAATAATTTAGTAAATTTTGTTATTAATGAATTTGAAAGTAGTGGATATAAGATAGATTATAAAACTGCTAATTATTTTATCGATTATGTTGGTAAGAATGTTGATATATTACTTAGTGAAATAGAAAAAATGATTATTTATAAAGAAAATGATAAGAATATATTAGTGCAAGATATTAATGATATTACCTCTAAGGGTTTTAAAGATAATATTTTTGATTTGACTGATGGAATAATGAAAAAGGATTATAAAAAGGTATATGAGTGTTATAATGACTTAATTACTATTGGAGAAGAACCAATAAAAATTATTTCGCTTTTAGCTAATCAGTTTTTATTGATGTATCAAGTTAAATTATTATCTTATTCTTCAAGAAATAATAATGAAATAGCAGAAATTTTAAACGTTCATCCATATCGGGTTAAACTTGCTATGCAAACAAATTATTTAACTGATGAATTAAGTGATATTTTAAAAAAGTTACATGCTCTTGATTTTGATATAAAAAGTGGTAAGGTAAATAAAATGATAGGTTTAGAAAATTTTCTTTTACATCTTTAGTAAATATGATAAAATAAAGCTATAATAGGAGGCTTAAAATGAATAATTTGGATGAAAATGAAAAGAAAAGTATAATTAAAAAATTTGTAATATGCATAATTCTTTTATTAATTACAATTATAATAGGTATATTAATTTAAATATAAAACTCCGTTATTATTAAAATACGGAGTTTTATTTTATATTAATTTATAAAAATAATATTACTAATATTCCTACAATTAAACAATATAATGAAAAGTAACCTAACTTTCCTTTTTTCATTATATTTATAAACCACTTAGCACTAAAATAAGTTATAATGCAACTAGTTATTAACGCAAGTAAATAAGGAATTAACAAACCAGATATGTTTGGCGTGTTTATTAAATCTTTTACACCGAGTATCATTGTTGCAACACTAATTGGTAAGTAAAGCATAAAAGAATAATTTACGGCTGTTTTTCTTTTTAGGTCCCTTAGCATTGCTCCCACAACGGTAGCTCCACTTCTTGATATCCCAGGGAATAGTGCTATTACTTGAAATAAACCTATTATAATTGCATCAAAATAAGTTATTTCATTTTTTTCTTTTTTTCCTTTAATATCTTTTATTAAGAAAAGAGCACATGCTGTTATTAAAAGTGCGATTCCAACTAATTTTACATTATTTGATATAGCATCTATTTTATCTTTTAATAATATTCCAAATATTCCAGCAGGAATTGTTCCTATAACGATTAGCCATGCATAATTATAATTTTCTTTATACGTTTTTTCTTTTGTTTTTATATATTTAAAAAAATCAGTTATTATTTTTATAATTTCTTTTCTAAATAAAAATATAATTCCTAAAAAAGAACCAAAGTTTACTATTATTTCAAAGTTAATATCATTTAGCATGTCAAAATTAAGTAATTGTTTAAGAATTAAAATATGTCCACTAGAAGAGATTGGTATTGGCTCAGTAAATCCTTGAACTAATCCTAAAAAAACACATTGCAACATTTTTATTATACTCATATTCTTCCTCCTTATATTCTTATTACATTATATACTAAAATCAAATTAAAATAAATATTATTTATTAGGTGGTTAAATGATTGTAAAAGTTTTTTTATTTTTATTGGGATTTGGTTTTATGATATGTGGATTTTCTACTTTAATTTTATACATAAATCTATTTAACTTTGGGTATAATTTTAAAGAATACGTAAGCTATATAATAAAATCAATAGAATTTTATTATTTAATATTTGGTTTTATATTAATAAATATTTCAATTCTTATAAAAGGAGAAAAAAATGAAAAACACTTATGATATTTTAGTTAATTTTAAAAAATATGCATATGAATTTTATGAATGGAATAAAGACGATGATATAAAACATGTTAAAAGTATACCAACTTTTAAGGTTTCAAGTAGTTGTCTTCTTGATTTTACTAATTATAATTTAGTAGTAAGTAAAGATTTTTTAAAACAAATAGAAAATAAGACTGAGATATTTTGTAAAGGATTAGTTATTGCAGAAAAATATGCATGTATCTTGTTTTGTAAAGAAAAAGCAATTGCTTTTAATTTTGATAATGAGGGAAACATAATTGGTAGAAGTAATTTATTATTTGATGAGTCAGATGATATTATTAAATCGTTTTATAATATAGAACAAACTAAAATAGATTATAACGTTATATCAGAATGTAATTCAAATTCAAATTTTACAAGACAAGAAAGTAAAATGATAAAAAATTTACTACAATATTTAAAACAAGTTGATAAAAATAAAGAAAAATATGAACTTATGTATCTTTATCTTGAATGTTTTAACAAGATGGTTGATGATGAAAAAAAAGCTTATAATGAATTAGTATTTGAAGTTGAAAACGCAAATTTTAAGATTATAGAAAAATTAGATACTCTAATTAAAGTATTAAAAAAGTAGTATAAAAAATATATTCTTTACCAAACTAATACCAGAAGGAGGAAAAATTATGAAAAAAATTTTGGTTGTTTTATGTGCAATTTTACTTTTTACAGGATGTAGTTGTAGTTTAAATGATAACAAACCAGAGGAAGCTGTTGATACATTTTTTGAAAAATATCGAGCTAAAGATGATGATATAATTACTCAATTAGTAGATACAATTGAAAATGAAGGCTTAAATGATGATGCTAAAAAAACATATCAAGACTTAATGGAAAAACAATATGATCAATTTGCATACGTAATAAAAGATGTAAAAGAAGAAAACGATCAAGCAACTGCAACGGTTGAATTAACTGTGCTTAATTATAGAAGTGCGGTTTTAAAGGCCGAGGAAGAATTAAAGTCTAATCCTGAGAAGTTTAATGATGATGAAGGAAAATTCTCAGAAGAAAAATACATGAATTACAAAATAGAAAAAATGCAAGAAGTAACTGATACTACAACTCATACTATTGAATTATCTTTGAGTAAAGATAATGGTATGTGGAAAGTAAATCAATTATCAAGCGATGATATCTCAAAATTACATGGATTATATTAAAATTAAGAGAAAATAATATCTCTTAATTTTTTTATTAATGCTTAGCACTCACATATTGACTTTGCTAATTATTAGTATTATAATCATACTTAAGGAGATGATAATATGTCTAAAAGACAATTTAAAGCAGAATCAAAAAAATTATTAGATTTAATGATTAACTCTATTTATACTAACAAAGAAATATTTTTAAGGGAACTTATTTCAAATGCTAATGATGCAATAGATAAGCTATATTATGAGTCTTTAACTAATAAAAAACTTAAAGTTGATAAAAGTAAGCTTGAAATTAAAATTGATATTGATAAAGAAAAAAGATTACTTACCATAGAAGATAATGGTATTGGAATGAATGAACAAGAGCTTTCAGATAATTTAGGAACGATTGCTAAAAGTGGTTCTTTAGCTTTTAAACAGGCTTTAGAAAAAAAGGATAATATTAACATAATAGGACAATTTGGTGTTGGTTTTTATTCTAGTTTTATGGTAGCAGATAAAATTATTGTTGAAAGTAAAAGACAAGAAGAAAAACAAGGCTATAAGTGGGTATCAAAAGGTATTGATGGATATGAGGTAACACCTTGTGATAAAGAAAGTAACGGTACTAAAATAATTTTACATATTAAAGAAAATAATAAAGATGAGAATTATGATGAATTCCTAGAGGAATTTAAAGTACAAAGTTTAATAAAAAAATATTCTGATTATGTAGCTTATCCAATTAAAATGAATTGTATTGATGAACAAACAAAGAAAAAGAAAAAAACTGATCCTATAAATAGTATGATCCCTTTATGGAAGAAAAATAAAAAGAAAATAAAAGATGATGAGTATAACAATTTTTATCAAGAAAAATTCTTTGATTATACAAAGCCATTAAAAGTAATTCATACGAGTGCAGAAGGATTAGTAAGTTATGATGCTTTGATGTTTATTCCTTCAAATCCTCCTTATGATTTTTATACTAAGGAATATAAAAAAGGTTTAGAGTTATATTCAAATGGTGTTTTAATTATGGAAAAATGTGAGGATTTGCTTCCGGATTATTTAAATTTTGTAAAAGGTGTTGTTGACTCACCAGACTTATCTTTAAACATATCAAGGGAGATGTTACAGCAGACTAAACAATTAAAAGTAATCGCTAAAAACATTGAAAAAAAGATACTAAAAGAACTAAAAGATATGCTAGAAAATGACACTTTAAAATATGAAGAGTTTTTTAAAACGTTTGGTGTTAATATAAAATATGGTGTTTATGATAATTATGGTGCTAAGAAAGATGATTTAAAAGATTTAATAATTTTTTATTCATCTAAGCAAAAGAAAAATGTCACATTAAAACAGTATGTAAATAACATGAATAAAGATGATGATACTATTTATTATGCTTGTGGTGAAACAATTGATAAAATTGATATGTTACCTCAAGTTGAGGCTTTAAAAGATAAGGGCAAAGAAATATTATATTTAACTGATTATGTTGATGAATTCGTTCTTAAAATGTTAGATAAATATGATGATAAAAAGTTTGTTAACGTATCTTCTAATGATTTTGACTTATCAAGTGAAGAGGAAAAAAATTCATTAAAGCAAAAAAATGAATCTTCTAAGGAAATGTTTGATTTTATGAAAAAACAATTAGGTGATGAGGTTTCAAACATAAGATATACTAACAAACTTAAAAAACATCCAATTTGTTTAACAAGTGAAGGAAATATTACGGTTGAGATGCAAAAAGTAATTAATGCTATGCCAACTGATGAGCATATTGATGCTAAGTTAGTTCTTGAAATAAATGAGAGTCATGATATAGCTAAAAAGTTAAAATATTTGTATGAAAATGATAAAGAAACTTTAAAAAAATACACAAAGATTCTATATAATGAAGCAAGGTTAATAGAAGGTCTTGCAGTTACTAACCCAACAGAGTTAAGTAACTTAGTTTGTGAGTTATTATCTAAGTAGTAAAGGCTTTAATATTTAAGGCCTTTTTTTCATACAATGATTTAGGTGATAATGATGAAAAAACTCTTTATAATAGCTTTTTTACTTTTAATTATTCCTATTAAGATAAATGCTTATAATTTAGGACAGGCAGCCATTTTAATGGAAGAGGATACTAAAAGAGTATTAGTATCAAAAAATATGAGTAAAAAAATGCTTATAGCATCAACAACTAAAATAATGACAGCAATAATCGCAATAGAATCAGGTAAAATGAATAAAACAGTTAAGGTAACTGATAAAGTTTTGGAAAGTTATGGTTCTAACATATATTTATCAATTGGAGAAAAAATGAAACTCAAAGACATGGTTTATGGGCTTATGATGCAAAGTGGTAATGATGCTGCTTTAATGATCGCGGATTATTTAGGTGGTGAAGAAAAATTTATTAAAAAAATGAATGAAAAGGCAAAAAAAATAGGAATGAAAAACACTACTTTTTTAAATCCTCATGGCTTAGATGAAAAAACTAAAAATTATTCTACCGCATATGATATGGCACTTTTAATGCGATATGCAAATTCTGATCCTTTATTTAGAAAAATAACCGGATGTAAAAAACATACGGTTAAAACAGATAATAAAACGTACGTATGGTCTAATAAGAATAAGCTTTTATATTCTTATAAATATACCACTGGTGGAAAAACAGGTTATACTAAAAAGGCACATCGAACGCTTGTTACATCTGCAAGTAAAGATAATTTAAATCTAATTGTTGTAACGTTAAATGATGGTAATGATTTTAAAAATCATAAAGAGTTATATGAGTATGGATTTAATAATTATAGTATGCAAAAAGTTTTTGACAAAGATAACATGAATTTACCAAATAAAAAAATATACGCGTTAGATGATTATTATTATCCAATTACAAACTCTGAAAAAGAATTGATAAATATTGACTATAAAATAAAAGAAAAAGAAAAATATAAAAAAGACGAAAAAGTAGGAGAAGCTATAATAAAGTTAGGGAATAAAGTCATTCATAAAGAAAAGTTATATATTAAATAAATGATATAATAAAAAGCATTAACATGCTTTTTTTGTTTGAAAAAAGTAATTTTTAATCAAAAGCCTTTATTTTAAGGCACACATTTAAAAAATTAAAATTATTTTACTACTAATTTACTACTTTAAAAAAAGTTTTTAATAAAGAGCCTTGATATGATAAAGTTAAAGAAACGATAAAATGTCGTTTTTTTATTGATAGAATATGTTATAATTAAGATGTACTTAATTGGAGGGTTGTATGGAAGATTATAAAGAAATCGTTAATAGTTGGTTAAAAGAGCGTGGCTTTAATAGTATAGACGAATATAACGAATATGAATTGAAAGAAAAAGAAAAATGGCAACAAAAATTTAACAATGAATATCTTAAAAGATGTGATATAGATAATATAGATATTTGGGAATTGCAAAAGTCATTAAAAGAAAAAGATTTAATAGAAATAGATTTTTATGACGATGCAACGATAAAGGTTACAAAAAATGAAATATATGTATCAATATGGGGACCACTTTGTATTCCTGTAGATTTTCTTCCGTTGTGGAATATAGATATGTACGATAATATTGATAACTATGACTATATACAACTTCGAAATAATGATAATAACTATTGGTATAGAATTGTTAAAAGATTAGTAGAAAAATGTAACTATACAATGCAACGCTATTATACTAAAGAAAAAGTTTTAAATGAAATTGAAAAATATTTAAATTAAAAAAAGCGATTATGGACTAATCGTTTTCCTTTTTGCCTTTGAATTCTTTATTTTTAAGATTATCTAGGGCATATCTTATACATTGATTTATTAGTTCATTTCTACTAACATCAATTTTAGTAGCAAGATTATCAATTTCTTCTAGCATTTCAATATCTACACGAATTGTTGCTACTATTTTTTCACTTGTTGTTGGTTTTTTGTATGGTTCAAATTCTTTCATATTATCGCCCTTTCTACATATAATATTGTAATTTATTTCTTATTTTATTCATATACTCATATCAAGAATTAAATATAGATTATAACATATAATCTAAAATATAATCAAAAGAGCATTGACAATTATAAAAAGATTATGATACAATTATATTGTCGGTAATGAAGTGTCTAAAATCCGACATTGTAGTAAATGTTGGTGGCAGTATGCAGTTAAGCCAACATTAAGCAGTTTCGGAACACGGCAGTATCATGTGTTCCTTTTTATTTATTAGAAACATTATAAAAATGTTTAGTCATAAAATAAAGTGTGAGGAGTTGATTATATGAAATTTTTAGGACTAGAATTAAGCAAAAAAGTTATAATCGGTATTGTAGTAGGTGTTGTTGCCGTAGGTGGCGTAACAACAGGTGCTATTCTTTTAAATAACAATAATGATAGTAAGACAAAGCAAGAAGAAAAACAAAAGGAAACTATTATTTTAAATGACAATTTAGAATTTGAAATCAATAGCGAAGTAAATTTATTAAGTCTTGTTAGTGAAGATAACAAAGTAAAAATTGTTAGTGAGGACGAAACAATAGATACTTCTACTCTTGGAAATAAAGAAATAACTATAAAATATCTTGTAGATGATAAAGAAGAAGAAAAAACATTTACTATTAAAATAGTAGATACACAAGCCCCTACTATTGAATACAAAAAAGAATTAAGTACAAATGTAGGAACAAAAATTGATTTATTAAAAGATGTAAAAGTAAGCGATAATTCAAAAGAAGAAATAAAAGCCACTATTGAGGGCGAATATGACTTTAACAAAGAGGGAACATATACTTTAAAATATATTGCAATAGATAGTAGTAATAATAAAACTGAAGAAGAGTTTACTTTAAAGGTAAATAAAAAGACAACAACATCTAGTAGTAATAATAGTTCTTCCAATAATACAAGTAATGACTCTAATACTTTAACACAAGCACAAGCAGAGGCAAATGTAAAAAAATATTGTGTTTGTAATGTAGGTGTTGATACATGTGTTAATGGTTGGGCAGTTCCTGGCTATATTAGTGATTCTACACAAGAAAAACAATGTAGTAATGCAGTTAAACAATTAGAAAAATTTGGTATAAGTTATATGGATGAGTTTATAAATACTCCACCTTATTAAAGGTTATGAAAAAACTATTATTTTTAAAGAAACGATTTATTTGTTTGAAACATTATAAAAATGTTTAAACATAAATTTTAAATGAGAGGTGTTAAAAAATGAAAAAGAAAGC
>CANQZW010000018.1 GCA_947628435.1 uncultured Bacilli bacterium | reverse complement strand
TTAACTTGGGGTAAGGGGAAGTCTACCCTTTTTTAGTGTTTTTTCAAAATAAATTTATCTTTTTGTTTTCAGGTTAACACTTCCTTATCCGATAATTCCCTTAAGTAATCCGAAAGATACTGAACTAACAATTAATCCTGCAAGTAAAACCCCACAAGTTGCAGCAAGCATTGCTTTTTTCTTATCCATGTTTATTAATGATGCTATTAAGCACCCGGTCCATCCACCTGTTCCTGGAAGAGGTATTCCAACGAATAACAATAATCCCCAAAATTCAGCTTTTTCTATTTTTTCTTTTTTTGATAGAGCTTTATTTTCTAATTTTGTTACTAATTTATTTAAATGCTTTGTTTTTTTAAGATAATTAAAAATAGGGGTTATAAACCATAGTATAAAAGGTAAGGGTAATAAATTACCTATTAAACAAATAATAAATGCTGGAACAATTTTTAATCCTAATAAGGCTGCCGCAATTAACCCGCCTCTTAGTTCTAAAATAGGCATTAAAGAAATAATAAAAACAATTAATTCTTTTCCATAAGCAAAGTTTTTTAATCCGTCAAATAAACCTAAAAAAGTTTGTACTAAACTTTCTACCATATGTAAAACCACCTCATATGCATAATATTATATCATGTATAATGTAAAATAGTAAATTAAAGAAGTAAAGATTATTTAAACTTTATTATATATACAATTATTACTTTGTAAATTAATGACAAATAATGCTAAAAAATAAGACCTGTAAAATTATAATATGTTAAAATATAATTAAGGGATAGTGATATAATGAAAAAATATATTGATAATAATATTTATGATTTCATTTTAAAAACTTTAAAAGAAAATGATATTAATGATGAAATAATTAAGATTGCAAATAAAATGGACGTTGATTTACCAAACATTTTTTATGAAAAAATATTATGTGTTAATAATGTTGATGAATTATCTAAGAACGTTGACGTAGTTGCGAAGAGTTTACTTGGTATTTATGGTAATTATCTTGCTAGCTATTATTATAAAAAATTAGGTTATGATGTTGAAAATGAGTATGAAATTAAAGAAGGGAAAAAAATTATTACTAAAGCAGATATAGCATTTACTAACCATGAAGGGGATATTAATTTATGTGAGGTAAAAGCAACACCACAAATAATTGATAACGTAAAAAATTATAATTCTATATATAAAAAAGAATGTGATAATGTTTTTTATCTTGATATGGATAGTGATATTATAAAATATAAAGAAATAGGTAATAAATTAATAAAACAGGTATCAAAACTTACAAAAACTAAGAATAAAGTTACCGTAATAATTTTTGAAGGATGCTTTATTGATGATGCTATAAAAGATAAATTAAAAGCTATGGGTGCTAGCATATTTACTTTAGCGGTTAATATAAATGAATTAGAAAATCATGCATATGATATTGTTTATAATGTAATGAGTCAGTTAAAATCTATTAACAACGATGAAAAGATGATAAGTGGTAAGTAATTATCATTTATTTTTTTTATTATCATAGTTTAAAATAGGTGATAAAATGCAAAAAATAACTGTCAATGATTTAATAAAGCATTGTAATTGTAAATTATTGATTGGAAAAGAAGATGAGGTAATAAATGAGTGCGTTATAAATAGTAAACAAAAGACTAAAAATGGTACTTTTTTTGGTATAAAAGGTAGCAAAAATGATGGTTCTTTATTTTATAAAGAGGCTTTTGATAATGGTGCAAAAATATGTATTATATCAAAAATTTATAATTTAGATTTAACTGGATATGAAGATAAAACCGTTTTAGTTTCTAATGATGTGGTATCAACATTGCAAGCCTTAGCAGCATTTAAAAGAAAATTATTTAAAGGAATTGTAATAGGTATAACAGGTAGTGTTGGTAAAACAAGTACTAAGCAAATGTTATCTAATGTGCTTGAAAAAAATTACAAGGTTTTAAAAACAACAGGAAATGAAAACAGTCAAATAGGACTTCCTCTTACTATTTTAAGGTTAAAAGACGAAGATGTTATGGTTTTAGAAATGGGCATGAGTAAAAAAGGAGAAATGCATAATTTATCGATGATTGCAAGACCAGATATTGCGGTTATTACTAATGTTTATGATTCTCATATAGGAAACTTAGGATCTAGAGAAAATATTTTAAAAGCTAAATTAGAAATATTAGATGGTATGAATTGTGGACATCTTATTATAAATAATGATAATGACATGTTAAGGTTAGTAGATAATGTAAAAGATAACATAAAAGTATTAACGTATGGTATTGAAAACAAAAGTAATGTTATGCCTCATAATATTAAAGAAGAAATAAAAACAAGTTTTTCAATAGATGATATAGATGGATTTTTAATTGATGGTAATAAAACATTAATTTATAATGCGTTAGCTACCTATTTAGTAAGTAAATTACTTGGGGTATCAAGAGGTATGATAAAAGAAGGTATAAATAATAATATAGGTGAAAGACATAGACTTGAGATTGTAAAATTAAATAATAACGTAACGATAATTGATGATACTTATAATGCTAGTTATTATTCTATTAAACTAGCTTTACAATATATTAAAAATTTTGATGGTAAGAAAATAGTTGTTTTAGGTGATGTATTAGAGCTTGGAAAAGAAACTAAAGATACTCATAGAAAAATAGGTAAGCTCCTAAATAGTGATTTTATAGACCAATTAATAACTATTGGTAAATACTCTAAATATATTAATAAACAAGCAATTAAAAATGGATTAAAAAGAAAATGTGTTAAACATTTTAAAAATGAATTAAAAGCTAGGGATTATATAAAAGAAAAAGTTGATAAAGATACGGTATTATTAATTAAAGGTTCTAATGCTTTAAATTTAATTAACATAGTTGAATATTTAAAAGAAGGTTTAACTTTTTAAACCTTCTTTTAAAATTTCTTCTAATTTTTTACACTTATCTTTATCCATGTCTAAAACCCCTTTAAGTTTATAATTTATTTTTAAATCATCATATTTATGGACGCCCAAAGTATGATAGGGTAAAAGTTCTACTTTTTCTACGTTTTTAAGTGGTTTAATAAAACGTATAAGTTCATTTATGTATTCTTTAGTATCATTTATACCTGGAACAATAACGGCTCTTATCCATAATCTTTTATCCATTTCTTGACATAATTTTAAAAACTCTATCGAATTATCAATGTCAAACTTTGTCATTTCTTTGTAATTTTGTTTATTAGTTCCCTTAATATCAAATATAACTAAGTCCGTGTATTTAAGTATTTCTTTACAATTTAAAATACTTCCAGCGGTATCTAAACAAGTATTAATATTTTCTTTTTTACATAGCTTTAAACATTCAAGCAAAAATTCTTTTTGCATTAATGGTTCACCACCAGAAAAGGTAACACCACCATTATGTTTAAAGTATGGTTTATAATTTAATATTTTTTTTATAAGAGCTTCTGGTGTATATTCATCTGCTTTACCATTTATTTGCCAAGTTTCAGGATTATGACAGTACTTACATCTTAACGGGCAACCTTGCATGAATATAACAAACCTTATTCCAGGACCGTCCACTAGACCCATTGTTTCAATACTATTTACTTTTCCTATCATTTATATCACCATTTTTATTATATATTAAATAATTACAATATCCAACAAAATTTTTAAAAATAGCTTATATAATAACTAACTAAAACAAAGGTATAGTAATAGATTTATTATTATAACAATCGTTTATAAATGTTATGTTGTAATTGAACTTAAAAAAGTATGCCAAGAAAAACATACCATTGATATTATTTGTAAAAAGAATAATTTGTTTGTTATGAAATATTTAAGTATAAAAAAACATAGATTTTTCTATGTTCTTTTTTAACATCCTAATTTTTCATGGAAAGTTCTATCAATTACTTCTTGTTGGTGTGCTTTAGATAACTTATCAAATAAAACCGCATAACCAGAAACTCTAATTGTAAGGGTAGGGTATTTACCAGGATTATTCATAGCATCAATTAATTTTTCTCGATTAAGTACGTTAACATTTAAGTGATGGGCTCCTTTTTTAAAGTAACCATCAAGAACGTTTACTAAGTTTTGTATTTGATCATTTTTATCATGTCCTAAAGCATTAGGAACAATAGAAAAGGTGTTTGATATTCCGTCTTCACAACAATTGGTATAAGGCATTTTAGCAACTGAGTTAAGTGATGCTAAAGCTCCACTACAATCTCTACCATGCATCGGATTAGCTCCAGGAGCAAAAGCCGCACCAGCTTTTCTTCCGTCTGGAGTTGCACCTGTTTTTTTACCATACATAACGTTTGATGTTATGGTAAGTACTGATAATGTGTGTTTAGCACCCTTATATAATTTATACTCACAAAGATCTTTATAAAATTCTTCTAATAGTTCTTTTCCTAAAATATCAACTTTATCATCATCGTTTCCATATTTTGGAAAATCTCCTTCAATTTCAAAATCTATTGCGATGCCATTTTCATCTCTAATTGGTTTTACTTTTGCGTATTTTATTGCTGATAGTGAATCAACAGCTACTGAAAAGCCTGCGACTCCAAACGCCATTAATCTATTAACTTTTGTATCATGAAGTGCCATTTGACCTTTTTCATACGCGTATTTATCATGCATATAATGAATTATATTCATAGCATCGGTATATGTTTTAGCTACAATTTTCATTGCATTAGAATATGCTTTTCTAACGGTTTTGTAGTCTAAATATTCATCATTAATTTTATCTAAACCAGAAATTACTAATTCTTTTTGTACCTCATCATACCCGCCATTTATTGCATAAAGTAGAGTTTTAGCAAGGTTACACCTAGCTCCAAAAAATTGCATTTGCTTACCAATACTCATAGCAGAAACGCAACACGCAATAGCATAATCGCACCCGTGTATTGGTCTCATTAATTCATCTGATTCATATTGAATTGCATCAGTATCTATTGATACTTTCGCACAATATTTTTTAAAATTTTCTGGTAAGTCTTCACTCCATAAAATAGTTAAGTTAGGTTCTGGAGATGAACCTAGATTATACAAAGTATGTAAGTATCTAAATGAATTTTTTGTTACTAATGATTTTCCGTTTTCATTCATACCAGCAATTGATTCGGTAACCCAAGTAGGGTCTCCTGCAAAAAGTTCGTTATAATCTGGAGTCCTTAAATGTCTTGCCATTCTAAGTTTCATTATAAATTGATCAATTATTTCTTGAGCCTTACTTTCCGTTAAAGTACCATTTTTTAAATCCCTTTCAAAATAAATATCTAAGAAAGTAGATGTTCTACCTAAACTCATTGCAGCGCCATTATTTTCTTTTATTGCGGCCAAATAACCAAAATATAACCACTGGGTCGCTTCTTTAGCATTACAAGCTGGTTTAGATATATCAAAACCATATTTTAAAGCCATTTGTTTAATTTCTTCTAATGCTATTATTTGTTCTGATACTTCTTCTCTTAACCTTATTTTACTTTCGGTTAGTTTTTCATTTTCTAAGTTAATAAAATCTTTTTGCTTTTCCTCTTTTAATCTATCTATTCCATATAACGCAATTCTTCTGTAATCCCCTATGATTCTTCCTCTTCCATAAGCATCAGGTAATCCGGTTAAAAGTCCGGCATGTCTTGCTTTTTTTATATCAGTTGTATATACACAAAATACTCCATCATTATGAGTTTTTCTATATTTAAATTTTTCTTCAACCGATTTATCTAATTTATATCCATAAGCATCAAGGGCTTGTTTTACCATTCTCATTCCACCAAATGGATTAACAATTCTTTTTAAAGGTTTATCAGTTTGAAAACCAACAATTACCTCATCTTCTTTTATTAAGTACCCAGGCTCATATGCATTAATACCGGAAACTGTTTTAGTATCAACATCATAAATACCTTTTTTTATTTCAATTTTAGACATTTTCATATATTTATCATTTAATCTTTTTGTTTTTTTTGTTATAGGGGATAAAAAGCTTTCATCACCAGTATATTCAGTATAATTATCTAAAATAAATTGTTTAACGTTTATTTTATTTTTCCATTCTTCTCCTTTAAAATCTTTCCATGCATTATTCATTTTTATACCTCCAACACTTACTTAGTCTATATAATTATACATAAAGTAAAAAAGATATTAATGCTGCAATTGCAACAATTATATCTTTTTTTAAAATCTTTACATATTTATTTACAATTTATAATAGTATTTTTAAAATTATAGTAGGTGATACAAATTGCAATAAATTGAATTATGTTAATTATTATAAATATTAATACAAAACTTAATAAACTAAAGTTCATATCAAAGATAAAAGGTATTATGCTTATTTTATTAGCTAAAATATTATAAAATAAAATACCAATTACAAAGCCAGTTAAATTAAATATAAAATTTTCTTTATTAATACATTTAATTATTTGTTTATCACTTATTTCATTAATATTAATTATTTTTAGTTCTTTTTCTTTTTTAATTAAATTTATTAAATTAATACAATATAAAACTATAAATAATAATATAAATTCTAAAATTATAAATAACGTAAAAAATAAATTTATTGGTGATACTTTTTGTTTATAATTCATTATTATATCATCTTTAGTATCAATGGTTTTTATTTGACTTGTATTAGCTAATTGCTTTTTTATTATATTTTTATCACTACTATTTTTTAATTTTATTAAAACACAGTTATATGTTACTTTATTATTATTTAATTTTTCATATAAAGAGCGTGATATATATACGTAATTATTTATGTAATTTTTAGTTATTGCACTTATCTTTAAATTCTTTTTAATATTATTATCAAAAGTTATTTTAATATCATCATTTACCTTTTTATTTAATAATTTAGATAAATTTTCTGATATTATTACACCATTATTATTTATGATTAGAGTTTTATTATTATCTTGTAATGAAATAAAATTATCTAAGTTTTTATTATCTATAACAATTAAGGATATATCAGTATTAATGTTTTTAATTTTTAAAGTAGTTTTATACGTTTTATATATCTGTTTTATTTTTTCATTTTTATTTAATAAATTATCTATATTTTCATTATCTAAATTATTTGTTGTTATAACTAAATCATATTTAAATATTTTTTTAAACTGTTTATTTAAAGAATTATTAATTGAGTCTTTTAAACTAAATAAAGTTATGATATTAAAACTTATAAAAGCTATTAATAAGATCTTTAGTATTAATCTTTTTTTTGATTCAAAAGCATTTTTAAATGCTATTTTTGTATTAATGCTTAAATTATTATATAGCTTATTAAATTTAGTAGATATATTTTTTTTATTTATCTTTGTTTTTTTACTAAATAATAAAGCTAATAAAGTTGCTATAATAGATAATAAAATACATATTAAACAAATAAATATTACATAATTGAAATTAATATTATTAGTAAGCGATGGTACTTTATAAAATGAATTATAACTAAATAAAATTAAAGTTAATAATAACTTACCAAATATTAAACTTCCAATTAAACTTCCTAATATGCTTATTACAAAATTATAAAATACGTATTTAAAAGATATTTCTTTAAAACTAAAGCCTATTTTGTATAAAGTATTTATTTGATTTTTTTCTTCATTAACAAGTTTTTTTGCTATGGTATAAAATATTAAAAATAAAACAGGTAAAAGGCAAATACTAAATATATTAGATATTTTTTTAATTATGCTTATTTCATATTTTGAATTATAAAAACTTAAAACATTATATCCAGTTTGTATTGATATTTTGTTCTTTTTTAAATTTATTAAATCTTTGTTTAGTACTTCTAAATCATTTGTTGTTTTATTTATTAAATCATTTAAAGATTCAAAAGGGTACTCTAAAGTATAATAATTATCTAATTGTTCTTTTAATAAATCGATTTCATTTTTAATATTTTTATTTTTTTCATTAAATCGCTCGCTTATTATTGGTGTTAAAGTTGAGTTTATATTTTTCTTATATTCAAAAAGAAGATTTTCATAATTTGAAGAATATATATTTTTATTATTATCTTTATTTATTGTTATATAAATATCATTATAATAATCATAGTTAAAATTTCTTTTTAAAATATATATATAGCAACTTTTTTCATTGCTAGAAGAATAATAAGTACTTTTAACTGTTCCAGTAATTTTTATTTTTTTTGCTTTTAATATATTTTGATTATCAGGTTCTAAAGTTATTAAATCACCTAATTTTAAATTATTTTTTTTAAAAAAATCTTCTTGTACTAAGCCTTCATTAATAGTAATAGGGTACTTACCATTAGTTAGTTTTAATCTATTTATATAATCATTATTTTTTTTGCTTCTGTTTTCACTTATACTTATAACTTTAATTGAAAAATCTTTATCATTTACCTTAGCTTTTGTATCTAAGGATTTATTCATCATTATTCCTTTAGTATTGGTAATTTGTTTTAAAATATCATAATCACTTGATAAAAATCCTACACTTGATGAAATTTTAATATCCATTAAGTTATTTTCATAATAAAAGTTATTAATATTTTTTTTGATACTTTGAGTAAATGAGTTAATACTTATTAAAACTGATGTTAATAAAGATATTATAGTTACTAATAATATGAATCTTTTTTTGTTAAAATATATATTTCTTAAAGCATCTTTTAATATGTTTTTTTTCCTTAACATTTAAGATCACCTACTGATTTAGGTTTATTATTAATTTTAATATCATCAATAACACCGTCATTTATGGTTATAACTTTATTTGCAATAGGTAAAACATCATCATTAGAAGTTACAATTATAATTGTTATTTTTTCTTCTTTAGATATCAATTTAAGTAAACTTAGTATTTGTTTAATAGATTTAAAATTAAGTATTTCATCTAATTTATCACATAAAATTAATTTAGGCTTTTTTAAAAGAGATCTTGCTATGGCAACTTTTAATTCTTCTGTTTTTGATAGGCTTAAGGGGTAATTATCCTTTTTCTTAAATAAATTCACTTTTTTTAATATTTTTTCTAATTCTTCATTATTTTTCTTATTATATAAGCAAATTTCAATGTTTTCTATAACTGTTAGATTTTTTATTAAGTTATCTTTTTCAAAAATAAAAGCAACGTCTTTTCTTTTATAATTTATTAAATCTTTTTTACTTAATGATTTAATTGATTTACCATCTATTAAAACATTACCACTATTTATTTTTTCAATACCACCTAAAATATTTAATATTGTTGTTGCACCATTATTTTTGGTGCCTTTAATCATTACTAAATTTTCATTTTCAATTTTAAAGTTTATTTTCTTTAATTTTTTTTCTTTTTCACCATTACTTTCATAATCTTTACAAACGTTTTTAAATTCAATAATTGCCATAATAAAACCCTCCTTTTCAGATATTATATTACTTATCTTAAAATTAAATGTCAATGTTGATTAAATAAATATTTCATTTTTTTAAAACAAATGTTATAATATAGTAGAAAAGTATATTAAAAGGGGCGATAAAAATGGAAAATAAAGACATTGAAAGCTTAGAAGAACTAGAAGAAACTGAGGTTTTTAGTGAAGATGAAAGTATTATGGAAGATGCTTATAAAACGCAAGATAATACTTTAATTAATCAAGAACAGTATAATGAAAATGACCAAGCACAAACAAATGCTAATATGAATACCTATAATGGAGCTCAAGAAGAAAATTCAAAAAATGTAAACGAAGAAGCTAAAACAATTGATGCTTTACCAAATGAAATAGGTAGGGTTAAAGATGTTGGTGCGGATATAATAACCATTGATATAACCAGTAATTTAGCCTTCGAAAGTAATTTAATAGATCACCATGTTATTTTCAGAAATGATTCGAAAGCTCAAATAGTTGGTCTTATTACAAATTTAAATAGACAAATAGCACAAGTAAAACTAATTGGAGAAATTCAAAATGAACGTTTTGTTCCTGGAGTACTTACTAAACCGGCGATAGGTAACGTTTGTTTTGTTGCAACACAAGAAGAGATGAAACTTATTGTTGTTGATGATAAAGATAATTTTTTGAAAAAAGTTTTGATTGGTAATATGCCTCTTTATAACAATACCCCTGCATATGTTCCAACAAATACGTTCTTTAGTAACCATTTTGCAATATTTGGTAATACTGGTTCTGGAAAATCTTGCGGAGTTGCACGACTTTTCCAAAATATATTCTTTAATCAAAGTCAAACGCCAAGAAATGCTTGCATATTCATATTTGATGCTTATGGTGAATATGAAAATGCACTATCTGTTGCAAATAGTCAAATATTTTTTAAGAAATATTCAACTAACGTAAGATCTGATAAAAATAATCTTATAAAAATACCATTATGGCTTTTAGATATAGATGATTTTGCACTTTTGCTAGACGTTGATGATCCAACTCAACTACCTATAATTGAAAAAGCTTTAAGATTAGTTACCGTTTTTTCTGGTGATGAATCAGAAACTAGAGTATATAAAAATGACATAATAGCAAAGGCTATTTTAGAGGTTCTATATAGTGGTGGAGCAGCTTCACAAATACATGATCAGATATTTGCTATTTTAACATCTTTTAACACACCGGATTTAAATCTTGAAACACCAATAGTACAACCTGGTTATACCAGAAGCTTAAGACAATGCTTAATAATAGATAAAGAAGGAAAAATAGGCGAAATACAGCTAGTTTCAGAGTTTATTAAAAAATACATAAATAATGATTTGAAACTAGAGTTACCTGATGGAACTATTCCGTTTACTTTAGATAATTTAAAAGAGGCATTTGATTTTGCACTTATATCTGAGGGTATATTAAAAAGTGATAAAATATACGATAAAGCTAACGTTTTAAAAGTAAGATTAGATTCACTTATAAAAGGGGAGTATGCTGAGTATTTTAAAGTAGATAGATACATTGATAAAACTAATTTTATAAAGAGTTTAATAACTACTTCTAATGGAGCAAGAGCACAAATAATTAATATTAATATCAGTTATCTAGATGATAGACTTGCTAAAACAATATGTAAAATATATTCTAAGCTATTATTTGACTTTACATCTAAATTACAGCAAAGAGGATCATTTCCAGTACACCTAATACTAGAAGAGGCTCATAGGTACGTACAACAAGATTCTGATATAAAGATTTTAGGATACAATATATTTGATAGAATTGCTAAAGAAGGAAGAAAATATGGTGTTATTTTAGGATTAATTTCACAAAGACCATCGGAATTATCTGAAACAGCATTATCACAGTGTTCTAACTTTTTAATCTTTAAAATGCAGCACCCACATGATGTTTCATTTATAAAGCAAATGGTTCCATATATAACGGATGAAATAATTGAAAAAATGAAAGCTTTACAACCAGGTACTTGTGTTGCCTTTGGTTCGGCATTTAGACTTCCAACTATTATAAAAATGGAAATGCCATATCCACAACCTTTATCAGCTAACGTTGATGTATCAAGGCTATGGTACTAAAGAAACCTATAAAAAGGTTTCTTTTTATATAATTATTTTATAGTGATGCCGTTAAACTTATAATAAATATCAAATAACAAAACATAAAGTAAAAATGATATAAAATTAAGCAAAAAATAATATAAAAATTATTTTTTTGGTTTTTGTTTGACAAAAACTGACATATTTTTCCATATTTCTCCAAAAAACTTGACTGATATAGAGTTTTAATGATATTATAATATAGTAAAAGATAAAGAGGTGTATCTTTTATTGTTGCAGTAATTTATATTTATTGGAGTGTGCTTTATGTCACACTCATTACTAAATATTAGGTAATAACAGGGAGGCTTATATATGACGAATGAATATTTAGTTGAAATTTATTATCCTATTGTTAGTAGTAGTTTTGATATTTATATACCAAGAAACATAAAAATATCAAAGCTAATTGATTTACTATTGAACATGTTTAATAGTAAATATAAGAATAATTTAATAGTTGGAGATTTAAAAAAGAAAATGATTCTTTGTGAATTTCAAACTGGAAAAATGTTGAATATTAATTTTAGTGTTGAACAATCTGGTATACAGAATGGTTCAAAACTAATATTGATATAAATTTTATAAGGAGGATATAGGATGACAACACAAGTAATTAAATGGCATTATAATGAGGTCATAAATAATTGCGGAAAGATGACTCAAGCTGGTGGCCAATTAGAAAGCAGTTATAATTCTTTAAAAAACGCTTTGAATGGTTTATCAACGTGGGAAGGTGCTGATGCTACTGCCTTTAAAGAAGCAATGCAAGGTACAATATTACCAGCACTTGAAAAAGAAGCTAGATTTATGAAAGATGTTGCTGCAACTTTAAAGAAAATGGCAGAACGTCAAAAAGCTGCTGAAGAAGCAAGATCTAAAGCATCTAATCTAAAAGATGGCTTAAGCGCAATTAGTTCTCGTTTGAGATAATAACTATTAAGAATATAATAATAAAGGAGGAAAATATAAATGGCAACAGGAAAAACTTCAATTAATTTAAATGATTTAAATGCCTATAAAGCAAAATTAATTGCAGAAGCAACTACTATTTCTAAAGCATGGGCTACTTTTAATCATAATTTTGGTGATTTATTAAATAATAGTTTGATTGATGGATCAACTAAAATAAAATTATCTGCATCAATTGCTAAAGCTAGTAAAGAAGCTGCTCAAGTTATTTTAGGCTTTGATAAATTAAAAGACTATATTAATAATGGTGTTAAAAACGCTATTGAAACTCAGGATACTCAAGATTCTCAAGAATTAAATAGCATGCTAAGCAATTATGACTATTAGTAGTAAATGAAAATATCAATTTGATATTTTCAATAGTGGCCCCATATGTATTATGAGGCTATTATTGAAAATATTAAGGTGGATACGATGAATAACAAAAAAGCAAATAATTATTCAATATGTAAATCTCAAGTGCAAGGTGTTATAATTAAAAAACCTAAAGCTAAGGGTACTAAAAAAAGAAAAATCATTTCAGGAGTGATTGTTACAATTACTATTTTTTCCGCATTTAAAATTGGTAGTAGTATAAATCATATTTTAAATGATAGATCTGAGAGGATTAATGCAGTTCAAGAAACATATTATAATCAGGTTACCAGGTATTCAAATATAACAAAAGATATAAAAGAATTTATGGAGCAAAGGAATTGTAATAAACCACTAGATATTTTTGCTACTTTTAATGAGATGTTATGGCGTGGTGATTTTTCAGAAAATCATGATTTTGAGTATGGCAATGAAAATTTGATGGATATCCCATACAATGCTGGAATAGATATATTTGACGGAGAAGGTGTGTGTAGGCATATAGCAGATTTGCTTGCTAACGTATATAAAGAATTTGGTTATATTTCTTTTACTACAAACGTATTAACAAATGAAAATGCAAATATTGATAGGCCAAAAAATATCGAAAGAAATGTTGGAAATTTCGAAGAATCTGGATTGGGCAGCTATTTTACGGATAGTTATGGAAATCATGTTATAACAGTTGTTATAGATAAAAATGATGTTTATTTTCTAGATTCAACTAATTTAGCTGTTTATAGGTTAAATGATGATGATAAATTAGAGGTTATAAATGGTGATGGTTTTATTGAAATAAAACCAAATTCTGAATACAAGTTAAATGGTATTGATATGCAACAAATGAAAATTCTTAAAGATATACAAAAGGGCAATTATACTTATTCTACTAAAGAAGAAGTATATGATGCATTTAATAAAGCAGAAAATGATGAGTTAATAAAAACAGATGAATATAATAAATTTTATCAAGATGAACTTTCTAGTTATGAAGATATAAATAGCTTTAAAATTGATTAAAAAGAAGAAATAAAAAGGGGAACATATTATGATAGTAACGTTGATTAAACAAAATGAAATATATGAACAAATATTACCTGATAAAGTAATAGGTAAGTATTGGTTATATGATACTTATGAAAATAAAAAACGTGAACTAATAAGTATTGTACCAATAGATAAGTCCTGGAATATTTCAAGTAATACTAAGGCCTCTGTTTTTAGTAAAGGTGGTATTAAAGAACAAACTGTTAAACTAGTTCCCCAAACATTATATAGATTAGAAATTGTTAACGAAAAAGTTCCAAGTTATATATATTGCTCTGAATTTAGTGCTAATACACAAATGTTTACTAAATTTGTTGCACCAAGTAATGTGAATATTACTATTGGAAGTTCAAAAGATAATATAATATGTTATTCGTCTCCATTGTTTGAAGGAACTGTTGCCTCGTTAATAAAAAAAGAAAAGTGGGAGTTACACGTTGATAGTTCTTTTGATGTAGTATATGTAAATAATGTAAAAGCTAATAATTTAATGACATTAAAGTCGTCTGATACTATATATATATTAGGACTAAAAGTTATTGTTGGAGATGAGTATTTAGCAGTAAATAATCCAAATGATATGATGAGTTATAATGCTACGGTATTAAATGAAATTTTATTAAGGCAAAGTAATGAAATTTCTAGTCACGCTTTATCGGTTACTGAAAATAATACTACATTTACAAGATCTCCAAGATATGTAAAAAAATTTGAACCTGTTAAAATTAAAATTGATTCTCCACCAGGTATAAATAAAGAAAAAGATATGCCTATTATTTTAACTATTGGTCCTTCAGTTATAATGGCTATGTCATCGGTTACTACATCTACGACATCAATTTTAGCAATGAATAAGAATCAAAGAAGTTTTTTAACCATATTTCCAAGCTTGATTATGTGTGGTTCTATGATTTTGTCATCTGTTTTATTTCCAGTATTAACAAAAAAATTTAATTTAAAATCTCAAAAAAAAGATGAAGAAAAAAGACAGAAAAAGTACTTAGAATATCTAAATAAAAAAGATATAGAAGTCGAAAAAAAAATAGAAGAACAAAGGAAGACATTAAATGCATCATATCGTTCGTTTGAACAATTAGATCAAATAATTAGTAAAAAAACAACAGATTTATGGTCTAAATCAAGGAGTAATTATGATTATCTGTCATTTTTTGCTGGAGTTGGAGATGTTCCAGCAGATGTTGAAATTGATGCGGACGAGGCAAAGTTTTCTATCGAAGATGATATTCTGATTGAAAAATTACAAGAATTAAAACATCAAGAAAAACTAATTAAAAATTCGCCTGTTTATTATTCGTTAGAAAAAAATTGGTTAACAGGTGTTACTGGTAATAGAGATGCAATGTTTAATTTTATTCAAAACGCATTGCTAGAAATTTGTACGATGCATGGTTATGATGAAGTTAAAGTTGTATTAATAACAAATAAAGTTGATTATAAAAAGTTAAAAGATATAAGATGGCTTCCTCATTGTTGGGATAATTTTAAGCTTATAAGATTCATTGCAAATAGTATTTTTGATATATCAAAAATATCTGATTATTTTAGTAAAATGTTTGATGAAACAAATATATTTGATAAAGAGAATAAAGAAAAAAAATTAAATGAAAATTATATAATAATATTTACTGATAAATATATGTATGATCAAACAGAGTTTATAAAAAAAGTGGTGAGTTCTCCTAGATATATAGGAATATCAGTGTTAACCTTATTTGGTAATTATTCATTATTGCCTAGAGAATGCATAAGTATACTTGATATACGAGAAGATGTTGCAAGTGTATATAATAAAGATGAAAATAAATTGATAAAGTTTAAGCCTAATGTTGGCATATATGGTGATTATAGTAGTGAATTTAAAAAATTAGATAATATTGAATTAAAGATGCCAACATTATCTGGAGAGCTACCTAACTCAATATCATTTCTTGATATGTATAAGGTTGGTAAAGTAGAATATTTAAATGTTTTATCCAGATGGTCTGAAAATGATTCTACTATCTCACTTAAAGCACCAGTAGGGGTTAATGCTAATGGAGAGCTATTTTATATAGATTTACATGAGAAGGCACATGGTCCACATGGATTAATCGCAGGTGGAACTGGTTCTGGAAAATCAGAGTTTATTATTTCGTTTGTTCTATCCCTAGCAGTTAATTACCATCCTAATGACGTATCTTTTGTATTAATAGATTATAAAGGAGGAGGTTTAACCGGAGCATTTGAAATAGGTGATAGTGGCAAAAAATTACCTCATTTATCGGGTACTATTACTAATTTATCTGGTTCATCAATAAAAAGATGTATTATATCAATAAAATCGGAATTACAAAGAAGACAAAAACTTTTCAATGAGGCAAGAAAAGCTTCTGGAGAAGGTACTATTGATATTTATAAATATCAAAGATTAAGAAAACAAGGAATTGTATCAGAACCAATTCCACATTTGTTTATAATATCTGATGAATTTGCTGAATTAAAAAGTCAACAACCGGAGTTTATGGATGAACTGATATCAACTGCTAGAATTGGTAGATCTCTTGGGGTTCACTTAATATTGGCAACGCAAAAACCAGCGGGTGTTGTTGACGAACAAATATGGACAAACTCGAAATTTAGAGTATGTTTAAAAGTTCAAGACAAACAAGATAGTCAAGATATGATTAGGAGACCTGATGCTGCTGATATAATTCAAACTGGTAGATTTTATTTTCAAGTGGGTTATAATGAATTGTTTGCAATGGGTCAATCAGCTTGGTCTGGTGCAGATTATATTCCGAAAGAAACAGTTAATGAAGATGATAATTTTAGTATTAAGCTTATAAATGATGTTGGTAGTGTTGATATGGAAGTTAAACCTGATTTAACAATAAAAACTTCTGATAAAGTATCACAACAAGTTACAGAAATAGTTAAACATTTAGCTGATATTGCACAGGAAGAAAATATTAAACCAATTAGTTTGTGGATGGAACCATTACCATCAAGTATATTGATAGAAAAGTTAATAAAAAAATATAAGTATAAAAATGATGGATTAACTTTAAATCCAATTATAGGTGAATTTGATGATCCGTCAAATCAAAGTCAAAATATTTTGACAATGCCTATATCTAAATATGGAAATGCTGTAATATATGGTGCTACTGGATCTGGTAAGACCACGTTACTATCAACCATAACGTATTCACTGATTAGCAACGTTTCAGCAGAAAATTTAAACATTTATATTGTAGATTTTGGAACTGGATCATTAAAAAATTTTGAAAATGCACCTCAAGTTGGAGATGTTATTCTTCAAGAGGATACTGATAAAATTGAAGGTTTGTTTAAAATGCTAAATGAAATTATAAATGAACGTAAAAAATTATTTGCTCCTTTTGGGGGAGATATAAATAATTATATTTTTAAAAGCAAAAAAAGTATTCCCAGAATTTTGATATATATTAATAACTATGATGTATTTGCTGATGAATATGAAATGATTGTTGAAGAACTTAAAAATTTATTAAGAGATGGAATAAAATATGGAATATTATTTGTGTTTACAGTTTCTAATGTTAATGCAATTAATTATTCATTGATTCAAAATTTCAAAATGATATACTCATTACAAATGAACAATGCAGATGATTATTCAGCAATATTTGGTAAAACTGATGGCCTCGCACCTTCAAATTTACCTGGTAGAGGTTTGTTTAAATTGGAAGCGGGATTATATGAATTTCAAACAGCTTTGATATCATATTCAGATAGTGTTATGCAAACGATATCTGATACTTGTAAAAAACTTGCAGAAACAGCAAAGGTATTTGCTAAAAAAGTTTCAATTTTACCTCAAAAAGTTTCATACTCAACTTTTAAAGATACAAAAATTACTATTAATAATGTTCCAGTTGGAATTAACAAAGATGGATTATATACTCAATATATAAATTTAGGTAATGATGCTTGTAATTTTATAAGTTCGGAAATATTAAAAAATACAAATTCATTCGTAAAGGAATTAATAAATGAAATAGCAAAAATACCTGGTACTTATCCTTTTGTATTTGATCTCGGAAATAAACTTGATATTAATAGTACTGAAAAAATATATATGGCAAATATAAATAATTATTCAAGTAGAATTAAATATGTATATGATGAATATCAAAAAAGAGTTTTAAAATATTCGCAGGACGAAACATCAATAAATAAATCGTTTAATATGGTATTAGTGTTATATGGTTTAAACTCAATAAAAGAAACAATACAAGAACAAGAAAAATCTTATATAGATGAATTGCTTAATTGTGAAAAATCAAAGTATAAGTTTAGTGTTTTGATTATTGATATAGCAACTAGTATACAAGAGTATAATTATGAACCGTGGTATACAAAAATGCTTACTGAATCCCCAATTTTATGGATAGGTAGAGGAGTTACAGAACAATATCAAATTAAGATTAATGGAAATCCTCTAAATGAAATTACTAATAATTTTGGTTACTTTATAGAAGATGGTAGTCCAATGTTAACTAAAGTATTAGAATATGAAAAAGAAAAAGATGAAACATTAGATTTTTAATAAAAAGGAGGAATAAAAATGGAAATTGAAAAATTAATAGACATTAAAATCTTATGTGGTCAAATTATTGAAAAGGTAAATGAGTTGCTCGAGGAGGTAGATGCTGAGGATGTTGATATAAAAACATTATCAGAAAATATGAAACTACGAACCGATGAGGCAAATGCAGAAGATACGGATATTAAAGAATTATCTGAATCTTCTAAATATAGTACTCAGGATGATTTATTGAATGAATCAATAAAAAATAGTGTTGATAATTTATTATCAAATGATGAGGATTATAATTTAGAAAAATCAGTTGATGATATTACAAATTCTTCTCCGGAAGATATAGACTTTGTTAACTTTTCTGAAAAGGCTGATTCTGCGGTTTATAAAACAGAAGATGATAAATTAAATGAAGCTATTGAAGTATCAAATATAATTATCAATGATTCTACAACTGACAAATCAGAAGACGTTCCTTATTCAGAAATGTCTAGTGCTATTACTCAAACAAGTCCTGTAGTTGAATAATAATAGTTTAAATATTTATATAATGATATATTCGATTATAATAAATTATAAAAAAGAGTTACAAACTCTTTTTTTTACATATTTCTTCTTTATTCATTTTTACATATATGTTAAAATATAAGTATATTACGGAGGAATAACCTGAAAACAAAAAGATAAATTTATTTTGAAAAAACACTAAAAAAGGGTAGACTTCCCCTTACCCCAAGTTA
>CANQZW010000017.1 GCA_947628435.1 uncultured Bacilli bacterium | reverse complement strand
GGGTAAGGGGTTTTATTGCCTTTTTAATAAAAACTTGTTTTTTATTTATGTTTTTTAAAAGCAATAGCATATTTTACCAAACAAAAAAAGGCTAGTCGCCTTCATCTTCTTTATAATCTTTACACAAAATATCTAATTTATCAATTATTTCGTCTGCTTCACTAAAACTTTTTAATTTGGCACCGCAAGCATATACATGCCCACCACCATTATACTGTTCAAATAATTTATTTATTTTAACACCCCTACTTCTTGCAGATGTTCTTATAACATTATTTTTTACGTCTTCGGTAAATACTACCCAACACACAAGATCATGGATAAAATTATAATTATTCATTATACTTCCAACACTTGCCGAATCAACACCATAACTCTTTAAATCATTATCAGTTATTTTAACATAACCAAGCCCATTTTCCGTCAATTTCATATTAAGTGATATAAAGCCTTCTAATCTTACTTCTGACATTGATCTTTTATACAGAATTTCATATAATTCATTAGGCTTAACATGTTCTTTTTCAACCAAATCTAATACAATTTTATAAGTTTCTGGTTTATTTGCTCCAAATAAAAATCTATTAGTATCTGCCATTATCCCCATAAATAAATTTTGAGCAGCATGCTTTGGCATTTTAAGATTACAATCATAACAAAATTTTGCAATAAGTTCACAAGTACTAGACGCATCAATATCTATTATTTGAACATCAGAATATTTATCTATTTCAGGATGATGATCTATTTTAATAGATTCTTTAAATTTATAAAAATCTACACCATCAAGTCTTTTTATATCAGGTATATCAAGTGCTATTAAAAGTGCATCTTCATACATATCATCCGTTATTTTATCATGACTTCCAAAAAATTTAAATCTTGAAATAGAAGCTCCTGCAACAAAAACTTGTTTATCATGAAAATTTTCTAATATTATTTCCTTTAACGCAAAAGTAGCTCCAAGTGCATCTGGATCTCCACCTACGTGTCTTGCTATTATTATTTTTTTATATTTTTTAATTAATTCTAATATTTTATTTTTCATTTTACGTCCTTATTTTATTAATTCTAATGTATCTCTTGCAATCATTAATTCTTCATCAGTTGGAATTATATAGCATTGTACTTTAGAATCTTTTGTTGAAATCAAACGTTCTTTACCTCTTACATTATTAGCATCTTCATCTAAATAAATACCAAGAACATTAAGTTCTTTTATGACATCACGCCTTGTATCAGCTGAATTTTCACCAATACCAGCAGTAAAACAAATAGCATCGCACCCATTCATTTCAACATAATATTTTGCTATATAATCAACTATTCTTCTTACGTACATTTTTTGTGCCAATATACAGTTTTTATCACCATTTTTAATACCATCTTCGATATCTCTAGAGTCGCTTGATTTTCTACTTATTGCAAGAAGACCACTTTCCTTATTTATTGCATTATCTATTTGCTTTGTATCCATATTAGTTTTCTGCATTATATAAGGAATAATACTTGCGTCTATATCACCACACCTTGTACCCATAATAAGGCCTGCATTTGGAGTAAGTCCCATACTCGTATTAACACATTTTCCATTTACAACAGCACTAATAGATGCACCATTACCTATATGACAAGTAATTAACTTAGTATCTGTTCTTTTTAATATTTCATTCATTCTTTGTGATACAAATTTATGAGAAGTACCATGTGCTCCGTACTTTCTTACTTTATAATCAGTATACCAATTGTATGGTAAAGCATATAAGTAATTTTCTTCAGGTATAGTTTGATGAAAAGCCGTATCAAAAACTGCTGTTAAAATAGCATTTGGAAAAACTTCTTTAGCAGCCTTAATACCTGTTACAGCAGCAGGATTATGAAGTGGTGCAAGAGCTGATAATTCCTCTATTTTAGATAATACATCATCATCAATAATAACCGATTTATCAAAATAATCTCCACCTTGAACTATTCTATGTCCTATTGCCTTTATATCATTTAAAGAATCAATTACGTTATTAGATTTTAACTCATCTACTAAAACTTCAAAAGCCTTTTCATGATTTTCTAAATTAGCTTCTTTTTTTATTTTTTCACCATTAATCTTAATCGTATAAAAACTATTATCCATTCCGATTCTTTCCATAAGTCCAGAAATTAAAACCTTTTCCTCTGGCATTTTATATAACTGGAACTTAAGTGATGAAGAACCAGCATTAACTGATAATATTTTCATAATATCACACTCCTGCATTAATTATACAACAAAAAGATAATAATTAAAACAAAAAGGTAGCAAAAATAGCTACCTTTATTAAATCTATATTATATTAATTATTTTTGAACGTTATAAGATCCACCTAATTGTGATTCACCCATTTTTACTAAACGTTTTGTGATTTCACCACCAACTGAACCATTAGCTCTAGCAGTAGCATCAGCACCTAAATTAACACCAAATTCATTAGCGATTTCGTACTTCATTTGTTCAATAGCTTGTTTAGCTTGTGGAGCAACTATTTTGTTACTGTTTTTCATGTGTTTTCACCTCCTGTACACTAATAGAATGTGAAAATTTTGTCATTTAATACAAATTTTTGTATGGTAATTTTTGTTAATTTTAAAAATTTAAAAAAAGAAAAAAGATATACCTTTCGTATATCTTTAGTTTAACCAAATTACATTTAATTATTATGCAACCATACCGCCATAATTATTATTTTCTTCTTCGTCACCAAAATTAGTTAAAGATTTATTTTCATTATAAACATTATCATCAGTATTAAATTCATTATAAGATTTTATACTATTTAATTCGTCCATCAATCTGTCGTATTCATCAAACAATCCTCTATTAAGACCATTTTTAGTAACCTCGTCTCCCCATTTTACAAACTTATTAATAAAAGTTACTAGTGCTTTAGTAGGATCAGAAATTCTTTCAGAGTAAGATTCACTTACGTCTTTAATAAAATCATTAAATGCTTTATCTACATCACTTTCTGTTTTAAAAACGCTATTGTTACCACCAATATTACTTGCTCCATTTAAATTGCTAAAATCAGTAGCAAAAGCATTATTATCTTGAGCATACATAGGATTATTATTTAGTTGATTAGGAATATTAAAATCAGTAGCAAAATTATTTTGAAAATTATCGGTAGCAAAATTATTTTGGGAATTGTCAGAGGCAAAATTATTTTGAGGATAATTATCTAAACCAGTATTAAACGGATTGCTTATTTGTGGCTCTGGTGTTGTAACCCCTGGCATATCAATTGATGGTGCAGGCATTTGTGCATTTACATCAGTTGGAATTGCAGTAGAATCTAAAGCCGGAATATCAATTGCTGGAACATCTATTTGTGGTTCAGGTGTTGCATCTTTTGGTAATTCAGCAGAAACCTCTGGTTCTTGTTGTTCTTCGTTAGTTTGAGGATCACTTACATTATCATTTGATGCTATCTCAGCTTTTGGTTCTTCAGAAGCTGCTGCAACTGGTTCTTCTTGTTTTTCCTCCTGTTTTTCCTCTTTTTCTGCAACGGAAACATTATTTAAAACAATTATATTATCATTATCTATTGAAACGTTTTCTCCGTTTTTTATGATTTCCTTTTTACTCATAGCAAAATCCTCCTACTTATTAATCTTCCTTTTCGTTTAATACTTGCTGTCCATCCTTAGCAATTTTTCTCATTGCGTCTTTAACCTTTGTCCACTCATCACTGTCAGTAATGTTTTCTAAAGAATACACACCATCTTTATCATTTAATATGGCAACATAAAGTTTAATCATATCATTTTCATCAACTTCATTAAATGTATATACTATATAAGTCTTATCATTATCTTTTAGTTTAAACAAAGATAAACGTTCTGCATCTTTTTTAGTACCACTTTCATCAACTATAACAAATTTTTCTTTTTGGGTAGTTTGTAAAGCTGACATACCACTTGCAAAACTTTGTCCTACGTTAACTTTTTTACCGCTTCCTATGTTACTAGCTGTTACCATAATATACACCTCTTTTATTCTATATATTTTATTTTAACATACTTATTTTCTTTTTGCAACAAAATATGAGCAATCAAAAGCACAATTTTCTTCTAAATACTTACTTAAATTGTTAAAATTATTAATTTCTTTACATTTTTTATTCTTACTATCATAAAAACCTTTTAATCTTAACTTGCCATAAGCCCAATCACCTACAACGTAATCATAATCATAAAAATAATCTGTATAGCGATTTTTAAAATCTTCTTGTTTATATCCATTTTTATAATCTTTAATTATCTCATATTCTATGTTATCTATTATTATTTTTTCCATTAAATACCTCGCACTATACATTATTATAACACAAATATTACTCAATAGGCAAACTATATGACTTATTAAAACCAGAAATATAGTTAGGAACTCCACCTTTTACAACCTTCATTATAACAGGTATTTCAGAGGTTAACTTAACATCCTTTGACTGAAATGGCAAAATAGTTCTTTGGGTTACCTCAACATATATATAAACTTCTATTAGTGCACTATTTATCCCATATTCTTTTACTTTCGTTTTGACATCAAGACCAACATTCCCAGAATACTTTATTTTAACTGGTATTTTAGGACCAATATTAGATAAAAAAGAATTACTAAAAATTACTCCAACAGGAACTTCGTATATTATTCCTTTTTTTAAACTTTTATCTAGCATATCCGAGTACATTTCATCAGGTAAATTTTTACCTTTTTCTATTTCTTTTAATCTTTTTCTTACGTTTTTAGCAACAACTATTAACGCATCATTTATAATTCCAGTATCAAAATCAATACTTTCTATTTCTCCATCATTATTTTTAGTAATAATAAACAATTCCTTGCCCTTTAAAAGTTCATTTATATCCTTAGTTCCCGCACTTCTTAATACTTCTATTCCTATTTTTTTTGTTTGTACATTTGCATAGCTCATTATTGCAGGCATCGCTTTTTTATTTAAAATAATTAAAAATATAATACTAAAAACAAATAAAAATATAAATACTAATTGATATACTTTTTTAAATAACATTTTTATTTTACCCATAATATCACATAATAATATATGAAAAAAAAGATATTAATATCTTCTTTATTTAATTACAAATCTTGTTAAACCTAAATATGTACATACAGATAAAATTAACACTATCAAAGTTATCAAAACTATTCTTTTTTTCTTATTTGTTTTAGAAAGTTCTTTTGTTAAAGTACTAAAATCTTCAAAATCATTTTTCGTAAACATATTAGAATCAGTATAAAAGGTTTTATCTGCTTTTATTAATGTTTTTTGTATATCTTTAGTTATTGTATCAGTAGTATTTTCAACATCAAAGCTTGATTCTATTGGATTTGTAACAATAGTATTTTCACTACCTTTTAAATCTGATAATAAATTTAAAGCATCGCTAGCATCACTTGTATCTTCTTGTTTTTCAATCGCCATAGTATTAATTAATTCTTCTAGCTCTTTTTCTTCTTTTTTCATTTCATTATATTTTTTTTCATATCTAGAATTTGAACGATTAGCAAAATCTATATATTTTCTTTTTTCCTTAGCTTCTTCTATAAAAGTTCTTTTACTTTTAGCCTCATTTATAATTTCATTAATATCATAGCTTTTTCTTTCTTTTCTACTAATTGCTGGTTTGTCAATTTTATCTATATCATCTAAATTATAATTTTTAAACGTACGGTACTGTCTAGTGTCATATTTATCATCTAATATATTTTTTAGTTTATTAATATTAATTTCTTTTGCAGAATCGATAACCTGCATATTTGTGTACGTAGTGTCTTTATACATATCATCGTATACTTCTTCATATAATTTAGTATTCTTTTTAATTCTTTCATATTTTTTATCATCCTTGGTTTGGTATTTATCCATTCTCGATTGCATAAAACCACCTCCGTACCTTATATAGCTATATGATAACATATTTTACATTTTTTTAAAAGTATTATTGATTTTTTAATAGTTTATTACTATAATTACCCTTAGGAGGTTTTTTATGAAATTTAAAGTTGATAAAGATACGTGTATAGGATGTGGGGCATGCGAAGCAATCTGCGATGAAGTATTTGAAATAACGGATGATGGATATGCTGTTGCAAAAGATGAAAAAATAACGGATGATGAAGTAAAAGAAAAAGCAATTAGTGCAATGGAAGGATGTCCAACCGAGGCAATCCATGAAGAAACAAAAGAAGCTTAATTAAAACGTAAGCTTCTTTTATTTATTGTTTGCAATATTGTATAATTGTTTAACCTCTTTATTAGTTAGTTTTCTTTTTTCTCCACTTTTTAAATTGTCTAACGTAAGAAATCCAATTGCCTGTCTTTTTAACTTTATTACCTCATGACCAATAAATTCCATTAATCTTTTAACCTCATGATTTATTCCATCATGTATTGTTATCTCTACAATAGACGTCATACTTTTTTTATCAATTTTTTTAACTTTTACCCGTGTCGGATAAATTTTTTTATTATCTAATTTTACACCATTTTTTAATATTTTAACCTCATCTTTAGTTACTATTCCTTTTACTTTAGCAACATAATATTTATCAATCTTATTTTTTGGATGTAAAAGTAAATTAGTAAGTTCTCCATCATTAGTTAAAATAAGCAATCCCGTAGTATTATAATCTAGCCTTCCAACCGGATAAATTCTTTTTGTTACATCATCAAAATAATCTAAAACCGTTTTTCTTTTTTTATCATCTTTCGTTGTACATACAACTGCTCTTGGCTTATAAAATAAATAATACTCTTTTTGTTGATATTCAATTAAATTACCCTCTACTAATATCTCATCATCAAAACAGGCTTTTTCTCCAAGCTGTGTTACTTTTTTTCCATTAACACTTACTTTTCCTTCCTTTATAAGTTGCTCGGCCTTTCTTCTTGAGCAATATCCGGATTCTGCGATTAATTTTTGTAATCTTTTCACCATTACACCTTCTTTATACTTTTATGATTTTTCATAAGCTTTTTTATACCTTGTGCTTTAAACGCAATAGTTGCAATAGTCTTATCAACCATAACAACAACTCCAGGGCCATACGTATCGTGAATAACATTATCACCTACGTTTAATCCGTTATCAGAATTAAACATATTTTCTTTATTAATTTTTTGAGTTAACTTTTTCTTTTCAGAAGAATCAATCAAATCACTATCAATTTCATTTATAAATCTACTTGGCATATTAACACTTGTTCTTCCAAATAACGTTCTTTTTAGTGCATTTATTAAATAAAGTTTATTTTTAGCCCTTGTTATAGCAACATAGCAAAGCCTTCGCTCTTCTTCTAAAGCATCATCTTCTACCGAATTTATATGCGGAAAAATGTTTTCTTCCATTCCCACTACAAAGACATATTTAAATTCAAGTCCTTTAACAGCATGAATGGTCATTAAGGCAACTTTCTTTAAGTCATCATTTTTTTGATCATTAACATCACTTACTAAACTTACCTCACTTAAAAAATCCTCAAGTGATGCTATACCACTTTCCTCCTCAAAAGTCTTTGTTATAGATTTAAATTCATTTAAGTTTTCTAATCTAATATCAGCCTCTAAAGTATGCTCACTTTCTAAATCTTTTTTAATACCTGATTTATCTAATACCATATCAATAATTTCGGTTAAGCTAAGAGATTCACTTTCTTCTTTCATTTGCAAAATTAAATTCTTAAAGTCTAATTCTTTACCCTTTTTTATTGCCTCAAACATTGATGATCCATTTAAAACAGCATCCATGCTCAAATTATCTATTGTTTTATTACCAATTGATCTTTTTGGATAATTTATTATTCTCATTAAAGATACGTCATCACGAGGATTATAAATAAGTTTTAAATACGCAAGTAAATCCTTAATTTCTTTTCTTGAGTAAAACGCGTATGCTCCAACTATTTTATATGGTATATTACTACTTAAAAAGCTTTCTTCAATGGTTCTTGATTGTGCGTTAGTTCTGTATAAAACCGCAATTTCATCTAAACATACCCCTTCATTATTTAATCTTTTTATTTCTTTTGTTACAAATGATGCCTCATCTTTTTCATCAACTGTTCTTACGTATTTTATCTTTTCTCCTTCTTCGTTATTAGTCCATAAGTTTTTGTCCTTTTTATTATGATTGTTTTTAATTACGCTATTAGCGGCGTTTAAAATTGTTTTTGTTGAGCGATAATTTTGCTCAAGTAAAATTACTTTAGCATCTTTATAATCTTTTTCAAAATTTAAGATATTTCTAAAATTTGCTCCCCTCCATGAATAAATGCTTTGCGAATCATCTCCCACAACACAAATATTTTTATATTTAGCACTTATCATCTTTGATAGTACGTATTGAGCTTCATTAGTATCTTGATACTCATCGATAAAAACGTACTTAAACAGCTCTTGATATTGTTGTAACACTTCCGGGTGTTTATTAAATAATGTAGTGGGTTTAATAAGTAAATCATCAAAATCTAAAGAATTATTTTTAAATAATGCATCTTCGTATCTTTTATAAGTCTTATAAGTAATATCACTTATATCATCATTTACAAGTTTGCCATATTTTTCTGGCGTTACCATTTCGTTTTTACAAGAACTTATTTGATTTTTGATAAACTTAGGATTATACCTTGAAGTATCAATCTTCATATCCTTTAATATTTTTTTTATTACTGTTAAAGAATCATCACTATCGATTATGGTAAAGTTTTTATCATAACCAAGTTTCTGATAGTTTTCTCTTATTATTCTAAGACCAAAAGAATGAAAAGTTGATATTTGAATACCATAGCCTATTATTCCTACTTGATTTATTATTCTTTCTTTCATTTCCTTAGCGGCCTTATTAGTAAAGGTTATTGCAACTATATTTTCAGGCTGAACATGTTTTTCTTTTATTAAATATGCTACCTTAGTGGTCAGTACACTTGTTTTACCTGATCCTGCTCCTGCAAGTATCAAAAGTGGCCCATCACCTTGTAATACAGCTTGTTTTTGTTTATCATTTAAATAACCAAGATTCATGTTAGCACCAACTTTCATAATAAATATTTTAACATATTAAAAAAATAAAAAAAATACTTAAGCTAACAACTTAAGCATTTTAATTTGTTTTATAAACACTTCTATCTAAATATTTAGTTTCTATTACCTTACCATCTTTAATCGTTTTTAAATAAGCTAAATAGCCTCCATTAGACGCAACAGAATAAGGCTCATACGTTTTACCTTCTAACGCATTTTCATTAGTCCATATATCAACGGTTAAATAATTGCCATTAACATATGAAACTAAGTAAACTGGATATTTATATTGATTTTTAAATTTATAATCAGTTGTAGTTGAATAAACGGTTGCATCAAGTCCTTTTGGAACATAATTAGGTGCAAAAGTATGCCCTCTTCTTGAAACCGTTTTTAATCCTGCTTTTAATTGAGCCATATAAGTAGTTGATGCAAGTTGACAAATACCACCACCATTTTCAGTTGCAGTATCACCATTTAAATATATTGGAGCAGGTAAATATCCATTTGAAGATCCATAAGGTCCAACGGTTTTAAGATAAGAAAAAGTTTCATCAGGCATTATTAAAGTGCCATTAAGTCTTTTAGATGCTAAAGATATATTATGTCCCCTGTTACCCGCGTTAACAAAATACGTTGTATAACTTGAAACTTTTTTATTAATATTAGATAAATATTCGTACTTAACCTCATTATTAACAACTTTTCCCGGGGCTTGTAATTTCTTTTCTTTTTCGAGCGTTTTAAGTGCTTTTTCAACTTCGGTTTTCGTTTTATCAACATCTAAAGTAAATCCTTTTTCTCCCTTATCGTAATATACATTATGATTAGAATCTATTTTGATACCATCATTTCTTGCATTAACATTCAATTTATCCTGAAGTAATAAAACAAAGTTATCTATTATATTATCATTTAAAGAGCCATTTAAATAAAAAGTTTTATTTCTTTTAGGATTTTTAACCATTTTTATTTTATCAAACAAAGATAAGTTATTATTATAGTTTTTTATTTCTTTTTCTAAATTATTAGTATTTACAGTAATACCTAACTCTTTATATGTAAATGTATAATCATTATTTACGTTAGTTATGGTAATCGTACCAGATTCTATTTTATTTTTTTCTTTTTCTATAATATTATTTAATTCACTTGTTTTTTTACCAGATAAATCAATATCATTTACATATATTCCAGGATAAATACGTCCATCATATTTTTTTATTAACGTATAATAATTATTTATTAATAAGCAAAAAACCACCAAAAAAATAACAACAAAAAATAATATAACGTAAGATAATCTATGTTTGTTTTTAATCTTTTTTTTATCTAACGAGTTATACTCTTGCTTAACCTCATCAAGCATAAGAATCTCTGTTTTATCAAGTTCAAGTTCATCTAAAACCTGTTGTTTATACTTTAAACAATACTTATTAAATACTTTACTATTTAAAGAAACATCTGTTTTGTTTTGATATTCATAAGCTGCAATCTCTTTTATTTGTTCCTCATTCATATTTTTAAATAAATTATTTAATATAATTTGCTTATTATGAAAACAAAGTATTGCAATTATTCTAGAGTAAACAAAAGGTCTTACGTATTTTTCATCTTCTAAATTATACTGTTGTTTTATACGCTTTATTATTAATTCATCCTTTAATGTTTTTAATATCGTATTAATTATTTTTAAATCCTTTTTTTCATTTTTTAAAAGAAGGTCAAATGCCTCATTTATCTCACTATTAAAAAGTAAATTTTTAACATAATTTACTTTTTGTGTATTATTTAAATCATTAAAGTTTGTATTTGTAACAGCATTTTTCATATCTTAACCTATCCTAAAGAAAATTATAATTTAAATTTCATTAATTGTAAATACATATGATGAAAATAAGAAAATAAATCACTGTATACAGCACCCATAAGTAACAAAAGAATATACTACTATTGTAAAAAGGAGGAATTATGAAAAAGAAAATTATTATTTTAATATGTTTGTTAATCGTTTTAGCAGGTAGTATATTTATATTTACTAGCAAAAAATTTAACAACAAAGATGATAAAAACACTTTAACCAAAGTTAAAGTTGCAGAGGTTGCACACACTATATTTTATGCACCAGCATATGCTGCAATTAGTAAAGGCTACTTCAAAGAGGAAAATATAAAAATAGATTTAATATTAACCGCAGGAGCTGATAAAGTTACCGCCGCTGTATTATCTGGTGATGTAGATGTTGGATTTTGTGGTAGTGAAGCTACTATATACGTTTATAATAGCGGTGAAAAAGATTATTTAGTAAACTTTGCAAGATTAACAAAACGTGATGGAGCGTTCCTTGTTTCAAGAAAAAAATATAATAATTTTACGCTTGATGATTTAAAAGGAAAAACAGTAATTGGAGGTAGAAAAGGCGGAATGCCAGAAATGACCTTCGAATGGGGATTAAGACAAAATGGTATAGATCCAAAAAAAGATTTATCAATTGATACGAGTGTTGCATTCCCTGCTATGGAAGGAGCTTTTATCGGCGGAGACGCTGATTTTGTAACACTATTTGAACCTAATGCCTTAAATGTTGAAAAACAAGGTTTAGGATACGTTGTAGGATATGTAGGTGAATGGGGCGGAGAAGTTCCATATACAGCATACAACGCAAGAAAAAGTTATATAAAAGAAAATCCAGAGGTAATAGATGGATTTACTAAAGCTATAAATAAAGGTTTAGAATATGTTAAAAAAACAGATTCTAGCATTGTTGCAAAAGACATCTATGAGTTTTTCCCAGAATTATCATTAAATGATTTAACCGCAATCATTGAAAGATATAAAACTAATGATGCATGGGCTTCATCTACAAAAATAAGTAAAGAAGATTTTGAGCATCTGCAAGAGATAATGACTAGCGCTGGAGAATTAGATAAAAAAGCTCCATATGACAAATTAATATACCAAGGAAAATAATTAATGGAACTCTTAAAAATAAAAGAGTTATCAAAAAATTACATAACTAAAAAACAAGTTATATGTGCGCTTAAAAATATAAATCTAACAGTAAACGATAACGAATTTATCGTGCTAGTAGGGCCTTCAGGCTGTGGAAAATCAACCATTCTTTCAATCATTGGTGATTTAGAAAAGAAAAGTAGTGGTAAGATAAAATTTTCAAAAGACAACATAAAAGTTGGTTATATGTTTCAGGAAGATGCGTTATTTCCTTGGTTAAACGTATATGACAATTGTATGCTCGGTTTAAAAATATCACATCAAATAAATGACGAAAATACAAGATACGTCAAAATGTTATTAAAAAAATATGGTTTATCTAACTTTGAAAAAAGTTATCCAAACGAATTATCAGGTGGAATGAGACAAAGAGTTGCTTTGATTCGTACCCTTGCAACAAAACCGGATATATTATTATTAGATGAACCATTTTCAGCACTGGATTACCAAACCAGAATAACAGTTTCTGATGATGTATTTAAAATTATAAAAGAAGAGAAAAAAACTGCACTTATGGTTTCTCATGATATTGGCGAAGCAATTGCAATGGCAGATAAAGTTATTGTGTTAAGTAACAGACCTGCAATTATAAAAAACATATATGATATAAAAATGGAAAACAAATCACTACCAAGCGAAAATAGAAAAAATGAAAAATTTAATGAATATTATAGTGCAATATGGAAGGATTTAGATCATTATGAATGCTAATGAAGAACACCAAAAATATTTAAAATCGCTAAAATTTTCCACAATAAAAATTATTACGTGTCAAATACTAATACTTGTAATCTTTTTAGTTATATGGCAATTACTATCAGACAAAGGAATAATTAATTCATTTTTATGCTCCAGTCCTAAAAATGTATTAGATACTATAATTAAGTTATGGAAATCTAACGATTTATTCATTCATATATGGATAACATTAAAAGAAATTCTTATTAGCTTTTCTATTGGTGCAATATTAGGAATAAGCATAGCAGCTATTTTATGGTGGAGTCCTTTTGTTTCAAAAGTTCTTGATCCTTATCTTACAATACTAAATAGCCTACCCAAAGTATCACTAGGTCCTATTATAATAATATGGGCTGGTGCTAATCAAAATTCAATAATATTAATGGCACTTTTAATTTCAACAATATCAACAATAATAAGTGTTTACGTAGGATTTATACACACTAATAAAATAAGTATAAAATTGTTAAAAAGTTTTAAAGCCAATAAATTTCAAATATTTACAAAAGTTATTTTACCATCAAACGTTAACACAATAATAAGTTCACTTAAAATCAATTTATCAATGACTTTTGTCGGAGTAATAATGGGTGAATTATTAGTATCAAAACAAGGCTTAGGATATCTAATAAATTATGGCTCTCAAGTATTTAATACAAACCTTGTAATAACAGGAGTTATTCTTCTTGGAATTTTAACAAGTATACTTTATTTCCTTATTTTATTTATTGAAAAAAAATTAAAAAAGGAATGGTAAAAAACTTACAACTAAAAATTGTAAGTTTTTTCTAATTCTTTTTATAATTAAGTTTTACATGTTTTTAAAACGATAATTTTTCTTTTTTATCTATATGTTGATAGTTCAATTTATTTTGATTAGTAACAACTGATTCTCCAAGTAAATTCTCAATCTCATCTCTTGTGTTTTTAGCAACTTGTCCACCTGCATGGGCAACTTTTATATTTTCTTTTAATCCTTTAGGTTTCGTTTTCTTTGCTAATCTTTTTGTTACTTCTTCACTTATATCAGTTAGAGCTACCTCTATATTATCCATGTTATCTCGAAGTGCTTCTTTACGAAGACCTTTGTACTCTTTATATTGTTTAGCAGTCATTCCAGACCACGTTTTATATATTTCATTAGTTAATATAGCAAATTCTTTATTTTCAGTAATACCATTTTCTTTCCATACATCTGTAAGTTCTTTTCTATCTTGAATACTTTGCATTCTTTTAGTAATCCATTTTTCTTCATAGCCTTTTGCTCTATATAAATCAATTGATCTTTGTGCTGCTATTGATGGATCAAATACTTCATCAATTCTTTGACTACCTAATTTCGCTAACCATTGTTTTATAGGCTCTGCATTTTTACTAGGAATTGATTCAATTATTCTAAACATTCCTTCAATATCAACAACATCAGTTAAACGATATTTACCATCTTTTGCTTTCAATTTCAACTGGTCACAATTTGTGACCGTTTCATTTCCTTCATCTTTTAATCTACCTTTTAATACATTCCAGTAGTGTCTAGGATTTTTGCTATCTGCTAAAACACCAACAATATCAACTACACTAATATAATATTTTTCACTTTCTTTATCCCACACAGTTCTAATTGTTTCGTTATTAAACACTTTATTTACTAAATGCATTTTATCTTGATTCATTCAAAACCTCCTTGTTAAAAACATTATACAATAAGAACATTTGTTTGACAATATATTATGCAAATTGTCTTAAATTTAATACAAAATATCAAAAAAGCAGACATAAATAGCCTACTTATAAAAATTGCTTTTTTCTAATCATCTAAATTATAGTATTCTTTATCAGTAACTTCTTCTAACCACTCGTTTGAAGTTTCTTCACCAGGAATTTCTACTGCTATGTGGCTGAACCAAGAATCCGGTCTTGATCCATGAAAGTGTTTTACATTTGCAGGAATTACTACAATATCTCCTAAAGATAGTTTTTGTACCTTTTTTCCTTCTTCCCAGTAGGAGGATAGTATTTTTACAAATCTATTTTTTATTTTCTTCTAAATATCTTTCATATAATTCATCCATTGATGATATATATTTCTTATCTTGTTTGATTCTAAATTTTTCATATTCTTTAGTAGCTTTTGCTTGAGCTTTTTTATGAGAAATACTACCAGAATTTGATAAAATTTCCTTTTTTCGAAATTTCAATAAATCATCCGTTGCATCAATCCATTTTTGCATTGTCATTAAATTATGCTCGTTTGCCATATCTTCGGCATAGTCTAAAAATAAAGTTGTCAAACTTTCTAATTTTTTTATTTCTTTATCATTTAAATAATTTTTAGCAACACATATATCATATTTCATAATTTTACCATTTGGAGAATGTTTCCAATTAGTAAGGCCAAGATGTTCTTTATTAGAATCTACTCTTTCGTATATAAGTTCTGCGGCAGTATGACCAGATATAGCATAATGAAGTTTATTCTGAACAATTTTAAAAAATGTATATGCTTCTTCGGAATCTTTACTATAATCAACACTTGTGCTTTCAAACAAATCAGTAATTTTTTGATAAAGTCTTCGTTCACTTAAGCGAATTTCTTTAATAGTTTCAAGCAATTCATTATAATAGTCTTTACCAAATTTGGGTCCATTTTTCATTCTTTCTACATCTATTTTAAAGCCTTTGATAATATAATCTTTTAAAACATTAGTAGCCCATATTCTAAATTGTGTTGCTTTTTTTGAATTTACTCGGTAACCCACAGCAATTATAGCATCTAAATTATAAAATTCTATGTTTCTTTTAACTTTACGATTTCCTTCTTTTTGAACTATTTCCATTTTGGAAATAGTTGAATTTTTTCGTAATTCTTTTTCTACATATATGTTATTTAAATGTTTAGAAATCGCAGGAATATTTATATCAAATAATTCAGCCATACTTTTTTGAGTAAGCCATATTGTTTCATCCCTTAAAACAACATCTATATTTACATTTCCATCTTCAGTTTTATATAAAATAATATTACTTTCTCGCATTTTAATCTCCTTGTTAAAAACATTATATAACAAGAACATTTGTTTGACAATATATTATGCAAATTATCTTAAATTTAATACAAAACATCAAAAAAGCAGACATAAATAGTCTGCTTGTAAAAATTGCTTTTTTCTAATCATCTAAATTATAGTATTCTTTATCAGTAACTTCTTCTAACCACTCGTTTGAAGTTTCTTCACCAGGAATTTCTACTGCTATGTGGCTGAACCAAGAATCCGGTCTTGATCCATGCCAATGTTTTACATTTGCAGGAATTACTACAATATCTCCAGGAGATAGTTTTTGCACCTTTTTACCTTCTTCCCCGTAATATCCATAACCTGCTGTGCAAATTAAAACTTGTCCGCCACCTTTTTTAGCTTTATGGATATGCCAATTATTTCTACATCCTGGTTCAAATGTTACATTTGCAAAACTAATTCCATTTTCCGTTTTTGCTAATTGTTTTAGATAACTATTACCTGTAAAATACTTTGCATACGCATCATTTGGAATTCCTAATCCAAATACATTTATTTTATCAAATTCTTCCTTATTCATTTTTATCATCACTCTCATATACTTCTTCAATTAAAGGAAATGTACTCCACGCTTTAGGCCATCCTGAGTAAAATGCTAGTTGCGTTACTACTTCAACAACTTCCTCTTTTTTAAGGCCATGTTCTTTTCCAATTGCAAGATGGCTTTTTAATTGTGGATATAATCCTTGTGCAAATAATGCTGATATAGTAATTAAACTTCTGTCCCTTGCTGATAATTTATCTTCTCTTGACCAAACACGACCAAATAACACATCATCATTTAATTCTGCAAATAAAGGTGCAATATTACCTAACCTTTCTTTTCCTGCTGTTTGTTTTTTCATTATTCGTTCTCCTTATCTAAACTATTAAATTTTTCTACTTTCATATTTAAATGATATTTATTTCTTAATTCTGCAATTTCTTTCATCATTTCAGATTTATGATGAATATCTAAGGCTTTTTCATTTTTCCATCTATCAATAAGCAAAACTGTTTCTTCATCGTCCATCGGAAAGAAATATTCATATCTTTCATTACCTTCTTCTTTTCTTATCCTATCTACAATGCCACTAGATACCATTTCGTAAGCAAATTTTTTGGCATTACCATTTTCACCTTTATAATAAATATTAATAGTTATACTCATAACATCACCTACATAATCCAATTTGTTATATCACTATCTGATACACTACCTGAAAATCTTTTAGCACTTATAAAATTAAGGTTACTATAAGTATTTTTTAAAGTATTAAAACTGTTTATTACACTTGAGCCTCCTGATGTTGCAAAACAAAAGATTTTCTTATTTTCAAGATTGTTTTCTTCAATAAATGTATTGATGATTGTTGGTGCTAAATCCCACCATATAGGAAAACCAATTAAAATAGTATCATAATCACTTAAATTAGAAACTTTATTTTTTACCTCTGGTCTTGATGATGGATTACTCATTTCTCTTGAAGATCTACTTTGTTTATTGTTCCAATTTAAATCTTCATTAGTGTATTTACGTGCGGGCTCAATTTCAAATAAATCGCCACCTGTATACTCTGCAATTTTACTTGCTACTTCTTTTGTTACACCACTAGCTGAAAAGAAACTAACTAAAATTTTACTCATAAAATTATTCCTCCTTAATAACTTATTTCATTAACCCAATTTGTTACTTCATTTTGACTTACTCCTGAAGCAAATCTTTTTCCATCAATCCAATTAACATTTTTATTATAATTCTTAAGAGTACTTAAACTACCGCTTATTCCCGTACTTCCAGATGTACAAAATGGAATGATTGTTTTATCATTTAAATTATGATTATCTAAGAATGTTAAAATTATTTTAGGAACATCTCCCCACCAAATTGGATAACCTAAATAAATGACATCATAATTATCTGTATTGATATGCTTTTTTATTTCGGGTCTAGCATTAGAATCATTTTGCTCTTTATTTGCTCTGGAATTATCGTTCCCATAATTTAAATCACTATCGGTGTATTTTTCTTTTGGTACTATTTCGATTAAATCTCCACCTGTTGCGTTTTTAATATATCTAGCTACTTTTTTAGTAGTACCTGTTGCTGAAAAGTAAATCACAGCTACTTTTTTATCATCACTATTTATATTTTCTTCTTGTGATTCATTACTATTTTCATTTTCAGTTGTATTTGTATTATTTGAATTATTATCAGATTCAGTTTTATTATTAGAACTTATAATCCAAATTCCAATTCCTACTGCAATTACTAATATTGCAATAATTAAATCTATTATTTTTTTATTCATTTATTTTTCCTTCTTTCTTTTCAATAAATTTTGCAAATTTTTAGAATATATTTTTTCTTTTTCATTATTACTAAGAGGCAACGCATCAATAGCACTTTCTATTTCTTTGGTAGCACCACTTGGCATAATTCCAAAAGGGGCATCCGTACCATATAAGACTTTATCAATTCCAAAGTAATTTACTGCTAATTCTATGGCTTTTGGATTTCCAAGTATTGCCGTATCCACATAAAACTTTTTAAACTCATCTTTTTTATCTTTCATAATATTATCAATTCTACCTGCAAAAAATGGTACCATTGCTCCTGAGTGATGAACAATAATTTTAATGTTAGGACACTTTGTAAATATATCGGCATTTACTAAATCTAACATGGCTTGAGACAGTTCATATTCCCAGCTAAATACGATATTATTATCTGGTTTTCTTGAATCAAATACAGGATGAAGTAATACAAGTAATCCAAGATGCGCACATTTTTCTAAAATTGGTAAATATTCTTTATCAACAATACTTTTACCTAAATGTCTTGTAAAAACTTGAATGCCAACAAGTTCTTTAGAGGTAGCAATTTCATCTAAAATACGTAGGGACTCTTTTACATTATTAAATGGTAACATTCCAATTCCATAAGGAAACATATCATTATTTTCTCTTACGCAATTTATAAGTTCTTCATTAGCCTCTCGGCATAATCTTGCTGATTCTTCTGGATCACAATAATCTTCAGCATTGATATTGGCATAACTTACTATTTGTTTGGTATTACTATTCCATAATTTTCTTCTTACGCTTAAATCTTTTAAAGATTCTATATTCGTAAAAGCATAAGTAGTTGGTATTGTAGAATCAATAGTTAACATCTTCTTATAATAATTTGGTAATAATACATGAGCAAATACATCAATTTTTTCCATATTAAATATTCCTTCCTAACTTATATGTTTCTTCGTAATATTTTTTTGGCATCATAGATACCGTACCTGAGCCCTTCGCATATATCCTACCTGCATCTTTAAAATGCATATAAGAAAATAAAGTATCAAAGTATTTATCTACTACTCCATACGTAAATTCATAATCATTATTCCAAGCTGTCATTATTACTGCTGCTTTTAAATTTTTATTTGTAATCTTAATTGTTTTTGCATAAAAACGATCTATCATCATTTTAAGCTGACTACTGACATTGTAATAATATACAGGAGAGGCAAAAACTATTACATCACATTCTAGTATTTTATTTAAAATCTCATTTCCTTTATCTTGCCATCTACAATTACCATTCATACCACAAAAATCGCATCCCATACATGGGTGAATATCAATATGTGCTAAATCAATTATTTCTACTTCTTTTCCTTTATCCTTTGCACCTTTTACAAATTCATTTACTAATGTATTTGATGTTCCATTTTTATGAGGACTACCAGCAAGAACAACTATTTTCATTTCACACCTCCTAATATCTTCTCTAATCCCATTTTTATCAATTCTTTATCAGTATAAAATTTATATTCAAGATTTGCTTT
>CANQZW010000016.1 GCA_947628435.1 uncultured Bacilli bacterium | reverse complement strand
TTCTTGGTGTAGCAATATTCTATGTTTTTAATGCCTTAGATAGTCAAACGGTTATGATGGATGTTTCATCATCAACACAAGACATTATTGAACTTATGATGACAGCGCTTTCTAGTGTTAGTGTTTTTATATCCTTTATCTTAGGATTTCTTATTATATATGCTTCAAGATTTTTAATGAAACGAAGAAATAAAGAGTTTGGAATTTATTTAACTTTAGGGATGAGTAAAAGAAAAATCTCTTTAATATTATTCTTTGAAACATTATTTATTGGTATTATTTCTCTTGTAGTAGGACTTGGACTTGGCGTTATTTTATCACAAGCTATGAGTTTGGTTGTTGCTAATATGTTTGAAGCAAATCTTACCAAGTTTGCATTTGTATTTTCCTACTCTGCTTGCATTAAAACAATTATTTATTTTAGTATTATGTATTTACTTGTTATGATATTTAATACCATAAGTGTTAGTAAATGTAAGTTAATTGATTTATTAAATGGTGCAAAAAAAGCCGAAAAAATCAAACTAAAAAATCCTTATTTATGTATTATTATTTTTATTATTTCTTGTTTAGTTTTAGCAAGAGCTTATTATATAGTTACTCATGATTTTCTTACATTACAAGAAGTAACTGACGTAATGAAACCTGTTATAATGGGTGCGACATCAACGTTTTTTATCTTCTGGTCTTTATCAGGACTTATTTTAAGAATAGCAATGAGTATAAAAAAATTCTATTACAAAGGATTAAATAGTTTTACATTAAGACAATTTTCAAGTAAAATTAACACAACGGTATTTGGGGCGACCATTATTTGTTTAATGTTATTTATAACTATTTGCTTATTATCTGCTTGTCTTACTGTCAAAAACTCTATGAATGCTAATATTAGAAAGCTTGCTCCAGCTGACGCTGACTTTTCGAAAGTTATGAATATGGAAAGATATTATGAGGATTTTAAAAGTTTAGGATATAGTGATTTACAAATAAAAAATTCTAATTACGATGTAAAAGATAGTTTTGAATTATTTAATTTTGATATTACCTCTTATTTTAAAGATTATATAGAAGTAAATATTTACACTACTCCTGATTTAACTTTTAATCATACTCTAGGTTCAAAATTAGATAGTATTAGAACTCAATTTCCTTTTTTAGACTATGATGATTCAGAAGCTATAATGAAAATAAGTGATTATAATAAAGTTGCTGGATTTTATGGAATAAAAAAATATTCTTTAAAAAATGATGAATATATGATTATCGCTGATTTTAAATCAATGGTTAATGTTAGAAATATTGCTTTAGAAAATGGTGAAGTAATTAATTTATTCGGACATACTTTAAAACCTAAATATGATTCATGCCAAGATGGATTTTTAGAAATGTCTAGTCAGCACATTAATACAGGAATTATATTAGTGCCTGATAATATTGTAGATGAAAAATATCTATATGAAAATCATTTAATTGGAAATTATAAAACATCAGATAGAGAACAAATAATTAAAATAGAAAATAATATTAATAAACTTTCTAAAAATGAATTAGTTAATACTTATTTACTTCCAAGTGGTTCAACTAAACTTGCTATTAAAGAAGCAACAACAGGATTATCTGCTATGGTAACGTTTATAGGTCTTTATTTAGGAATTATCTTCTTAATTAGTAGTGCGGCAATTTTAGGGTTAAAAGAATTATCTGAGGCAAGTGATAATAAACAAAGATTTATATGTTTAAGAAAAATTGGTACAGATGAAAAAATGATTAATAAAGCATTATTTAGACAAACAGCTATATTCTTTATGTTACCTTTAATACTTGCATTAATTCATTCTATATTTGGAATAATGTTTGCGGTTAAAGTACTAGAAGTATTTGGTACTGAACAATTACTTCCGTCTATAATTGCAACTATCTTTGTGTTAGTAATTATTTATGGAGGTTATTTCTTAATTACATATTATTGTAGTAAAAACATAATTAAAGAAAAATAAAGGAAAAACGTGTGTTTTTCTTTTTTAAATGCTAATTATTTTACTTGTGATATATATTATTTATTAAAGATAATAAGGTACATAAAATATGGTAAGGAGGTAATTATGAGTATATATGAGCAAGCAATAGAAGATATAAAAAAATACAAAATGTGTAAGCAAAATTGTCCAACTTATATATTATCTAGTATAACGGGCCCAATAGGTCCAACAGGTCCCCAAGGAGTGCAGGGGCTTCAAGGTGAAGAAGGTCCTCAAGGACCTCAAGGTGAAAAAGGTGATATTGGCCCGCAAGGACCCCAAGGCCCAATAGGTCCAACAGGTCCTCAAGGAGTGCAGGGACTTCAAGGCGAAGAAGGGCCACAGGGCCCTCAAGGTGAAAAAGGTGATATCGGTCCACAAGGACCAACTGGTGATGCCGGAACAAGCGTTACTATACTAGGTTCTTATAGTACCTTAAGCGAATTACAGCAAAAACATCCAAACGGAAGTCCTGGAGATTCTTATTTGGTTGATTCAAATTTATATGTTTGGTCTAATGAAAATAGAAAATGGGTTGACGTTGGGGTAATAAAAGGCCCACAAGGTTCTCAAGGCCCACAAGGCCCTAGAGGACCAAAAGGTGATACTGGTCCAATTGGCCCTCAAGGAGATCAAGGACTTCAAGGTGTAGCAGGACCCCAAGGAGCCAAAGGTTTAAAGGGAGATCCAGGTCCGCAAGGCCCACAAGGTCCAAAAGGAGATCCGGGTCCACAAGGTCCAACAGGACCTACTGGCACAAATTCTATACCAACGTTATTTGCTTTAACTTTTAATGAGGAAATGCCAAAAGGTGGGGTAGTAGTTAATCCAACAGACAGAATTCCTTTAGAAACAGAAATATATGATAACGATAAAATTTTTTATGTTAGTAATGGAAATAATACGATAACTATTATGAAAGCTGGAGTTTATAAGGTATATTTTACGGTTCAAGCACGTGCTACTGGTCAAACGTCTGGATTAGATGATTCAAACGTTATTTCCATTGGTTTTAGAAGACTTGAAGATCCAACGGTTTATGCAGGTAATTCGGTTTGGGGAAATAAAACAACTCCTACAACCATAGTTGGACAAGGAATAATTAATTTAACTTATCCAAATCAATTGTTTGAATTAGTTAATTTAGGAAGATTCCCAATTTATTTACAAAGTCCGGATGTGGATACTTTAAATACTGAGTCTTCTTTTATAAGTCCTTTAGTTTCTATTATAATAGAAGAAATAAAATAAGCCTTTTTAATACCAGGCTTATTTTTTTTACAAAATTCATTTAGTTAATTGTTTTTTTACACTATTTATAGTACAATAATAAAAGAATAATAGGAAAGTAGGTATTATAATGAATGAAAAAGTACAGTATTTAAAAGATATGGGTGTTGATGTTGAAACTGGTATATCTAATATGATGGATTTTGAAACTTATGATGAAATGTTAAATGATTTTTATGATAGCTTAAAAGAAGAACTTACAAAGATAGATGGTTTTAAAAATGCTGGTGATATGCCTAATTATGCAATATTAGTTCATGCTATGAAAAGTAATGCAAGAAGTTTTGGGTTTATGAAATTAGGAGATATAAGCTATGCTCATGAAATGGCAAGTAAATCAAATGATATAGCTTATGTAAATGAACATTATAATGATTTTTTACAAGCAGCAAATGAGGCTTATGATATTATAACTAAGTATAAAACCATGTAATAAAGGGGTGATTAATGTGGATACAAGCGTTTTAGAAAATACTTTAAAGAAAATACTATTTAAAGAAGAATTTGAAATATATGTATTTAATGTTTTTGAAGATAAAATTAAAAAGTATGATATTTCTGATGGCTCTTTTAAAGTTATAGACGATAATAATACTTTAACTAATTATTTAGAAGATGCAAAAAATAAAATTCAACAAGAATATTTATCAGGTTTTATGAATCTAGTTTCTATTCCAAAATTAAAAGAAGAAAAGAAAAATGGTAATAATATTTTAAATTATAAATACCAGACTTTAAATTTTAAATGGTATGAAATGTCTTCGACACTAATTGAAGAAGATGGCGTAGAGTGTATTTTTTGTGTAAAAAAACCATTAAATGAAAACACATCAACGAAAGAATCTAATGATTCTAAATATAATGGTTTAATTTCCCGTCTTGCAGATTCAATAATAAAAATAAATAATGTGTTTACTTTAGATGATAAAAAGACAAATATTAAGAACGTAGAAGAGTATATATCATCAGTATTTAATAACCTTACAAGTCCTTATCCAGAACTTAAAAAGAGTTTAAACCAAAAAGTAGCAAACGTAAGTGGAAGAAAAGATGACGTATTATTAATTGTTGATGATGATATGCTAACTCGTAATATGATTAAAAAAATATTTAACGAAGAATATAAAATAGTTATGGCAACTAATGGTAAGGAAGCAATTGATTATTTAAATGAAAATAGTAATAAAGGAATTAGCGAATCATCTGATAATGTACTTGGTATATTTCTTGATTTAACAATGCCTGTTATGGATGGTTTTTCAGTTCTAGAATATTTAAGTAAAAATAATTATTTATATAGAATTCCAGTAATTATAATAAGTGGTGATTATGAAAAAGAAACCAAAGCTAGGGTTTATAATTATGGAGTTGCAGATATGCTAGAAAAACCTTTTGATTTTGAGGTTGTAAAACATAGAATAAGTAATTTTATTAATCTTTATAAATCTAGTAATTCTCTTTCGAATTTAATAAGTGATCAATCAACTGAACTTAAAGAACTTATAGATCCGTTTGTTAAAAGTTATACGTATGATTATGAAAATAATATTAAAAACGTAAATAAATATATTAAATTATTAGCTAAAAAGGTTATGGAAGATTACCCTGAATATAATTTAGATGATGAAAAAATAAATAAAATGGCTGATGCATCAATGTATTATGATATTGGGTTTTATTCAATTCCAAGAACTATTTTATCTAAAAAGGAAAAATTTGAAAAAGATGAATTAGATAAAATTAAAAATTATCCATTATTTGGAGTTAAAATGCTAGATTATATTCTTTCTTTAACAAGTGATGAATTATATAAAAAATACGCTCAAAACATAGCTAAATATTATCATGAAAATTATAATGGAACGGGTTATCCAAACGGTATAAAAGAAGATGAAATTCCATTAGAAGCTCAAATAGCATCTATTTGTATAAATTACAATAATTTATATAAAAAGTATGGTAATAAGGCAAAAGATATAATAATAAATAAAAGATCTAGTATGTTTGATCCTAAATTAATTGATAGTTTTTGTAAAGTATTAGATGATTTAGAAAAATAAAAAATAAAGGAAGTGTTTTTTGATGATTTCCAAATTGTTTTCTAGTTATAGTTTTGCTATATGTTCTTTGGTCTTTTTATTACTCATTTTGTTAATGTATATGAGTAAGAAAAAATTTGAAACTTTACAAAGTAGAGTATTTTTGTTTTTACTTATTGTATCAATTATTATATCAATAACGGAAATAGCTTACGTAAATGCAATGTCTGTTATGGATGAAATGCCAGTTTTAGCGGAAGAATCATGTCGTTTGTTTATTTTTGGGAGTATTGTTTGGATAACAGCATTTTTGTTTTATATTTTATCATTATTACAAGATAAAATGGAAAAGGAAAAAAAAGAAAAAATAAGAATAAGAATATTTATTGTTTTATTAACAATTTTTGTTATTTCTTACGCAATTTCAAGATTATTACCAATTGAATATTTTACTGGAAAAAATGGTTTATATACGTTTGGGGGGCCAGCGGTTATATCTATTTATATAATTGGAATATTATTAGTTTGCGTAGTTCTTATTATGTTATGTTTTAATAAAATAAACTTAAAAAAAGAACATCAATTTCCAATGTATTTTTCGGTTATCTTTTTCATTGTAATTCTTCTAGTGCAAGCAATAACAGGATATGATTTTAATACTTTATCATTTCAATATTCTTTTATGATGGCAACTTTATATTTTACGATTGAAAGTCAGGATAGTAAACTTTTAAGTGAGCTTGAAAAATCTAAAGAACAAGCTGAAATAGCGGACAAGGCAAAAACTGAATTTTTATCTAATATGTCACATGAAATTAGAACACCACTTAATACGATATTAGGTTTTAGTGATACTCTATTAAATGAAAAACCATTAACACAGCAAGTATTAAAAAGAGATACAAAAAACATATATGAAGCAAGTGTTAATTTGCAAGATTTAATAAATAACATTCTTGATATATCAAGAATAGAGGCTGGAAAAGAAAATCTTGATGAAAAAGAATATAATATTGAAAATTTAATTTTTGAAATCCATAGTTTAATTTCCTCTAAAATTAATCAAAACGTAGTAAAATTTAACATGAAAGTAGACGAAAACATTCCAAGTGTATATTGTGGTGATTATGTTAAAATTAAAAAAGTTGTAACACACGTTTTAATTAATGCAATAAGATATACAAGTTATGGTCAAATAGATTTAATTGTTGATGTAGAAAAAAAAGATGATAAAGCTTTATTAAAGTTTTCTATACATAATACTGGTCATGCTATGAAGCAAGAAGATTTTGAAAAGGACTTTAATGATTTTATAAAATTAGGAAGTAATAATCAAAATAATATAGATAGTGTAATGTTAGGAGTAATAATTGCTAAAAGATTAATGGTAATGTTAGATGGTAAAATAGAATTTTTAAATAAACCTGGAAAAGGTACGTGGTATTATCTAACAATACCTCAAAAAATTATTGATGAAAATAAAGTAGGTAATATATTTTCTGTTAAAAATGAATCAAGTAGTGATATAAAAATACTTGATTGTACTGGTAAAAAGGTTTTGATAGTAGATGATAATAAAATTAATATTAAGCTTGAAACCAGACTTTTAGAACCATATAATTTTGAAATAGATTGTGTAACAAGTGGTGAACAATGTATTGAAAAAGTAAAACAAAATAAGTATGATCTTATCTTTTTAGATCATATGATGCCAGGGATGGATGGGATTGCAACTATGAATGTTTTATCTTCATCTGGTTATTATATTCCACCTGTTATTGCGCTTACCGCTAATTTTTATGATGGTATTAAAGATGAGTACGTAAAAAACGGATTTAGCAATTATTTATCAAAACCAATTAATACTAAAGAATTAAATAAATTAATAAGAAAATATTTTACTGATAAGTAAAGGAGGTTAATATGTTAGCAGGTTTAATACTTACAATCGGAAGTTTATTATTCATTATATTATTATTCATAGTATATTATTCTAAACAAAGATTTTTATCAATTAGAAATAAAATATATAGATACATGCTAATTGTTGATCTTATCTTATTAGTAACAGAGTTGATTTCAACTTTAAGTCTTACGTATATAAATAACGATGTTTTAAATCTATTAATTCATAGGATTCATTGGTCAACAGGAATTGTTTGGTTTTCTTTACTTTATTTTTATAGTGTTGTTTTTATAAGTGAATTAAAAGCTAGTAATTTAAAAGAGGTAATTAATAGTAGTGTAAAAAATAAAATAATTAATATAATTTTTTTAGTTGCAAGCGTTGTTTATTTCTTTATTCCATTTGAACGTTTAGATAAAAATGCAATATCGTATATACCGGGTTTGGCATCTTATTATGTTTTAGGTTTTTGTACGTTTTCAGTTTTTGCAATAATAATTTATACTTTAAAAAATAGAAAAAAGATTAATAAAAGAAAAAAAACATCTGTATTTCTTATGATTTTAGAGTTAATTATAATATTTACTTTACAAATTTCTTTTCCATATATAGCAATATCTGCAATCGGTTCTGCAGTTCAAATGTTTTTCCTTTACTTTAACATTGAAAATCCTGATTTAAAAATAATTAGTGAACTTGAAATAGCAAAGGAAGATATAGAGCGTTCAAATAAAGTAAAATCAGACTTCTTATTTAATATGTCACATGAAATTAGAACACCGATGAATGCTATAATAGGTTTTAGTGAATCAATTCTTAATAATAATGGTAAATTTAACGAAGAATTAGCAAGACAAGATATAAAACATATTTCATCAGCAGGTAATAACTTACTTGACATAATAAATAATATATTGGACATATCTAAAATAGAATCTGGTAATGAGGTTTTAGATAAGAAAGAATATTCTTTAAAAAACATAATAATGGAGCTTTCTAGCATAATAGAGGCAAGATTAGGTGATAAACAAGTTAAACTTATAATTGATGTTGATAATAATATTCCTTCTGTTTTATATGGTGATTCAACTAAATTATTTCAAATTTTATTAAATCTTTTAACGAATGCTGTAAAATATACCGAAGTTGGTAAAATAAAATTAACGGTAAATAGTTTTATAGAAGATGATTATGTTAATCTAAAATTTAAAGTATCTGATACTGGGTATGGTATAAAAAAAGAAGATTTTGATAAATTATTTGAAAAGTTTTCTAGATTAGAAACTGCTACTAAAAACGAAATAGAAGGAACAGGACTTGGTCTTGTTATAACTAAAAAGTATGTTGATTTAATGGAAGGTAAAATTTGGTTTGAAAGTGAATATGAAGTTGGTACTACTTTTTATGTTGAATTAAAACAAAAAATAGTTAATAAATCAGCAATTGGTAGCATTAATGAACCAATTAAACCTGATGTTAAAATTGAACACATTGATTGTTCAGCTTATAATGTTTTAATAGTAGATGATAATAAACTAAATTTAAAAGTTGCATCAAGATTGCTTGAATCATATAAATTTAACATAGAAACCGTATCAAGTGGTAAGGATTGTATTTATAAAGTTAAAAAGGGAAATAAATATGATATGATATTCTTAGATCATATGATGCCAGAGATGGACGGAATAACAGTACTACACGTTCTAAAAAAATTAGAGGGATATAAGCTACCTCCAATCGTTGCACTAACTGCTAATGCTATTACTGGTATGAAACAAATGTATTTAAAAGAAGGTTTTGATGAATATTTATCAAAGCCTATAAACGTATCTGAACTTAATAAGTTAATCGAAAAATATTTTAAAAATAATTAAATGTGGAGGTTATTATGAAAAATGTTTTTAAGATTTGCAGTTTAATGTTAGTATTTTTGATGCTTTGTGCATGTGCTCCTAAAAAGGCTTTAACTACTAATGAGGTATCAAATGTATTAGAAAAACATGGTTTTTTATTAAATGATGAAACAAGCCTAATGGAGGATAAAACAATAAAGTATGTTGGTTCTGCTAATAATGGTAAGTTTCAAATAGAATATTATGTGTTTAATAATGAAAAAGATGCTATTGAAGCATATCAAAATAATAAAAAAAGCTTTGAATCAAATAAAGTAAAAGGTAAAGAAAAAAGTAAAGATGTGTATAATAAGTATACTCAAAAACTAGATGATACGTATAATGTTATTATAAGAGTTGAAAATACACTTTTATATTCATCAATAAACATTGAATATAAAAAAGATTTAAATAAAATTATTAATGATTTAAATTATTAAAGAACATAAAAGTTCTTTTTTTCGAGGGTTTATGAAAGTTATGTAGAATAATATAACTAGAAAGGATAAATATTATGCTAAAATTAAAAAATATTAAAAAAATATATAAAACTGATAGTTTAACGCAAGTAGCTTTAGATGACATTAGCTTAAACTTTAGAAAAAATGAATTTGTTACCATATTAGGTCCTTCTGGTTCTGGTAAGACAACACTTTTAAATATTATTGGAGGACTTGATAAATATGATTCTGGCGATTTAATAATAAATAATAAATCCACGAGTAAATTTAAAGATAAACAGTGGGATGCTTATCGAAATTCTTTAATAGGATTTATATTTCAAAATTATAATTTAATAACTCATATATCAGTTTATAAAAATGTAGAATTAGCCCTTACTTTAAATGGGGTAAAAAAAAGTGAAAAAAAGAAAATTATTAAAGATGCATTACAAAAAGTAGGATTAGAAAAACATGCCAATAAAAAACCTAATGAATTATCTGGTGGACAAATGCAGCGTGTTGCAATAGCAAGAGCTTTAGTTAATAATCCGGATATTATTTTAGCAGATGAACCAACTGGTGCTCTTGATTCAAAAACAAGTATACAAATAATGGATTTGATAAAGGAAATATCAAAAGATAAATTAGTTATAATGGTAACTCATAATGATGAATTAGCTAAAAAATATTCTAATAGAATAATAAATATTAAAGATGGAAAAATTATTCGTGATTCTAATCCACTAGATAATTTTGATGATAAAGAAGAAAAATTTAAAATTAAAAAGACTAAAATGAGTTTTTCTTCAGCCTTACAACTTAGTTTAAATAATATTAAAACGAAAAAGGGAAGAACGTTTTTAACGGCATTTGCATCAAGTATTGGAATAATTGGAATTGCTTTAATTTTATCTATTTCTAATGGATTTAATAAACAAATAAATGATTATGAAAAAAATACTATGTCAACTTTTCCAATTACAATAAATGAACTTGTTTCAACGATGACAGAAGAAGAGATAAAAGATAATAGTGCTGCTTTTTCTGGAAATTATGATTATCCTAAGGAAGACGTTTTATTTTCTTATGATTCATCTTTAAATAAAAAAGTTCATAAAAACATAATAACAAATAATTATGTTAATTATATAAAAAATATTAATCAAAACTACTTAAGTACGATATCTTATTACAGAACAACTAATTTTAATCTTATAACATCAAATGATGTTGAATATAAAACTTTTGATAATTCATCTTTATATTTTAGTGAGTTACCAATAGATTTAAATAATAAATCATATCTAAAAGATAATTATGATTTGTTATATGGTAATTATCCTAAAGGATTACATGACGTTGTTTTAATAGTTGATAATAAAAATAGAATTGATCAAAACTTACTTGATATTTTATTCGTTGATAAAACAAAAAATAAGATAAGTTATGATAGTATAGTTGGCAGGGAATTTAAATTAATTAGTAATGATGATTTTTATAGTAAAATAAATGATAATTTATACATAAAAAATAAAGTAGATAAAAATATGTATGATAATAAAAATAATATAACTTTAAAGATTGTTGGTATTGTACGTGGTAAAAAAGATAATAAATTAGCATCTATTATGAATGCAATGAGTGAATCGGTAGGAAATAATAGCACATGTAAAATTGGATATTCTAATGAATTAATAAATGAAATTGTTAACGTTAATAAAGAAAGTAAAATAGTTAATTCACAAAAACAATCTGATGTTGCTGTGTTTATGGGCGGAGTTAGTTTTGAAACTTTAGGAATTACAAAACAGCAAGCTTTAAGTATGCTAGGTGAAAATGATGTACCTATTATTGTAAATATATATCCTAATAATTTTAATAGTAAGGATAAGATTATAAAATATTTAGATGATTATAATAAAAATAAAGATGCCACTGATAAAATATTATATACTGATTATGCAAAACAAATAAGTAGTTTATCTAATAGTATAATGGATGGAATAACTATTGTTTTGGTTGCCTTTTCTTCAATCTCTTTAATTGTATCTTCAATAATGATTGGTATAATAACTTATATATCTGTTTTAGAAAGAACAAAAGAAATAGGTATTTTAAGAAGTTTAGGTGCAAGAAAAAAAGATATAACAAGGGTATTTAATGCAGAGACTTTAATAATAGGAGTTTTATCTGGCATAATTGGATTAATAGTTACCATGATATTATTAATCCCTATAAATAAAATTTTATATAGTTTAACCGAGCTTAAAAATATTGGTATATTAAACCCAAAACATGCAATACTTTTAATTATTATAAGTACCTTTTTAACTGTAATTGGTGGTTTTATACCTTCTAAAAAAGCAAGTAAAAAAGACCCAGTAGAAGCTCTTAGAACTGAGTAAGAGCATGCGTAAAACAAGATAATTATTTTGAAATTTTATCTTGTTTTTTATTATTTTAGTATCTTTAAAAATATAATACTTATAAATAATAAAAATCAACATGTTATAGTTTATTTTTTCATACAATTATTACGGGTGATAAAACTTGAATTATAAAAAGGTTGATGAAAGATTAAAAATATTTGTAATAGCAGTATTTTTTGTATTTATAATAGTAATACTTAAGGTATTTTATATTCAAGTTTTTGAATATGATAAACTAAATAATTTGGCTTCTGATTTATGGAGTCGTAACCTTCCAATAGAAGCCGATAGGGGTAAAATTTTTGATCGTAACGGAGTTGTTTTAGCAGATAACATAACAACTACATCTTTAGTGTTAATTCCAAATCAAATAAAAGATAAAAAGTATGCAACCGAAGAATTAGCTAAAATACTTAGCGTATCTTATGATGAGATGAAAGCTCATGTATATAAAAATACCAGTATAGAAAGAGTTCATCCGTTTGGTAGAAGACTTGATTATTCAGTTGCTGAAAAAATTGAAAAACTAAATTTAGAAGGGGTTTATTTAGTACGTGAATCAAAAAGAAGTTATCCTTATGGTTCTATGCTTTCTCATACTCTTGGTTTTGTAGGTATTGATAATCAGGGTTTATCAGGAATTGAGTTAGAATATGATGATTATTTAACTGGAGAATATGGTGCAATAAAGTATTTTTCTGATGCTAAGGGTAACAAACTTAATTTATCACAAGTTTACCAGGCTCCTTCTAATGGAGTTAATGTTACCCTAACTATTAATCAAAAGATTCAAGCAAGTGTTGAAAGGGAACTTGATAATGTCGTTACTAAATATAATCCAGAAACAGCTTTAGCAATTGCAATGGATCCTAATACTGGTGAAATACTTGCTATTTCATCAAGACCTAATTTTGATGCGATTAATTATAAAAATTATGATATAGAAACTCTTAATCGAAATTTACCTATTTGGGCAACTTATGAACCAGGTTCTACGTTTAAAATAATAACGCTTGCTGCGGCGTTAAACGAAGGTTTAGTTAATTTAGATAAAGATACTTTTTATGATGCTGGTAGTGTAAAAGTTGCAAATGCTAAAATAAAGTGCTGGAAAGCAGGCGGTCATGGTTATCAAACGTTTTTACAAGTGGTAGAAAATTCTTGTAACCCTGGATTTGTAGAATTAGGTAATCGTTTAGGAAAAGAAAAACTCTTTTCATACATTGATAAATTTGGTTTTGGTAAAAAAACTGGAGTTGACTTAAATGGAGAAGCTGAAGGAATAATATTTAATTTAGATAAAGTAGGTCCAGTAGAATTAGCTACTACTGCTTTTGGACAGGGTGTATCAGTTACTCCAATACAGCAAATAACCGCAGTATCAGCTGCTATAAACGGAGGCATATTATATAAACCATACATAGTAAAAAGTTTAAATGATCCAGAAACAAATTCGGTTATAAAAGAAAATAATAAAACAAAAGTAAGAAGGGTAATATCTAATGAAACATCAAAAGAAGTAAGAAGGGCTTTAGAAAGTGTTGTTACCAATGGTAGTGGAAAAAATGCTTTTATCGAAGGCTATCGTGTTGGAGGAAAAACTGGTACTGCTCAAAAAGTTGAAAACGGGGCATATTTAGTTGGAAATTATATTTTATCATTTATTGGTTTTTTGCCAGCAGATGATCCACAAATAGTAGTATATGTTGCTATTAATAATCCTAAAAGAGTAGTTCAATATGGTGGGGTTGTATCAGCTCCTGTTGCAAAATCTATATTATTAGATTCCATTGATGCTTTAGGAATTAAAAAAAGAAATGTTTTAACTGAAAAAAAATATAATTGGAATGATAAGAAATATTATACGGTTGAAAATGTTATTGGAAAGACTCCTAAAGAGGCTGCAAAAATATTATCAAAATATACGATTGAATATAGTGGTAGTGGTAATGTTGTAGTAGAACAATCACCAGAGGCTGGAACGAGGTTAGAAGAAACCTCAGTAGTTAGATTAATGCTTGGTAATTAGTAAAATAAATATCAAGTAAGTATAAAAATATGTAAAAAAAAGAAAATATATAGTATAATTATATTTATAAATGAAGAGGTGAAAATAGTGTTTATATTAACAAAATCTTTATTAGCACTTATGATTGGATTTATTATATCAACTACAATTGGTTATTTTTTAATACCATTATTAAAAAAATTTAACGTAGGTCAAAGAATAAGTGTTTTTGTTGCAGAGGCTCATAAGAAAAAAAATGGTGTTCCAACGATGGGAGGATTAATATTTATTATTCCCACGTTCATAACTGTTTTAATAATGTATTTTACTAAAAAAATTAATATTAATAGTAATTTACTTATCGTATTATTCGTTTTTGTTGCTTATGCTGTTTTAGGTGCGATAGATGATATTATTAAACTTAAGCGTAAGCAAAATGAGGGTTTAACTGAAATACAAAAACTATTTGGCCAAGTAATAATCGCAATTGTATTTTTTTACATATATATGAAAAGTGGTTCTGAACCATTGTTATGGTTTCATGCTTTTAATCTTAAGGTTAATGTTGGATGGCTTTACGGATTTTTCATATTATTTATGTTAGTTGCATCTTCTAATGCTGTTAATATAACAGATGGGTTAGATGGTCTTGCAGGTGGGTTATCATTTATAGCATCTTTAGTACTAGGTGTAATAACTTGGACTACAAATTGGCTTTTAGGATATGAAGATATAGCGATATTTTGCTTTATATTATCAGGCTCAATTTTAGGATTTTTAGTTTATAATACGTATCCTGCCAAAGTAATTATGGGCGATACAGGTTCTCTTTGTTTAGGTGGTGTTTTAGCAACAATTGCAATATTAATTAGAAGAGAAATTACATTTGCTGTTATAATGGGTGTGTTTGTAATAGAAACATTATCTGTTATTATTCAGGTATTTTCTGTTTTAGTATTTAAAAAGAAGGTATTTTTGATGACGCCTCTTCATCATAATTTTGAAAAATTAGGTTGGAAAGAACAAGACATTGTAAAATTATTTTGGATATGTGGACTTATTTTAGGTACCGCCGCATTAATATATGGCGCATGGCTTTAAACAAATGATTTATTCATTTGTTTTTTTATATGTATATTTTAATTACTAAAAACAATATTTTATATCGTTCTTTTTTTATTAATACACGAATAATCTTAATTAGTAAAGGTTATAGGAAAGGTGTGTTTATACTTGAAAAAAAAGTTTGATATAACACTTTTTATAACAATAGTGTTGACCTCAATTTATGGAATAATTATGATTTTTTCTTCTTCTAGCATATGGGCAGAATATAAATTTAATGATAAGTATCATTATGTAATTATGCAAAGTATATTTTTTTTAATAGGACTCATTTTAATGATTATAATAAGTAAAATACCATATACCTATTATTTAAAGAAATCAAATATGATTCTTTTTATATGTTTTATTCTTTTAATATTAGTTTTAATTCCTGGAATAGGGACAATTAGAAATGGATCTAGAAGTTGGTTTGGTATTGGAGGATTAGGTGTACAACCTAGTGAATTTATGAAGTTAGCTTTAATCATATTTACCAGTAAATATATTTATAATAATCCAAAAGATATGAGGTCTGTTGCTAAGGGTGCTTTACCTGTTTTAATTGTAACGATGATTGCTTTTGGCCTTATTATGCTTCAGCCCGACTTTGGTACTGGAACTATTTTAGTTATGACTATTATAGCTATGTTATTTATATCAGGTGTTAATTTTTCATTTTTTATAAAAATAGGATTATTAGGCATGGTAGCGGTAGTATTATTAGTTTTAGCAGCGCCGTATCGTGTTAATCGTATAATCTCATTTTTAAATCCATGGAGTGACCCTTTAGGAACAGGATTTCAAGCTATTCAATCATTATATGCAATAGGTCCTGGTGGATTATTTGGTTTAGGATTTGGAGGTTCTATTCAAAAGCATTTTTATTTACCAGAACCACAAACTGATTTTATTTTCTCTATTATATCTGAAGAGCTTGGAATCTTTGGAATTATATCTGTTGCCTTTTTATTTCTAATCATAATATTAAGATGTACGAAAATATCAGTTAAAGCACCCGATATGTTTGCTAAGTTCTTAACTTTTGGAATAATATTTCAGCTTTCATTTCAAACTTTACTTAATTTGGCAGTAGTAGTAGGTTTAATACCAGTAACAGGGTATGCCCTTTTGTTGTACTCATAACTACAATCAAATTTTTCCCTTATTATAAGGGCATTCGTGAGATTATAGTAACTAGTAAATTTTATCTAAAATCTTAAAATTTGAAAAAAATATTAAAAATAGCAAAAAAATTGCAACTTTTTTTAGGGGTTACTCTCTCATTACAACATTCAAAATAAAGCGCTTGAGCTCTATAATTTGGAGGTTATTATGGTGAGCCATATCAAAGATTTAGATATTTAATAAAATATATTGAAAATTATTATCTTCTGTCAAAGAAAATGATTATATAAATTATCCTAAAGACCGGTATTTTAGAAAATACGAAATGTAAAAATACTTTGATTATTTTTGAAAAATTATATAATAAAAAGAAGAATAGTTATACCAAGTGACATAATAGAAAGTCTTAATATACAAAAACAAGATTATATTTAAGTATTAAAAAGCGAGATTAACGGAACAAAGGCTTAAAGAAAAAATAATAATTAGGGAAAAAATAGTTAGTAGTGATTATCTATCTAGTATTGGTAAGAGTAAATATTTAAAAAAGTAAAAAAGGTATGTTTGAATAATTGAAATGTTAATTCCGATATTATTAATGATTGATTAAATAAATTATTTATTGAAACTAAAAACAATATTTTATTTAAAAATATTGTTTTTATGATAAATTTCTAGTATAATATGTCTCAAAAATGTGGGGAAAATTATGATAAATAGATTAGAATTAAAAGACGTATTACAAAACTATCTAAATCAGAAACAAGTTGATTTATTCCTAAATAAAAAAATCAATACTTTATACAAGTTGGGAAATATTAATAATATTGAAAAAATATTAATTATACTGAATAAATACAAATTATTAAATTTAGTTTTACTTTGTCCTAGTATTTTAGCAGTAGGAAAAAGTAAAGAAATAGAAAATATTTTAAACATATTAGAAGAAAAAAATTTATTAGACTTAGTAAATAAATGTCCTAGTATTTTAGCAAAAGGAAAAAGTGAAGAAATAGAAAATATTTTAAACATATTAAAAGAAAAAGATATAATAAGCCTAGTAAATAAATGCCCTAATATTTTAGCAGTAGGAAAAAGTGAAGAAATAGAAAATATTTTAAACATATTAGAAGAAAAAGATTTAATAGACTTAGTAAATAAATGTCCTAGTATTTTAGCAAAAGGGAAAAGTGAAGAAATAGAAAATATTTTAAATTTATTAAAAGAAAAAAATTTATTAGATTTATTAAAGGACTGTCCAACTATTTTAGCAGAAGGAAAAAGTAAAGAAATAGAAGATATTTTAAATTTATTAAAAGAAAAAAATTTATTAGATTTATTAAAGGACTGTCCAACTATTTTAGCACAAGGAAAAAGTAAAGAAATAGAAAATATTTTAAATTTATTAAAAGAAAAAAATTTATTAGATTTATTAAAGGATTGTCCTAATATTTTAGCAGTAGGAAAAAGTAAAGAAATAGAAGATATTTTAAATTTATTAAAAGAAAAAAATTTATTAGACTTAGTAAATAAATGTCCATACATTTTATCACGTGGAAAAAGTAAAAAAATAGAAAATATTTTAAACATATTAAAAGAAAAAAAATTATTAGACTTAGTAAATAAATGTCCAACTATTTTAGCAGAAGGAAAAAGTAAAAAAATAGAAAATATTTTAAACATATTAAAAGAAAAAGATTTATTAGACTTAGTAAATAAATGTCCAACTATTTTAGCAGAAGGAAAAAGTGAAGAAATAGAAAATATTTTAAACATATTAAAAGAAAAAAATTTATTAGATTTATTAAAGGACTGTCCAACTATTTTAGCACAAGGAAAAAGTAAAGAAATAGAAAATATTTTAAATTTATTAAAAGAAAAAAATTTATTAGATTTATTAAAGGATTGTCCTAATATTTTAGCAGTAGGAAAAAGTAAAGAAATAGAAGATATTTTAAATTTATTAAAAGAAAAAAATTTATTAGACTTAGTAAATAAATGTCCATACATTTTATCACGTGGAAAAAGTAAAAAAATAGAAAATATTTTAAACATATTAAAAGAAAAAAAATTATTAGACTTAGTAAATAAATGTCCAACTATTTTATCAGAAGGAAAAAGTAAAGAAATAGAAGATATTTTAAATTTATTAAAAGAAAAAAATTTATTAGATTTATTAAAGGACTGTCCAACTATTTTAGCACAAGGAAAAAGTAAAGAAATAGAAAATATTTTAAATTTATTAAAAGAAAAAAATTTATTAGATTTATTAAAGGATTGTCCTAATATTTTAGCAGTAGGAAAAAGTAAAGAAATAGAAGATATTTTAAATTTATTAAAAGAAAAAAATTTATTAGACTTAGTAAATAAATGTCCTAGTATTTTAGCAAAAGGGAAAAGTGAAGAAATAGAAAATATTTTAAACATATTAAAAGAAAAAAAATTATTAGACTTAGTAAATAAATGCCCTAATATTTTAGCAGAAGGAAAAAGTGAAGAAATAGAAAATATTTTAAACATATTAAAAGAAAAAAATTTATTAGATTTATTAAAGGACTGTCCAACTATTTTAGCACAAGGAAAAAGTAAAGAAATAGAAGATATTTTAAATTTATTAAAAGAAAAAGATTTAATAGACTTAGTAAATAAATGTCCTAGTATTTTAGCAAAAGGGAAAAGTGAAGAAATAGAAAATATTTTAAACATATTAGAAGAAAAAAATTTATTAGACTTAGTAAATAAATGTCCTAATATTTTAGCACAAGGAAAAAGTGAAGAAATAGAAAATATTTTAAACATATTAGAAGAAAAAGATTTAATAGACTTAGTAAATAAATGTCCTAGTATTTTAGCAAAAGGGAAAAGTGAAGAAATAGAAAATATTTTAAATTTATTAAAAGAAAAAAATTTATTAGATTTATTAAAGGACTGTCCAACTATTTTAGCAGAAGGAAAAAGTAAAGAAATAGAAGATATTTTAAATTTATTAAAAGAAAAAAATTTATTAGATTTATTAAAGGACTGTCCAACTATTTTAGCACAAGGAAAAAGTAAAGAAATAGAAAATATTTTAAATTTATTAAAAGAAAAAAATTTATTAGATTTATTAAAGGATTGTCCTAATATTTTAGCAGTAGGAAAAAGTAAAGAAATAGAAGATATTTTAAATTTATTAAAAGAAAAAAATTTATTAGACTTAGTAAATAAATGTCCATACATTTTATCACGTGGAAAAAGTAAAAAAATAGAAAATATTTTAAACATATTAAAAGAAAAAGAGGTTAATTTAGAATTATTTACTTCATTTCCATATTTATTACTTTCTTATTCTAGAGTAAAATCTATTTTAGAACATAGTATGGATAATTTAACAGAAGAAGAATTTTGGGCAAATGTAAGAATTTATTTAAAAATAACAAATAATTATAATAAAATATATAATCAAGAGCAGATAATAGAATTATCCAAAATTTTAAAAATAGACACTAACCAGTTATTAGAAAATATTATGGGTAAAACTATTTATTTAAAAGAAGCATTTGAACAAAATGGTTATGTTTGGATAGGTGATTATATTCCATGTACAAAAGAACAACTTCAAGAAAACCAATATACAATTGTTAAAATTACTGAAATAGTTGCTAAAAGCTTTATCAAAAAAAATAATAGATTTAATATAGATTATTCAGATTTATATGATTATGTATTAGATACTTTAGTAAATAGATGTGGCAACCTGTTTATTAACAAAACATCAGAAGAAAACTTAGAAAAAGTGTTATATAGTTATCTAATGAAATATTGTTATAGAATGATTTTTGATAGAAAATATATAGATTATGAAAAAATAAGCAATCAGAAAGAATATAGCTATCAAGATTCTTATCAAGATAATTTTATACAAAATTATTCGTTTTTGACAAACGAAGAACAATATTTTTTAAAAACAATATCTCAATATATAGAATTAGGTGAAGATTACGTTGAAATATTAAAAAAAGAATGGAATTTAACGGAACAAGAGATTAAAGAAAAAATGATAATAATTAGGGAAAAAATAGCTAGTAGTGATTATCTATCCAGTATTGGTAAGAGTAAATACTTAAAAAAGTAAAAAAAGATATATATGATATGCGCTAAAAAAATTATAATTTATAAAATTAAAAGAATTCAAAGTAAACAAGGAAATATTTCATTTAAAAATAGATAATGGTAATAATACAAAATCTATTATTGAAATAAAAAATCCTTTATAACAAGATTTAGAATTAAAGAAAGAAAACAAAATTAATGTCTAATTTTGTTTCAGCATCATTAAAAGGAACTGTTAATCATAATCTTAAATTAGGTGATCTTATGATAAGACAGTATGGTAACAAACAAGTAAAATTTACTTTTTGTTTTAATGAAAATGGTAAAAAATTAAAAGATATTTTGGAACAATGTTATCGTAGTGAAA
>CANQZW010000015.1 GCA_947628435.1 uncultured Bacilli bacterium | reverse complement strand
CTATTTAAACAATAAAATTTTTAATCCTACATTTTAACTTTTTTATCAAAAATCCCCAAAACTCTTTACATTAACATCATAATTTGTAGTGGTAAAAACCTGGAAAATAATTTTTTTAAAAACCAATTTTTTGTGTTTTTTTACAATATGATTTAACTTTTTCATCCTCGTCTTTAAAATTTTTTAAAAAAAGGTTATGTTCTTTTCCTGCTAAGTAACAAATTGGTAAATTGGAGTTATATGAAAATGGATTATCACAAATTTCAATCTTACCATTAAACGACTTGTTTAAGGCATGTACCTCGCTTTGATTTTTTAGCATATTTGTTTCACAAATTAAATCAGGAATTATCATATTAGAGCTTAAAGCACTATTTAAAAAATGTTTTTGAGTTGTAATAGAAGCTCTTTCACACCTAATAGTGTTATTATTTAAATCTTTATCATTTTGATTTGCATTATCAATAGTATAGCATAATTTTTGTTTAAGTATTTCAAAGTATGAGTTATCATTATAACTTGTTATTTTCTTTATTATTAGATTTACAATTAAAGAATCATATAACCCTGTTTCTTGATTAAAATTGGATCTTAAAAATTCAAGCGTACAAAAAAGCTTTTCACAGCAATCATCCAAATTATAATTAATTTTATAATTAAAACATAACGTTCCCTTTTTATTATCTCGAATTACCCGATACTCTTTAAAATCTTTTTTACTAATAACAATTATGTTGTTATTTTCATCATAACCTTTAAACACAAAGTCATTAAAAAGATAATCCAAAATAAATGGTAAATTTTCATTTTCGTCTTTAAATCCTAATATATAATTCCAATTATTTTTCAAAAGAACCACCAGCCTTTTTGCTACTTATAATATCATCAAATAATTAAAAACACAACGGTAATTAAATAAAAAAAGTTTTTAAAAAAAACTTTTAAGAACTAATTATTTAAAGAAATATTATTACTAATATGTTTTTAACGTTATTCTATTTTAAATGCTAAAGCAACCTGCGTTTTCAATATTAGTTTCGTAGTAATTTCAATTTTCCTTAATACTCATATTGTAGAAATAGTAAATATTATAAGAATATGTAAATAATTTTTTAAAAATCATTTACATAAATTTATTATCATTGTATAATTTATTTAGTGAGAGCAACCTACTTAGGCTAGATTGCTTTCCTAATGTTCATTAGAAAAGGCACTACCCCCTTGGGATAGTGCTTTTTCTTTTATATTTTATATATTAGTATTACTAATAAAAAAATTAAAAGGATGATTATTACTTTAAGAAATCTTATTTCTTTTTTCATAAGCATCACCACCTTCTTATTAAAGAATAAGTGGAAAGTAACTAGCCCAATTTATAGGTGCCCTCACTTTAATTATTCTTCTTTTATTTTAAAAACACCCTAAAAATTTTAAAGAAACTAAAAAAAATCTATTTCTAGATTTTTTATTCATTAGTTGCTTGAGTAAAACCCTTAGTCATATTTTATGTCATAACTCCTATACCATTATTAAATAAACAAATTCTTATGATTTTAATATTTTTAACTTATTGTGAAAAAATATTTACATATGTTTACTAATATTATATAATATATTTAGTGAGAGCAACCTACTTAGGCTAGATTGCTTTCCTAATGTTGTTAGGAAAAGGCACTACCCCCTTGGGATAGTGCTTTTTCTTTTATATTTTATATATTAGTATTACCAATAAAAAAATTAAAAGGATGATTATTACTTTAAGAAATCTTATTTCTTTTTTCATAAGCATCACCACCCTTCTTTTTAAAGAAAAAGTGGAAAGTAACTAGCCCAATTTATAGGTGCCCTCACTTTAATTATTCTTCTTTTATTTTAAAAACACCCTAAAAATTTTAAAAAAAAACAAGAAAATTTTTTCTTGCTTTTTTATTATAAATTAAACTACTTAACTTTTTAATATATCTAATACTTTTTGAACCTTTATATCATATTTAAGCATTTCAATACCACCAAATGCGTTTATGTATTCTTCTTCATCCATTCCATGTTTTTTAGCTTTTTTTATAGCATCTTGTTTTGCTTCTTCATCAGTTGCATCAATCTTTTCTAGTTCAATGATTTCATCTATTGCAAAACGTAACTTAATTCTTTTTTCAGCTTCTTCATGCATTTGAGCTTTTAATTGTTCTTCATTTGAATTAGTAAACTTATAAAATTGCTCTAACGTTATTCCTTGCATTTTTAATCTTTCTTCATACTGAGTAAGCATTCTTTGTAATTCTTCATGAATTAATTCATGAGGTACTTCAACACTTACTTCTTTAAGTAAAGCTTCGAATAACTCATCAACGTACTTGTTTTCGGCATCATACTGTTTTTGTTCAGTCATTGACTCTTTAATTGTTTTTTTAAGATCTTCAATTGTTTTAACGTCTTGTAAACCTAAATCCAAGAAGAATTCCTCATTAAGTTCTGGATATACTTTGCTTTTTACCTCATGAACTTTTACTTTAAAAACCACTGGTTTTCCCTTAAGTTCACTTGCATGATAATCTTCTGGAAAACTTACATTTACGTCCTTTTTATCACCAGCTTTTAATCCAACTAAAGCATCTTCAAAACCTGGTATAAAAGAATTACTACCTAACTCTAATGAATAATTTTCTGCTTTACCGCCTTCAAAAGCCTTACCATCTAAAAAGCCTTCAAAATCAATTACAACCGTATCACCAATAGATGCTTTACCATCTTTTACTTGTAAATCAGCATATTCTTTTCTCATTTTTTCTATTTCTTCTGAAACATCTTTTGCAGTTACTTTAACCTCTTGTTTTTTTACGTTTAAATTCTTATATTTTTTTATTTTAACTTCTGGTTTTGTAGTAAAAGTAAATACGTAAACTACGCCTTCTTCATCAGCCTTTTGTATTGATACCGTAGGTTGAATAATTGGTTCACCCTTAAATTTATCTAATGCTTTTTTATAAGCATCTTGCATAAAGTTATCTACGGCCTCTACGACTAATGCTTGTTTTCCATATTTTTTTTCATAAATATTTCTTGGTGCTTTTCCTGGTCTAAAACCATCTATCTTAACCTTTTTTATTACTTTATCAAAAGTATTATCAAGTATTTTCTTCCACTCATCACCTTTTATTTCAATTTTTATTTCATGGATATTTTTAGCTTTCTTTTCATTTTTTTCTGCCATACATATAATTCCTTTCTAAAACAATTAGTATTATAACTTATTTATATTTATTTTACAAGAATAAAGCTATATTATTGTAAAAAATATACCAATAATTAAAACTTAAAAAGATAGCTTTTAAGCTACCTTTATGATTTCAACGTCAAAACTTCCATTTGGAGATTCAACAGATGCTTTATCACCTTGTTTTTTACCAATAACAGCTTTAGCTATTGGAGATTCGTTAGAAATTTTATTTTCAAATGGATCAGCCTCATTAGTACCAACAATTGAATACTCCTCTTCTTCACCATCATCGTATTTAATCGTAATTAAAGATCCAACACCGATTTCTCCATTACCTTTATTTTCAATAATAACAGCATGTTCTAAAGTGTATTCAATCTCTTTTATTCTAGCCTCTAGTTTTGCTTGATTTTCCCTTGCAGATGAATATTCTGCATTTTCAGATAAATCTCCTAAAGCTCTAGCTTCTTTAATAGCATTAATGATTTCTGGACGTTTAACCGTCTTAGCTTCATTTAACTCTTCTTCTAACTTTAAAAAGCCTTCACTTGTTAAATATATTTCTTTTGTATCTTTTTTCATAAGTATCACCTCGATAAATAAAACTGGCTATAATAATACTATATTTTTATAGTTTTGTCAATCTAAAAAGTTGACACACATAATTGAGTTAATAGGCATTTTTTTATCTGATGGAATTCTTACTATTTCATTTGGATGTCTTGCAGCATCTATTATATTATTATCCTTATCCTTAACGTATTTTATAGTAGTAAAATAATCATCAGTATTTGGTGAAAAAATCATTACCTTATCACCATTTTTAAAGAAGTTACGTTGCTGTATTAATAATTCTTTTTTTGAATCATCATAACCTACTACAACGCCTAAAAAATCCTGATTAGACTCTTCTTTTCTTTGACCATAGTACTGCTGTTTTTCCCCTGGAGTTTTATCAAAAAATTGTGGTGCGACATCACGGTTGGCACATCTATATAATATTTTTATAGCTTTATTAATATATGCATTATCAGTAATATTTTTACTATACATATCAATTAAATGTCTATATACGTTAACTATGGTTGCAACATAATATATAGAACGCATCCTACCTTCTAATTTAAAAGAACAAACACCAATATCCATCATTTGCTTTATATAATTTACTAATGATAAATCCTTAGGTGCAATACAAAAATTTGATTCATCAGATATTTTATTGTTATTTTTATCATATAAATCAAAATTAAACCTGCATACTTGACAGCATCCTCCTCTGTTTGCATCCCTATTAGTAAAATAATTAGATAATACGCACCTACCTGATAAATTACTGCACATTGCACCATGAATAAAACATTCTATTTCTACGTTTTTATTTTCTATTATATCTTTAATATCTTCTTTACTACATTCTCTTGCTAAAACGATTCTTTCAACGCCCTTATCAATATAATATTGACAAGCATCTTTATTTAAAACGCAAGCTTGCGTACTTAAATGCAAACTTAATTTTGGAGAATATTTTTTTGCAATATCAATTACAAGAGGATCACTAAATATTATCGCATCTACCCCTATTTTTTGTAATTGCGATAAATATGCCGCTAAATCCTTAGTATCTTCATCATGAAAAACTATGTTAACAGTTACGTATACCTTTTTATTTTTCTTATGAGCATAACAAACACCTTGTTTAATATCATCTAAAGTAAAATTCTTAGCATTAGCTCTTAAACTATAATTTTCTCCTCCTATGTATACCGCATCTGCACCATAATCAATTGCCCATTTTAATTTTTCTAAAGATCCTGCTGGTGCTAAAATCTCTGGTTTTTTAATCATTGTTTTTTACCTTATAAATCGTTTTTCGATCTATAAACCCTTCATTTGAATTAAATGCATCATCAATTTTATTCTTAAGATTAATATCATTATTTATAAACGCTTTTAACACCCATTTATAATCTTCTAATAAAAAACCATCAAAAATAAAATAATCTACATTAAGTAAATTTAATTTATCAATCAAATTAATAGGATTATTACTAAGTATGTGACTACCAAAATAATCTTCAAATATTGTATAAGAAATAGTACTATTATTTTCTTTTATTTTAAATACTTTACCATCTGTTTTTTTATTAAAATGCTCAAAATAATTAGATACTAATTTTCTTACGGAAGTAGATAAATGCGGCATTCCAAATACCTGTTTAAACATAATAACATCTTTATTATTATCTTTTATTTTGTTTATCTCTTGTAAAGTTATATCATTTGATAAAACAATGCCACACACACCATTATCATGGTAATGTTTTATTGATAAAGAACTGTTATTTAAATGCATCTGATCTAATATTATTGGAGTTTTTAAATCATAAGTAAGTGATGAAACATCGCCAACAATAATTCCATCAAGTCCAATTTTATCTAATTTTTTTAAAATACTTTTATAAGTAGAAAGCTCACTATTAAATATTACCCTGTTTAATGATACAAATATTTTTTTATCATCATATTTTTTCTTAATTTTTATTACATCATCTACTAAAAAAGTTTTAGAAAAACATATACAAAAATTATCAATACCCAAAATATACCCATCACATGGGTATAAAAAATCTTCATCTTTATTTATTTTTAATATCATTTTTTTCATTTTTATTTATCCTTCTTCTAGAAATAGCTATTCCATCTCCGATATCAAAAAAACGAGTTTTAAATTCTTTATTATTCTTTAAAAAATCTATATATTTTTCTAATTTACCAATTAATTGTCTTAAATTTCTGGATAGTTTTGTTTTATCAGAAAAAGTAAGTCCATGAAATTTAATATTATCAGTTACAATAAAACCCCTATCATTTAAATTTTTAGAAAATTTATTAAAAAACTTTAAATACTGACTTTTTGCAGCATCAATAAATATTAAATCAAATTTTTCATCGGTATTAAAATCTAATGCATCTATTAATACCAAAGTTATTCTATGATCTAAATTTGCATCTTTTATATTTTTTATGGCCTGGATGTATCTGTCTTTATCTCTTTCAATGGTAGTAACCGTAACATCATTTTTTGCTAAAGCAATGTTTATTGCAGAATAACCAATGGCACTACCAATTTCAAGAACATTTTTTACATTATTTAATTTAACAAACTCAGATAAAAAGTTAATACCATCTTTTTCCATTATAGGAATACCTTTTTCATCAGCATATTTTTCCATTTTATGTATTAAATATTCCATTTCCATATCCATAATAAACACCACCTAAATTCTTAAATAATTATAGCATTTAAATAACGTAAAAATCAACAAATTATATCAATAACAAAATAAAAAAAATCATTTATATTTTTATTTATCAAAAAAACAGAGTAATTACTCTGCTTTATTATCAGCATTTTCTTCACTAGAAAGAGAAGATAATATTCCTTCTATAAGTTTCCACTCTTCTTCCGTTTCAATAGGAAGCAAAACAGGATTTTCTTCCTCAGGATTAAATATTGATGCATAAACCTTAGTATTTCCTTCTTCATCTAAGGTATTATCTGTATATGCCATATAATTTTTTTTAGTTTTTTCATCTTCATAAGTAAATAAAATTTCACATTTTACTTCTTCTCCATTATCATTTACGATCGTAAACGTATTATCTTGCTTTACATCTTTGTTTTCCATTTTTCCTTTTCCTTTCTTATATCTAAATAATTTTGCAAAATTATTGTTGCCGCAACCGAATCAACTTTCTTTTTTCTTTTTTCTCTTGATAAATCAGCTTGTAATAAAACGTTATTAGCGCTAACCGAAGATAACCTCTCATCTTGTTCATATACTGGTAAATTATACCTTTCTTTAAGTATTTCAACAAAACTTTTGGTTCTTTTAGCTGCAAAAGATAAAGTATTATTCATGTTCTTAGGCAGCCCAATAACAATTGCATCAACGTTATACTCACTTATTATTAAAGATAATGAATCAAGAGCCATAACAGGTTTATTCTCCTCAAAACGAATCGTTTTAATGGCACTTGCGATAGTACCTGTTGCATCACTTATTGCAACACCAAGAGTCTTGGTACCCAAATCCAAACCAATAAATCTCATTAGTTTAAGTATTCCTTAAGTAATATTTCAAGAATTTTACTTCTATCTATTTTAAGAATCTTATTTCTTGCTTCCTTGTGATTAGATATATAACCAGGATCACCACTCATCAAATATCCAACTAATTGATTTACAGGGTTATATCCTCTTTCTTCTAATGCCTCACTTATTTCTTTAATCGTTTGTTTAACTAAAGCTTCATTTATATTTTCAATATTAAATAAATAAGTTGTAGATGACATAATAACCTCCTATCATTAATATGATAACTTTATTTTAACATTAAATAAAAGAAATAGCAATATAGCTACTTCCTATTAATTTATTTTTTTACCATTGTAACCATTTTCCGTTAGCTTTTAATTTTTTTATAATCTTATTATGCTCATTATAAGTTTTTGAAAAATACGTATTTCCTTCATTATCCGCAACAAAATAATAATAATCATTATCAGCTGGATTTAAAACAGCATCAAATGAAGATTCTGAAAAATTAGAAACCGGTCCTACTGGTAATTTTCCATTCATTAAAGGTCCTCTTGTATTATACGGATTATAAGTATTAATCTCAGCTTTTGTTAAATCACGAGAGGATAAATCAACTTTAAATGCATAATAAGTAGTAATATCACTTCCTAAAGACATACCCTTATTTAATCTGTTAAAAAATATAGCTGCTATATTCTTTCTATCTTCTTTATATATTCCTTCTTTTTCAACTATTGAAGATAACGTTACGATTTGATGAATACTGTATTTGCTATTATCAATTTTATCTTTATATTTAGAAAAAACTTTATCTGTTTGGTTAAGCATAACCTCAATAATCTCATCTAAAGTAACGTCTTTTTTAAAATTATAAGTATCTGGAAATAAATAACCCTCAAGAGCATAATATATGTTTTCATCTTTAATCTCATCAGTTAAAAACCAGTATTTTTGTACTAATGAATCGATATACGCTTTATCCTCTAACTTAGAGTAAAACTCATCATTTGTTATACTTGTATTTTTAGATATTTCTTTTGCAATATCCCTTATTGTTTGTCCTTCTTTAAAAGTTATATTAATACCACTTTTTAAATATTTACTTTTTTCTAATATTTCTACAATTTTTTTTGTAGAATAACTTTTATCTATTTTATATAATCCAGCTTTATAACCACTAACATTATTTAATTTAGTATATAATTTATATGCTAAATAGCTTCTTATTATTCCCTTATTTTTTAAATCCTTACCAACACTATAAACAGAAGAACCACTTTCTACCTCAAATAATACCTCATTTTTATTTCTTGATGTTGGGCTTAAAAGAAAGTTAAAGGTAATAAAAATTGCTAGTAAAGTAACAAAAAATAACAAAAATAAAGTAAATAATATTCTAAATGGTTTTTTTAAACGTCTTTTTTTATTTTCCTGCATAATACCACCTTTTATTTTTCTACTATAACGGATTTAACATAATCATTAATAATATCAAGCTTATCACTTCTTGAACCTCCGCCTTGTCCAAAGAAAACGCTTCCGCCACCATTTCCTTGTGCAATCTTAGCGACATCCTTAATAAGAACACCTGCATTAAATTTATCTTTTAAACTATCATTTGCCTTACAAACAAAATTAATTGCATTATCTTTTACCGTGGTTATAAATACTATACCATTATTTAATTTTGGTAAAATAAAACCTACTAAAGACTTAATAACATCAATGTCATAATCCTTAAAATTTAATAATAAAACATCACCATATTTACCATCTATTTTATTTAAAACATATTCATCTATTTTTTTAACCTCAGCATTAATTAATTCTTCTTTATATTTCTTTTCTAAAATACTTACTTCTTTACGTAAGTTAGCAACCTCTTTTTTGTTTTCTAAAATATCCTTATAACAGCTTGGTCTTTCGTTTGATATACTAATGTTAAAATCAAGATTAATACCCTTACTTAAAGCATCATTAATAATTCTTTTAGCTTTACTAAGTAAAAGAATCATCTCATCATTATAAGGCTTAATAATTTCAAATAACTCTATTTGTAAATTAGTATCACAAACAGCCTCTATACGATATACGTTTAATCCTTTAGATTCAATACTTTTTATAGCAAAACTTCTTATGTTGCCTGAATTAGTAACATGAGTACCACCACATAACTCAATGGAATCCCCGAATTTAACAACCCTAACTCTATCACCATATTTTTCATCAAACAAAGCCATAGCACCCATTTTTTTAGCCTCATCAAGAGACATTTCTTTTATTTCTGCTGGATAACAAGCCTTTATCTTATCATTTACTTTACTTTCTACTAAAATTATATCATCATCTGTTATTTTACCATTATACTTAAAATCAAATCTTAAAGTATTATTATCAACATAACTACCTGCCTGAGAAAGATCACTACCTAATACTTCTTGTAATGATTTTTGTAGCAGATGAGTTGCAGAATGATTTTGACAAGTATCAAATCTGTTTTCCTTATCAACCGTTAAAGTAACATAATCACCAACTTTTATACTACCATTTAATAACCTTATAAGATGCATATTTTGCCCATTAGGAGCTTTAACACATCCATATACCTCAGCCTTTAAATTATCAGAAGTAATATAACCAATGTCTCCTTCTTGTCCACCCATTGTAGCATAAAAAGGAGTTTTATCAGTAATTACAACACCGCTAGAATAAATATCACAAACGTTACCCTCATCATTTCCAACAAAAATAACCCTAGCCTTAGTTTCTAAATTATCATACCCAACAAATAAACTTTCTTCTTTAAAATTAACAACATCACCTTGCACACTCATTGAAGATGAATTACTAGATGATTTTCTAGCCATTTGTCTTTGTTTTTGCATACATTTATCAAACTCTTCTTTATTTATACTTATATTTTTCTCATCTAATATCTCCTTCGTTAACTCATAAGGAAATCCATAAGTATCATAAAGCTTAAACACATCTTCTGCCGTTATAACCTTACCACTATTAGTTAACTCATTTAACCTTTTTTCACCTGCTGACAAAGTTTTTAAAAACGTTTTTTCTTCATCCATGATTTGCTTATCAACCTTTTGCTTATTATCTTTTAAATAAGGATAATAATCAATCATAATTCGTAAAACACTATCAGTTAACTTATACATAAAAGGCTCATAAATACCAAGAGTTCTTCCAAAACGTGAGGCACGTCTTAAAATACGCCTTAAAACATAACCCCTTTTCTCATTAGAAAAATAAGCACCATCAGATAACGCAAATACCAAAGTCTTAATATGATCCGCGATTACCTTAAAAGCCATTTGTCCTTCATACTTAACATTAGATATTTCCTCTATTTTTCTAATTATAGGCATAAATAAATCAGTATCATAATTAGACTTACCATTTTGTATGATACAAGTTAATCTTTCAAGTCCCATACCAGTATCAATATTTTTATGAGGAAGAATAGGAAAATCCTTTCTATCTAACCCATCTATATGATTATACTGACTAAATACGTTATTCCATATTTCAATATACCTATCATTTTCAATCTCATCTTCCAATAACTTAATACCTAAATTATCAGGATCATACTCACTTCCACGATCATAAAAAATTTCTGAATCAGGACCACAAGGACCTGGACCTATATCCCAAAAGTTACTTTTACACTTAATTATGTGAGATTCATCAACACCCAAAGATAACCACTTATTATAAGTTTCAACATCATCAGGATAAACCGTTACATAAAGCTTAGACTTATCTATATCATACCAATTAGGACTGGTTAAAAGTTCCCAAGCATAACTAAGGGCCTCATCCCTAAAATAATCACCAATAGAAAAATTACCAAGCATTTCAAAAAAAGTATGATGACGAGATGTTTTACCAACATTTTCAATATCATTAGTACGAATACACTTCTGAGAATTAGCAAGACGTCTTTTAACAGGAATCTTACTTCCATCAAAATACTTCTTTAAAGGAGCAACTCCAGCATTAATCCATAAAATAGAAGGATCATTATCAGGAATTAAAGACGCTGATGGAACAATTAAATGATCCTTACTTTCAAAATAATCCAAAAACATCTTTCTTATTTCACTACTAGTTAAATTCTTCATTTTATCACCTCATTAACCATATTAATAACCTTATTATTTAAATCCTTTATAGTACCATCATTTACTAAAACATAATCATAATTATCATAATTATCCAAATCAACCTCAGTAATATGCTTTTTCTCATTACTATTTAAACTACTTTCAAAATTAGGTCTTTCAACCTTTACCTTATATACATTATTAAAACTATTCTTAATACTATCAAGCTCATCTTTAAGCCTTGCATCACTTATTGTTATAACATCACAATAATAAGAATAAACCATGATATCACCAATAATTCTTTTAATAAAAAAATTATTATCTATTTTATTTCTAATTACCTCTGTTCCAAGTTCCTGAAGCAAACTCCTTGGCTTAGTATCTTCATTACCATTCCATCCACTAATTACCTTAGCATACATCTTAATATAAGAAGAAAACTGTAAATTAACCGACTTAAGATTCTTTAGTCTAACATAATTATTAATTAACTCACAAGTAGTATCCTTACCACTATTAGCCTTACCTGCTACAACAAAAATAATTGGTTCCTTCTTTTTAATTTCCATCATAACCTCCTTATAAAAAAGGTACCACCCCAATCATTAGGAACGAAAGGGTCGTGGTACCATCCTACTTTATTCTTAATTAGTATAACGGCTTTTACCCCGGTAGCTATTAACTACGTCTTCGAAAATAGCTTCAGTAACCTATCCTGTTATTTTACACCAACCAATAACTCTCTTAAAAGAATCAATTACCTACTAATTTTTCATCAACAACTTTATATTAATATTATAACACAATAATTAAAATAATTATTTATTGAAGGTACAACTATAACTTTTTTTACAGACTTCATTTGTTCCTTTACTACCACAACCATAATAGTGTTGAATCTGAAAATTTTCATTACTACATAAGCCAGCGTTACTACATACTCTATACTTATATTTATAATAATGTTTATCATTATTTGAATCAGGGCCAGATGATAAACAATCGGAATATTTATTTTTACACCTTGTTAGTAAATATTTAGTAGTCCAATTACTGTGTTTCCAATAATCACCAGTTCCATCCGTTGCACAGCCCATTACTTCATAATCTTGACATCCACTAATACCACATTTAGGTGTTGCCGGATCCCAACCAGGTGCACCACTTGGCCATTTTGCTACCCAACTATTTTCCGATCCAGAATAAATACTTAGCTGATCTCTACCCTTACTTCTATCAGGGGTTGGTTCAAATACAAAACGAGGTATCTCATTATCCATTTTAAAAGTTGTTTTACAATTCGCAGTATTTCCAGCTTTATCTTTAATATATCCATATACAGTAGTTCCGGATCCGGAAGTAGATTCAGTTTGTTCAAAGGAACTTTTACCATTATAAGTAGCAGTTCTAGATGTTGAAATACCATAAGATGTAATATCATCATTATTTTTGGTTAATGTTACGGTTACATTACTAATGTACCAATCATTATTTCCTTCGGTACCACTTACAGTTAATTTGCAATTATTTATACCACCATCATACTTTATTAAAACATTACACGTTGTTTTATTACCCGCATTATCTGTAAACGTTTGAAAATAGCTTGCATTTTCCTCTGTTATATTTTTTCTAGTGATACTTAAATCACCTTTTATACCACTCATCTCATCATCACCAGTAAATGTTATTGAATCTGGCACCCCACTGTTTTTATTATAATAACCATTATACATCAGTTTTTTCTTATCATTATTCATATTTATTTGAGACGTGCAAGTTGGTGATGTTGCATCATAGTTTTTATATCCTTCTTTTGTAGAACAATTTCCAGCAACATCACAAGCTGTTACTCTCTGTTTTCTTCTTCCTTGTACATTAATCGTTGGGGTTAATGTCTTAGATTTTGGACTATCCTCATAAGATTCTTCAGCAATATGTTTACCATCATTAGGATAACTGTCTCCACTTTTTTCATTCCATTCACGGGTAGTCTTACCTATACCACTTAAACTATCATTTATTGTAAATGTTATAAATGCTTTATTTTTATCATTTGTCCAAGCATCTTCAGATGAGTTATAAACTGTAATGGTTGGGGCAGTATAATCAAGATATCTATAACCTTCTTTTGCAGCAGAACAATTCCCAGCAACATCACAAGCTGTTACTCTCTGTTTTCTTCTTCCTTGTACATTAATCGTTGGGGTTAATGTCTTAGATTTTGGACTATCCTCATAAGATTCTTCAGCAATATGTTTACCATCATTAGGATAACTGTCTCCACTTTTTTCATTCCATTCACGGGTAGTCTTACCTATACCACTTAAACTATCATTTATTGTAAATGTTATAAATGCTTTATTTTTATCATTTATCCAAGTTTCGGAAGAGTCAGGGGCATTAACAGTTGGTTTTTCCGTATCAACCTTTACACCAGTTGTTGCAATAGCGGACTTACCAGATGAATTAGTTGCTTTATAACTAATCGTAGATCCTGATGTATCTTCTATTCCTGTTCCGTCAATTGTAATTGTTGTATTTTTTGTAAAAGTAATATTTTTTGCAGTCTCAGAATTATTAAAATTACAACCGTCCCCATTATTAAAACACTTTTTAATTTCAGTTATTGGACCATTTCCATTTGTTTTAACTGTTGCTTTCTCTTTTGGTTTAGCCTTATAATACCATCCGCTTGCCTCATTATACGTTCCGTTTATTTCTAGTAAAATACTTGGTGCCCCAGCTTCTTGGACAACAACGGTATTTAATGTTTCAGGACAACTTGTTGCAGTAGTTTCTACATACTTAGTTTTATAACCACTATTAGTTCTAGTTACTTGAATATAATCACATTTATTTATCTTTTTACCTGTTCTAGGATCAGTTACAACATTTAAATAATCTTCACTAACTAACTTACCAATAGTAATCACACCAGAAGTACCATTTACTGCTAATCCTTCAAACATATATAAATTAGTATCAAAAAATTGTTCACCAGCAGTTTCAGCTTGCTTTTGTACCGCCTCATATGCCTGCTGTTTTTTTCTATTACTAATAGAAATAAAACTTACTATTGCTATTCCAAGTAGCGATAACATTAATGCTATCGTTATTAATAACTCAATTAACGTAAAACCATTTTTCTTTTTATTCTTCATACTATCACCTACTATTATTATGATATCATAACTAAATTTATATTTCAATAATTTATAAAAAGATTAACGCATTAAAGCGTTAATCTTATATATAGTTATAGAGCTAACAAACTACTAAATAATTATGTTAATAAACGTAATTAGCATATATTCTAAACATACTATATACAATTTTACCATAACAAAATAGTTTTATTCACCATAGCACTTCTTAGAACAAGTAGTATTTTTATACTTTGCTGAAAATGTCATATATTTTTCTGTTACATTTCCTGCTTTATCTTCTGCATGAAAAATAACTTTTGAATTATTACATGGAGCATAACCAGATGATCCACAATGACACTCTTTAGTATCAGGATGATGATCATAGCACGATTCATAACCATTAAAATCAAATTTCCAATAAGAATATTCCATGTCTATTCCTGAACCACCTGTATCATTTAGATTGCTGTAGGTACCACTAGCTTCTAATTCTCCTCTAACATTTTGAAGAGTAACAGTCTTACCTGAAGTATAAAATGTATTTTTTTGTATAACAGAACCTTCATTATTATATTGTATCATTTTTATAGAATCCAAATTAAATGTTGGTGCCGTATTATCTAATTTAACTGTCGTTAGTTTACAAGTTTTTAAATTACCATTTTCCTTATATCCAACTGCAACGGTTCTTTCTCCATTTCCTGTAATCTTTTTAGTTTTATTTCCAGTATTTGAACCCCAATTAGTATACCAATCGTTACCTATTGTAAAAACATTCTCTCCTGTATTCTTTCCATTAGTTATCCAATACCACGTAACACCACTAGGAGCTGTTATATTAAACGAAACTCCGTTTCGATCTTTATACCATCCGTCATATCCATCAGCACTTTTTGTAGCGTTAATTGTAAAATCATTACAATTTATAGGAGGTACAAAAGAAAAATATTCTTCACAAGTATTAGAATTACCTGCAGCATCTACAACATATCCAGGAACATTACGAGAACTATTTATAGTTAAACTAGTACCACGTATATTAGAAAAATAAACATCATCTACACCACTATTATCATCAGTACCTGTTATTCCTAATTTAACATCACCATAATAATTTCCATTTGATTTTGAACCACTTGTAACTGATATTTGGCAGGTTGGTTTAGTTCTATCTATACCAAAAGCAACGGCTTCTCTTGTACAATTACCTGCTAGATCACATACTCTTACACTATATTTTCTCCAACCTTCATCTTGCATAGGAAAATTCGTATAATTCGTATTATTTTTAAGAGTTAAAGATGCTTTTGCAGGATCTGAAACTTCATAGACTGAATCAGAGCCTCCAGAAGGATAATTTACTTTAGAATCGCTCCATTTATAATCATTTGAATCTGAAACATCTCTTGTATTTCCAGATTTATTCCAATAATTTACTACTGATTTTATTCCAGACAAATTATCACTAACATTTTTAAAACCATATCTAATAAGGTTAGCATTAGACCAATTACCAACAACACTTGCACCGCTAGTAGTATTAGCAGTAGCAACTACTTGTGCGTTTGGAGCAGTTCTATCTATACCAAAAGCAACGACTTCTCTTGTACAATTACCTGCAACATCACATACTCTTACACTATATTTTCTCCAACCTTCTTCTTGCATTGAAAAATCCGTTCTATCTTTAAGAGTTAAAGATGCTTTTGCAGGATTTGGAACATTATAGACTGGTGCAGAGCCTCCAGAAGGATAATTTACTTTAGAATCGCTCCATTTATAATCATCTGAATCTGAAACATCTCTTGTATTTTTAGATTTATTCCAATAATTTACTACTGATTTTATTCCGGACAATTTATCACTAACATTTTTAAAACCATAATTAATAATGTTAGCATTAGACCAATTACCAACAACACTTTTACCGTTAGCAGTAGCAACTACCTCTGCAGTCGGTGGTGTTTTATCTAAATTATATTCTACACATTGAATTGTTTTTTTACCTGATGCATTTACCGCAACATAAGCCAAACCTGTTTTTTGAGTGTCAGTACTTATAGTATTTATTTTAAATTTACTACCTGTTTTATCAGTATATTTATTATAACTTGCATTAGTTTGAAATTCAACAGATGTGGCTTTGTTTATTGTGGTATTTACATCACAAGTGGTACTTTCGTACACATTAGTGATTTGTCCATTACCATTAGTATTAACTTCTGCTGCTATGTTATATCCATTTTTATACCACCAATCTGTTTCTTTATTATAGTGTCCTTTTCCTTCTGGATCCATATGAATACTAAGATATGGTGCTCCTGGTTCACTTAATACTAATGAATTATCATTATCGCATTTTCGTTCTTCCTCATTATTTATGAACTCGGAGCTAAATTTTCTTCCATTTTTAGTTACTTCAACATATGAACATTTATTTAGTTTTTTACCTGTTCTAGGATCAGTTACAACATTTAAATAGTCTTCATTAACTAATTTTCCTAATGATATAATACCTGTTGTTTTATCATCTAATCCTTCAAATAAATATTCATTTGAAGTAAAATACTGTTCTGCTGCAGTTATTATTTGTTCTTTTACAACATTATAAGCTTGCTGTTTTTTTCTATTACTAATAGAAATAAAACTTACTATTGATATTCCAAGTAGTGATAACATTAATGCTATTGTTATTAATAACTCAATTAATGTAAAACCATTTTTCTTTCCACTTTTCACATTACGCCTCCTATTATCCTAATAATATCACACATAGCGTTTATTTTCAACAAATTGAATTTTATTTCGATAAATTATTTTAAAAAAATAGGCATAAGCCTATTTTTCCATCATATTTTCTAATTTCTTACTTGCGTTTTTTTTAACCTCATTTATAGTTTGCTTAATACCACTATTACAACTACATTCATTATAACAGTATAATGCTCCAGAACCTACTGCAACACCTAAAAGCATCCATCCAAGATTATTTAGTGCTTTCATTAATACTCACCTTCTCTTAAAAAATATGAAATTGGCATATATATTAATGCCATTATTATTATGTAATAAAATTTTTGTTATATACTATACAATTTTATTAATTAATAAGCTTTTTAAAAGTGTTTTTCTTTGTTTGTTTGCTACGTTATAAACTCCTTTATAAAATACTTTAGAATCACCTAATATCATTAATGATTTTTTAGCTCTTGTTACTGCTGTATATATTATTTTTTTATAAAGCATATTTTTATATTCATTAGAAATTGGCATAATAACTATTTCAAATTCACTACCTTGTGCTTTATGAATACTTATTGCATAACCGTGTTTAATAGCTTTATAATCTTTTTTTGTATATTTTACTCTATTTCCATCAAAATTAACCGTTATTTCGTCATTTTTTATTTTTTCAATAAAACCTATATCTCCATTAAACACATTATTATCAGGCATATTTTCTAATTGTAATATTTTATCTTCTTCACGATATATAATATCAGCATCATAAGTTTCATTTTTATTATTGTCTTTTGGATTAAATATTTTTTGTAATGTTTTATTTAAATTATCTATTCCATTTATTCCTTTATATACTGGTGCTAAAACTTGTACGTTTTTTAAATCATAACCTTTATCAATTGCTTTTTTAGCTAATATACAAGTAGTCTTTAAAATATCTTCATTATTACAACTTATAAAATTATAATCATCTTTTTTTTGCAAAAAACCATCTTGTAATTCGCCTTCATTTATTTCATAAGCAAGCTCAGTAATATAAGAATTTTGATCTTGTCTATAAATATCTTTTAAGAAAATCGTATTTATAATATCTGATTCTATTAAATCTTTTAATGCATTACCTGGTGCTACACTTTCTAATTGGTTATAATCTCCAATAAATACTATTTTTACATCATTTTTTACTGCTTTAAAAAAATTATATAAAAGTTCTATATCTATCATACTTGTTTCATCTATTATAATAAATTTTGCTGGTGCTTTATTATTTTCATTATAACCAAACTCATTAGTTTCTTTATTCCATCTTAAATATCTATGTATGGTAGATGCTTTAAAGCTGCATGCCTCACTCATTCTTTTAGCAGCTCTTCCAGTTGGTGCAAGTAATACTAATTTTTCTTGTAATTTTTCATATGAATAACCTGTTATCATTTTATATAACTGTACTATTCCTTTTATTATAGTTGTTTTACCAGTACCTGGTCCTCCTGTTATAATTGAAAAATTTTTAATTAAAGCTTGTTTTATCGCTCTTTTTTGTTCATCATTATATTCAATATTAAAATGATTTTCTAAATTTTCTATTTTAATATCTATATTATCTATTACCTCATCTTTTTTATTTGATAATTCATATACTTTATCTGCTACATAATTTTCATATGTATAATAATTTATTAAAATATATTTATCATCTTCAATTATTATCTTTCCCAAACTATTTAATTCTACTAAATAATATAGTAAACTTTCTTCAGTAATTTCTTGTTCATATACGTATTTAAAAGCTCTATATATTAATTCAAAATTTAAATATGTATCACCAGTTTGAAAACAAATATTTTTCATAACATATATAATAAGAGATAAAATTCTTCTTTCATCATTATCATTTATTTTTAACTCTTTTTTTAATAAATCTATTTTATTAAAAGATATTTTAACAGTATCAATTAACTCATATGGATTATTAGTTATAACTCTTATAGTATCATCTAAGTAATGATTATATATTTTAAGTGAATCTTTCATATTAAAACCAAGATTTGTTAAATATACAATCACCTCAAAACTTTCATTATACTTAATTAATTTATCATGAATATCAATTGCTTTTTTTAAAGTCATTTTAGGTACTTTAAGCAAACAATTATAATCATCTACTATTAATTCTAAACATTTATTACCCAAAGTATCCACTATTTGTTTCGCTGTTTTTTCTCCAACCTTAGGAAATATATCACTAGATAAAAAAATAATTAAACCATCTTTATCCTCAGGCATTATCTTTTCATATTTTTCTACTTTATACTGAATTCCATATTTTTGATTATCTATTACATTACCATAAAATTTATATTCTTCATCTATGTTTAACTGTGCAAATAAACCAGTAAAAGTAAATTGTTTATCAATGTAATCTAAAAGTTCTTGATCATTAGTATCCTTTATTTTAATTAAACCAACAACAAATCCATCATTTGATTGAAAAATAGTTTTTTTATATATTCCTTTTATGTATGTTTGCATTATTTCAAATCCTTTACTAAAATAATTTTATCATAAAAACTAACAAGTTAAAACATATCTCTTTGAAAAAATAAGTGGATTAGAACAATATTCAATTATGTATTTATTATCTTTTTTACATATTATTATTCCAATTGTTTTTTCTTGATTTATCCTTTTTAAATTTTTATCTATATAATTCATATATACTTCTATTTGTCCAATATGCTCTTTTTTAAGTTCAGCTTTTTTAAGCTCTATTACCACATAACAATTAAAATCTATGTTATATAAAAGTAGGTCTATGTAATTGTAGGTATTTCCTATTTTTATTTTGTATTCACTTGCAATAAAACTAAAGTTATTTCCCAATTCTTTCATAAATGCTTCTATATCTTCTAGTATTAGTTGCTGTAATAGTTTTTCTGATACATAATCATAATTATTTTTATTTTTAATAAGAATCGGATCTTTAATAAAATCTTCTATTTTTTTATTTTCTTGTTTTATTAATTTAAGCTTTGTTTTTTCATCTAATCTTTCGTATTCTTTATTTTTGATACGTTTTCCTAATTCCCTATATGATAAATTTTGATTAATACTTAAATCAATATAATAATTTATTTCATTTGAATCTTTTAGTTTTAGCAGTTCAGAATAATGAGACCAAGACAATTCGGTCGGCAATGCCGACCATTTTTCATTTTTGAATAATTCATAAAACTGCCGCATTCTTCTTAACGTTCTTTCATTATATTTTTTACCCACTTCTTTTTTTAATCTATATGAATAATTTTTAATAACACTTTTACCATAATGTTTACCAGCATCATTAAGTAATTTGCCCACATTATAATAAGTAGTTAAATCACTTCTATTTTTAGAATAATCCTTTACCTTTTTATATAATTCATTATTTATAAGTTCATTTTTTATCTTATTATAGTAGTTCATATAATAATTTCCTTTCCTATTTGTTGCTATTATATGAACTTTTTTTAAAAAAATTGTAGAAAAAAACATTAATAATTATTTACTTATTAATGTTCCTTTTAATATTTTATCTTCATATTTTAATATTTTTACATTTACTTCTTGACCTAATAGATTCTTACAACCTTTAAATTTTACTTTTAGGTAATTATCTGTATGACCAGTTAAGTAACCCTCATCGTATACTTCTGGTATAACACATACGATTTCATTAATGTGTTTTTTATAATAATTTTCTTCTAAAGTATTAAATACTTGTATTAATTGTTTTGATCTTTTATGTTTTTCTTCTTTGGTTAATTGTCCATCCATTTTAGCTGCTAAAGTCCCATCTCTTTTTGAAAATGGAAATACATGACCTGCTGCAAAAGAAACTTTCTTAACAAAATTTATGGTATCGTTAAATAAAGCCTCAGTTTCGTTTGGAAAACCAACTATAACATCAGTTGTAATAGCAATATCTGGTCTTATTTGCCTTATTTTATTAATTTTATTAAGATAGTATTTAGTGTCATATTTTCTGTTCATTAGTTTTAGTATTTTATCAGTTCCTGATTGTAAAGGAATATGTAAGTGATTAACAATTTTTTTTGAATTTTTTAATACTTCTAAAAATTTATCATTTAATTCAGTAATTTCTATTGATGATATTCTTATCCTTTTTAAACCTTTTATTTTTTCTAATTCCATTAATAGGTCACTAAAATCATAATCTTGTAAATCTGCTCCATAATGTCCTGTATGAATACCTGTTAAAACTATTTCTTTATACCCATTTGATACTAATTCTTTAACTTCTTCAATTACTTTTTTTGGTTTTTTACTTCTTACTTTTCCTCTTGCGTATGGAATAATACAATATGAACAAAAGTTTTCACAACCATCTTGTATTTTTACAAGTGCCCTTGTTCTGGTATTAAAATTAGTTATTTGCATATCATCAAATTCTGCGTTCATAACATCATTAATATTTATTATTTTCTTTTTATTTTTTATATAATCTTCAATTATATCAACAATTTTACTTTTATTTTGATTTCCAATTACTACGTCTACATAATCCATTATAGAATCATCATTTCGTCTTATCTGAGTAAAACAGCCCATAGCTGCTACTACGGCATTTTTATTTTTCTTTTTAGCTTGTCTTATCATTTTTCTTGATTTTTGATCACTTGTATTAGTAACAGTACAAGTATTAATTAAGTATATATCAGAATCACAACAAGAAAAATCAGTAATTTCATAACCTCTTTTTATAAATTGTTTTAAAGCATATTCACTTTCGTAAGTGTTTACTTTACAACCTAACGTATAAATAGCAACTTTCATTAGTTAGTCACTTCCTTGCAATATAATTATAACATATTTTTCGATTAATCCTATATATTTGGCTAAATTTAACACTTTTTATAAATTCATATCATAATCATCTTTTACTTCCTGAGTTGCTAAAACTTTAGAAGTTTCATTTACTTTTAATATTATATTTCTAAAGAACATTTTAATCTTATCAAGTATATATTTTGTAAATTTCTATCTTCTCTTTCAGTTTTCATTTTTTCATCATGTTTTTTTGTAATCTTTAGTTAAGTTATAAAAAACCTTAACATACTTTTCTGTTAAGTGTACTAATTCAATATTATTTTCTATTAATTCTAGTTTTATATCTGGGTTAGATTGATAAGCTTTCTTTTTTCTTTTATTATGTGATTCTATTGGGGCTAAATCATTGATAGTATATTGGTTTACTTCTAAATATTGCATAATTTAAATTCACAATATCATTTTCATTTCTTTATGCACGAAAAAAAGATACTTTTTCAAATATCATTAAATTTATGTATAACAATTTTCTTTGCAAATTCTTTGCGAATTCTTTGCAAATTCTTTGCAAAAACAAATCTATTTTTTTAATATTTAAGTATTCTTTTATTTTTGGATTATCCTATTTCTCCATGCCTAGCATCTACTATAAACATATTATCACTACTTCAAAGTATTTTATGTTTAATACCTAGATAGGTGATTAAATATCTTATAAATTTTCTTCTTTAAAATTATTTAAATTAATACTTTATAAAAAAGCAAATCAAAAATAGACTTGCTCGATATTCATATCTTCATCATTTTCAGTAGTTGTGCACTCTAAAGTTTGTTCACTTATTTCTTTTTTTCAGTTGCATGGCATCCTGTAACTAAAACAACAAATAAACTTAAAAATAAAATACTAATTTTTTTTCTTCATTTTTTCCCAAAATAAAAAGCTTAATGGCTTAAGCTTTTCTACTTATCATTATTAATAACTTCTTTTTTAACTCCGTATATTGGAGATATAACCTGTGATACTTTAAAAGCTTTAACCTCGTTTTTACTTTCGTTATTATTAGTTAAATTAGTATTACTTTGAACCTCTGCTGGTTCTAGGTTATATTTTTCTAGATAATTAACACCAGTATTATCATCATCAATAAGTTCTAAATCTTTAGCTTTTTCAATTAATTCATCAATTGAAATTATTGCAGTTTTTTCTTGATCCTCTTCAAAGTTCGTAAGAGAAATAGGCTTATCTTTTTCTAAAGCATCAGAAATAGCAGTTGCAATTTCCTCAATTTTAGTATCTTCATCATCATTTGTTTGCTTTTTTATATCTTCTTTATTATTAACAATTGGTTTTACAAATTCTTGTTTTAATTTTTTAATTTTATCTTTAGCTTGAATGCTTTGTATAACATATGTTATTAAAAGTAATATGCATAAACATACTATTAAAAACATTATCAGAGAAAAAATCATTTGCCCTTGCATATTTAAATTATTATAAAAATTATTAAAAGAATAAGATGCTGCCGCAAACAACTTTTTCATACTACTCACCTCATAAATTCATAATTTACCATTGAAAGTGCAACAACAGGAGCTGTTTCAGACCTTAAAACGTTCTGTGATAATGAAACACTTATAAAACCACTTTTTAATAAATATTGCTCCTCACTAGGTTCAAAACCACCTTCTGGGCCAATAACTAATAATATTTTAACACACTTATTATTTTTTTGAAGTACTTTTTTTATATTTTTTGTATTTTTATTTAATGAACAAAATAATTTTAAATCATACTCATACTTTACTAAATCATTAATGGGTATTATATCATTTATAATTGGAACTTTGCATCTAAAAGATTGTTCAGATGCCTCCTTACATATTTTTTCCCATCTTTTAATTTTTGATATTTCTTTTTTATTATCAATTTTTACAATTGTTCTTTTCGTTGTTATTGGAATAAGTTTATCAACCCCAAGTTCTGTTGTTTTTTGTAATAAATAATTTAATTTTTGCTCTTTTATTAACGCAAATGCAACAGATATCTCATGTAAATTATTTTTAAATTCTTCTTTAGATACAATTTCAAAAGATGATTTTAAAGATACGTTTGTTAATTTACAAGTATAACACACTTTATCAAAAACAACTTTTATCATGTCACCTTTTTTCATTCTCATGACGTTTTTAATATGATGATAATCACCATCTTCTAATTCTAAGTTCTTATTCTTAGCAAAATATTGTTGCATAAAATACCTCTTTTATTAAAATTAGTTTTAGTATAACAATATTTTATAAAATAGTAAATAAATTTGAGTTTAGGTAAAAAATAAAAAAACAGAAAACTGTGGAAAAGAAATTCTGTTTTTTTTGTATAAAATAAA
>CANQZW010000014.1 GCA_947628435.1 uncultured Bacilli bacterium | reverse complement strand
AAAAATGTAAATGCATTATCACTCATCCTAAATATGTTAGATCTATACCAGGTAAGAAAACTGATAAGAAAGATTCTGTATGGATTGCTGATATGTTTAAACATGGTTTAGTTGAACCTTCTTTTATGCCTCCAGTTGATATTAGACAACTTCGTGATTTAATGCGTTATCGTAACAAACTAGTTAATATTCGTACTTCAGAAAAAAATAGATTTCAAAATTCTCTTACAGTTTCTAATGTTCAAATTGCTAATGTTGTAACTGATGTTTTTGGTAAAACATCACAATCAATTCTAAAGTTAATGCTTTCCAATCCTAATTTAACTTTAGATGATATTACTCCATTACTTCGCAAAAACTTGAAATCATCACCTGAAGATATCTTGAAATCTATCAATGGTATTTTTGATGAATCTCAATCATCAAAAATGAATATTGTTCTAAAACATTATGACTATATCAATGATTGCATTGATGAATTAGAACAGCAAATTCTAAAACTTGCTTGTAAATATTCTTCTGAAATTAATCAAATATTAACAGTTCCTGGTATAAATGAAATTTCAGCGATTTTTATTATAGCAGAAATTGGTACAAATATGAATACCTTTATTGATGATAAACATCTTTGTTCTTGGGCTGGTCTTACTCCTAGATGTAATGAATCTGCCAAGAAAAAGAAATCCGTCCGTATAACTAAAGCAGGTGTTTATATTAAACCTTTACTTGTTCAATGTGCTTTATGTGCCATTAAAGATAAGTCTTGTCCTTATATTAAAGCAAGATACGAATCTTTAAAAAGACGTCGTGGTCACAAGAAAGCTATTATTGCTATAGCTAGACTTTTACTTACATCAATTTATCACATTTTACTTACTGGTGAAGTATTTGACTATGAAAGATTTGAAAACTTACTTAATCGTAATTTTAAATCTCATAATAAGATTTCTAATACTCCAGAAGAAATGATTTCTTATTTAACTAGTTTAGGTTACGATATTACATTGCAGAATACCTAATAACAGTTTACTATTTCAAAGATCAGCTTATTTTAATGTCTTCATTGACAAGACACTTTTTTGTGTGTCTAAAATTTAATTATTTTTTTCAACCTTTCTCCTTTTATTAAAATAGGCTTTTTTTAAAAAAGCCTTAATACATCTTTTATTGTTATATATATCATAAGTGCAAATAACAAATATAAACCAATGTTATTTATAATTGCATCTATCTTTGCGTCTACTTTTTTACCAGTTATTTTTTCAATTATTATAATAAGTGCACGATATCCATCAAAAGCTGGAAATGGAATTAAATTAATAAATCCAACATTTATTGATAAATAAGCAAGTAAATAAAGTAAACTTGAAAAGCCAGCTTTTCTTTGAGTTCCAACGATAGAATATATTCCTACTGGTCCTGATAACGAATTTAATCCAATTTTACCTGTAATTAAAGCTTTTATAGTTACAATCATAGAATTAAAAATTGAACCAAATTTACTTGTTGCATACTTTAAAGAATTTAAAATTCCATAATACTTAGTATCATTTAAAGCAATACCATAAGAATAAGAAACATTTCCTTTTTTATCTGTTATTTTTGTAGGTTTTACTTTTATATTTTTAACACCATTTTTTGTTTTAACAGTAAAAACCTGTATCTTTTCATTATTTGCTAAAGTAAGTTTTAAAGTAACATCATCCCACGTTTTTGTCTTTTCATCATTTATTTTAAGGATTATATCACCTTTTTTTAACCCAGCTTTTTGACTTGATGAATTTTTTGTTACTACCCCTATTACAGGATCAGTAGTATAAGAACCATAAATAAGCGCAATAACAAATAATACCACAAATCCTAAAATAAAATTATTAATTACTCCTGCTAAAACAATTATTAACTTTTTATACCAAGGTTTATTATACATTTTTTTATCTTGAGCAACAGATGTGTCATCATCAACTTCCTCACCAGCCATTGCAACGTATCCACCAATAGGAATAAGTCTTAAGCAATATAATGTTTCGTCATTTTTTCTTTTAAAAGAAAAAAGCTTAGGTCCAAATCCTAGTGAAAACTCGTAACAGTAAACCCCTGATTTTTTAGCCCAGAAAAAATGACCAAGCTCATGAATAAAAATAATTATACCAAGCATTAAAACAAAATATATTAAAGTCATTTTCTTCCTCCTAAATTATTCCTGATAATAAAATATATCCAATAACAACGAAAATAATACTATCTAATCTATCTAATACACCACCATGTCCAGGCATAATATTAGAAAAATCTTTTATGTTGTGATTTCTTTTTATAGCACTAAAATATAAATCTCCAAGCTGTCCTAACGAAGATAAAAAAGCAGTTACAACTAAAAGTCCTAATACATTAGCATTAGAATTTACGAAAATATAATAAAACGTTGATGCACAAAGGGTTCCAAAAATACCACCAATTATACTTCCTTCCCATGTTTTATTAGGAGAAATTAAAGGAGCTAACTTATGTTTTCCAATTAAAGTTCCACCTAAATGTGCGTATGTATCAGTAATCATTGTAGTTATAAATAAATAAATAAATATCATTATATTATTATTTCTAATAACTATAAATTGGTGAAATATAGTACCAATAACTATTATCATTGCAGTTAATTTAAATGCATCATCAGCATTATATTTTTTATTATTATTACAATATATAACAGCAAGTGCTGGTAGCAAAAGTGTTATAAAATAGTATGAAGTACGATTTTTATCTACAAAGGTAAGTAATATTACTAAGGCATAACAAATTAAATCCACGTACAACGGTCTTTTATCATTTTTAGATAAATTTAAAAATTCTTTCATACCAAATACCGCTAAAACAGTTGCAGCAACTCTAAAATAAATACCACCTAAAATAATAAGAGGAATAAATATTATAAGAGCAACAATTGCACTAATTACTCTTTTTTTCATATAATCACATCCTTTACCATACTTTTATTATAATACAATTAACGTATTTTAACAATTAAATTAATAATATTAATTTAATATTTACATAAATTAATAAGCAAAAATAATAAAGGTAGTTAAAATATCAAAGTGTTTTTTAAGTTTTATTCTAAAAAAGATTAATAATAGTTATTTTTTATAATATAAAATATAAGTTATATTATAATTAATAAAAATAAAAAGAAGATTAATAATCTTCTTAATAAGAATCAATGTTTATGTTTACTCTTTTATTATCATTTACGTATGAACTTGCTTGTACTACCGTTCTAAGCGCTTTAGCAAGTTTACCTTGCTTACCAATTACTCTTCCCATTTGATCAGATGGAACCATAACTTGTATTGTAATTGTATTTTCTTCTTCACTTGGAAATTCCTTAACAGTAATACTATCTTTATCTTCAACAAGTTCTTTAACAATCGTTTGAGTTAATTCAACTAATTTCATAATTACTTACCTTGTTTTTCATTAGCAAATTTAGTCATAATACCAGCTTTAGAAAAAATATTTCTAACTGTATCAGTTGGTGTTGCACCATTTTTTAACCATTTCATTGCTACTTCCTCATTTATTTTAGTTTCTGCAGGTGTTACAAGTGGATTATAAGTTCCTATTGTTTCAATAAAACGACCATCTCTTGGACTTCTTGAATCTGCTGCTACTATACGATAAAAAGGTTGTTTTTTAGCACCCATTCTTTTTAATCTTAACTTAACTGCCATAATTGTTCCTCCTTTTCTACTTATTAAGTTTAACACAACATATCATTGGTGTCAACCATTTTTGTTAACAACGTATTTTTATATATTTAAAAAGGATTCTACATAAAATCCTCTTTAACTTCTTCATCTATCTTTTTTTCAATAACTTCTTCATCATCGTCTATGTTATCCCATGGTTCTTCATCTTCTTCAATTGCTATTTTAACTTTTTCATCATTTACTATTTCTATTCCAAGTTCTTTTTCTATATCAAATTCTATTACATCTTCTTTTACTTGTACATTACTACAACTTGGTTGTTTAAGAGCCCTTACTATTATGTCACTACCTTGTAAAGTAGTACCAGTTTTAGTTTTAACATTAACAGTTTCACTATATGATATATTTTTACTAGCAACTGCGGTTTTCTTATCATCATCATAAGAATACCAAATATTAATATCAAAATTACCATCAATTATTACTTTATCACCACTTACTGCACCCTTAAACTTATGATTGATTACCCAACACCCTAATATGGTATTAGCATTATTTTCAGACATAAGATTATAACTATTTTTAAAATATTTTTTTCCCTTTCCTATTACGGCTTTAGTTACTATCTCTTTAAACATTAGAATCTCCTCCTCATTTTAATCTATGCTAAAGCACAAAAAAAAGTGCATCATTTAGCACTTTTTTTAAGATTCTAGTTTATCAACTATCTTTTTCATAACATCTACTGTTTTTTCTTTTAATGCTACCGCAGCTTCTTGAGCAACTGGTGTTGCCTTTTTCTTAGTATATTCAACTAAATCTTCTACGTTTTTCTTTAAATCAGAAGCCTTAGCTTTAGCAATTTTTAATGCTTTTTCTTTATCTAAGTCCTTAAGTTCTTCCATTATATTATTAACTTTTTCTTCAATTGCATCTCTAACTTCTGCAACATCAATTTCCTTAGCTTTTAATAATAAATCATTAGCTTTTGCTTTAAGTTCCTTTCTTGTTTCTCTTCCTGACTTAGGCGCAAACAAAAGTCCCAAAGTAGCTCCAATAGCAGCGCCTAAAACAAATTTGCCAGTATTCTTTTTCTTATTATCTTTTTTACTCATCATCTTCCTCCTCATTTACCTGTATTTTTTTCTTTCTTTTTTTAAAGACACCCTTAATAAATAAAATTATTGAATCTGAAACAACCTCAGTTAATGCTGATAACTTATCAGTTACCGTATCTATGATATTAAAAACACCATTTAAAGATTTTACCTTATCATCCACATCATCAACTATCTTTCCTAACTTATTCATTGTTTTAATTACTTTGATGCAAATAACAATAAGTAAAACAATTAAGATACATAATAATATATAAATCAAGATTGGTAAATATTCATTTAAAAAACTTTGCATTATTCTTCTTTACCTTCTTTCTGATACATAGAATCTATTAAATTAAATAAATCCTGTTCTTTTGTATCATCATCGTCGTCTTCTACAACATTTGAAATTTCTTTTTCCTTTGAGTCCTTTGCTCTTTCCTTATCAACATCAATTTCTTTAAAATTAACGTTTGGTAAAATCATATCATCATCGTCTTCATCATCAGTTTGCTTAACAACTATTGGTTTTTCTAAAGCAACCTTTTTCTCTTTATTTTTTGTTCTTGAAAGCTCTTTTTCTTCTTTTTCCATATCATTTTCAGCTTCTTCAATAGTTTTTTGGCTTAAACGCTTCATGGTATCTTCTAAATTATCATCTAAATTACCATAAGCTTTTTTTCTAACAACATCTAAAGATACCTCGCTGTTATACTTATTTTTTTCTTTTGATGCAGAATCACTTTGAATCCTATTACCTTCCATATCTAACAAACCATATATAGGTGATATAATAGGACTAGGTTTGAACTTTTTAACTTCTTCTTTGCGTTTACTTCCCTGATATAATACTGGCTTAGGCTCTTGTTTAACAACCGGAGTATGTTTTGGTGTTGTCACCATAAAGTCATCATCATCAAACTCTGGAAAATTAAATTCTTTTTCATTTTTTTGTGTTCTTGATTTTATTTCATTAGTTTTCTCTAAATCAGTTTCGATATCATCATCAAAATTTAATTCCTCTATTTCCTGTGTCTTAGATAATTCTTCTTCTTTTTCTTTTTCTTCTTCTTGCTTCTTGTTTTCTTTTTTTAAAGAAATCTTAGGAATTTTTTTAATTTCTTTTTCATCATCTACTTCGTCAAATAAGAAACTTTTCATTTTATTTAACTTATTTTTTAATCCCATAAGAATATTCACACCTTTCTTTGTTAACTTTCCTTAGTTTTACTTTCTTCTTGTTCATTAGTAGTGCTAGTTGTTGTTGTAGACGTAGTTGTTGTTGTAGTAGTTGTTTTACTTTCCTTTTTTTCTTCTACTTTTATTTCTTCTTCTTTTGTATCATCTTTATTTTCATCATATTTATCATACTCTTTTATATACTCAAGGAAGTTTCCGTCCTTTTCTTTATTATCAAAAAGCTTATATACTTCTTCTTTAGAATCAAAATTTCCAGATTCGTACATCTTTTTTAATAAAGTATCATTAAATTTAACACTTGATAAAATGTATGTTATATCAGCAATAGAATCATTTAAATCATTTTCATCTACATACGTTTCTATTTTAGCATAATTATACATCATTTCAATATATAATTTATTTTTACTCTTTTTAATATCTATATAACCTATTTTCCCTTTGTTATTAATTTTTCTATAAAAATAAGAATCACCCTTTGATTTATAACTATTATTATTTTTATAATAATAACTTATAACATCAACGTATAAATAATATGTATTATCTCCTTTTTTTAAAGTGTCATTATAATCTTTTGAATTTGTTCTTACAACACCATAAGGAGCATAGTATTTATAACCTTTACCTATCTTATTATAAGTTTTTATATCTAAGGATAAAATCTTATCCATTAACTTTTCATAATTATAATTATCTATTCTAGTTATACTACATCCAGATAAAAATAATAAAATTAAAAGTATCAATAAACTTTTTTTCATTAAGCACACCTACTTTAAGAATATTATAACAAAAAATAGAAAAAAATAAAACCTTTTCGTATCATTCATGCTATAAATAATATTAATTTGGTATTTTTTAATAAATTTTAATTATCTTTATAAGCCGTTAAACTACAAATTTTTATATTTTTTTCAATGAAACGCTTTTCATACTCAGTTAATGCGTTTTTTTCAAAATCACTATTGTGTAAATCCATGGTGACATTTTTTAATACATATCCATAAGTACTTAAAGATTCGATAGAAAAAGCAAACAAATCTATGTTATCTGTTTTTTGTATTATTACTTTTTTATTTGTAAATAAATTATCATACTTTTTTAAAAATTCATGACTGGTAAGTCTTCTTTTAGCATGTCTTTTCTTCGGCCATGGATCAGAAAAATTAAGGTATATACAATTTATTTCCTTTTCAAAGACATCATTTATATAGCAAGCATCCATTCTTATTAACCTTAAGTTTGAAATATTATAATTCTTTAATTTTTGAGCTGCTCTTACTATTACGCTATCATACATTTCTATTCCAATAAAATTAATATCTGGATTTTTTATTGCCATTTCAATTAAAAAATCACCTTTACCCATTCCAATTTCTATATTTATTATATTATTATTTTTAAAAACATCACACCACTTACCCTTATACCTAAAAGGATCAGGAATTATATAATTAGATTCGCTTATTATTTGTGCCGCATTTTTAACATTTTTAAGTCTCAAAACAATCACCTAATTATAATTATACACCAAAAGTACAAAGAAACATATAATTAAATGAAAGCTTTTTATTAGGAGGAATAAATATGAAAAGTGATAGAAATAACTTGGGTCAACAAATGATGCCTTTTAATCCAATGATGGGTATACCAACTAACATGATGATGTTCCCAAATTATATGAATGATAATTATTCTAACTTAGATAACAGAGTAAGCACCTTAGAAAAAAAGGTAAAAGTACTAGAAAACAGAATTTCAAGATTAGAAAATCCATATCAACAAAACACAAACACACAAAGTTATCAAAACACCGTTACAAATACCCAAACCCAAACATCTCCATACCAAACTACTCAAAACAATGGTTATAACGGAGAAATGTACATGATGTAAAAAAGCCTACTTTTTTAGTAGACTTTTTACTTTGAATAATTTTCGTTACCTAATTCTATTGATTTTTTATATTTATCTATTAAATCCTTAGTAACATACCTTTCAAGTGCATCAACGTTACCACTTTCAAATTCACCTAATAACCATTTTTTTTGATTATCATTTAAACTAGCATGATTAATTTCACTAATAATACTATCAATAACGTCATTTAATTGGTTTTTAGTAGGATTCATATCTTTTTGTTTAAGCATCCAACTTTTAGCAATCTTATTCGCATAAACACTAATTATTGCATCAGGTACATTTGATATCATTTTTATCTCTTGCGAGATTTCATTTAAAATTTGAGAAGGATTTTTTTGCTCAACATAAGCTCTTGTACCATTTTTAGAACTAAAAACTTTTAAGTCGTTACGATAAAAATAATTATATAATATCTTCTTAGTAAAATTAATTAACGAATCAAGATCACCATAATTTTTTTTATAGTCCGGTTTTTCTTGATAATAAGAAAGCATTTTTTGCATAACCTCATTAAAAGAAGAAATTGAATTTAAATTAGCGTTTTTATCACCTTTATTAAGTTCACTATTATATTTATAAACAACAGCATTAGAAGCATATTTTAATAAGTCATCAGCTGATAATAACATTTCTGCTTTATAATATTGCAATTTAGCAAGATTTATAACCTCTTGTTTAACCTTACTGGAACCTGCGGCTCTAGCATATTTTTGGGCATTAGTATCACCATTATATCCAAAGTAAGCCTTACTAATAAGATACTTTACGTACCCTTTTAATTCATCTTCTTTTTTTAATGGGTAAACATCTAAATCCATTTTTATTGCATCATACAGACTACTTATCATTTCGCACCACCTTCTATTTATAGATTAACACATAATCAAAATAATTCAAAATCATTGTAATATAATCGTAAATAAAAAGTAAAATACTTTACTTTTTCATTTTTTTAAACAATCCTTCACCAAAAACATCATTAAATACCCCATTTTTTATGGTAATAGCAAAATATATAATTGCCCCTACTAACCCATATAAAGCTATCGTTATTACAGAACCAAACCTACTTGATAAATTAAATATAACCACGTTCTTCATTAATACCAAAACTATTATCATTATAATAAGTGGATAAATAAATTTAAACATTTTCTTAAAGAATGCTCCTATATCAAGCTTAATCGTTTTATTTATTACAATTAAATTAGTTACAAAAGAGACGGTAAGTCCAATTAAAGTAGCACTTATCGAACCATAAAAAGGATACAAACCAATACTATTAAACAAAGTCATAAGAGGCACTTGAAGGGCTAGCTTAACTAAAATACCAATTATTATACTTAAAAATACATTTTTAAACTTATTAAGTGACTGGGTAATTGATACTGAAGTAGTAAAAATACACCTAAATAAAGAAACAAAAATCGAAAAGCAAAATACCTTAGGTCCCCAATTACTTGCTCCATAAAAAGCATAGAAAACGGGTTCTGCTAATATACTAAGTCCAAAAGCCATTGGCATAGTAACATATAAAAGCATTAAAAATGACTGATTAACTTTTCTTTTAACATCTTTTTTATCACCTTTTACAAAACTTGCAGTTATGTTTGGTACAAGACTTGTCATAAGTCCAGTTGAAATTGCTAATACTACACTATTTAATTTATTACCAGTTGTATTAATTACGCCTAAAACACTTTCTGCATCCTTAGTTTTAAATCCTAAATTAGTAAGAGCATTAATCATGGTTGTCATATCAATGTAATCATATACCGAAAGTGCAAGTCCAAAAGATATAAAAGGAATAGAATAAATAAGAAGTTTTTTTATGATTGCTTTATTAGAAATATTACTTTCTTTACTTGTTTTTTTATCATCACTAACTAATATTTTTTTATTTTTTCTAATTTTAATAAGCAAATAAACTAACGCTACAAAAGCCCCTATTGTAGCTCCAAAAACCGCAACGCCAATGGCATTAGTAACTCCAACTTTAAATACTTTAACACATAAATAACTACCAATTATAATAACAGCGATTCTAACTAATTGCTCTATTACCTGGCTTACCGATGATGGTGCTATTATTTTATGGCCTTGTAAGTATCCTTTTGTCACACTCAAATAAGGAACAACCAAAATTGCAGTTGAAATAATTCTAATAACAAATGCTATACTTTCTTTAGAATTACCACCCGTGTTATCACCCATTATTTGATTAGCTATAAAAGGAGCTCCAAAAAACATTATTAAAAATAATACGATACCAAGACCAATAAGTAAAGTTTTACCTAATTTATAAGCTCTTTCCTTTGTATTATTATATCCTAAAGTGTTATACTCACTTATTAATTTACTCATTGCAGGAGGTATTCCGACGGTTGATAACGCTAAAAATAAATTATAAATTGTATAAGCATAACCATATAAAGCAATGTTAGATTCACCAATTATTGCATAAAACGGTATTACATACACTATACCTAAAAATTTAGTAAGTACAATTCCTATTGTCGCGATTAAAGCTCCATTTACAAAACTATTTTTTTTCATATACATCAATTCCTATCTATATATATAACCATTGCAGTAAAACAATAAATTTGTTCCTCCCCGTTTATTGCAATTGAAACTTGATACTTAATATCAACTATTTCTTTATCAAAAATAAAATCATTAATACTTTCTTCAAGATCTTTTTCATGGTCACAATCAAAGACTTTAACTTTCATATTATCACCTATGATAATAATATAAAATAAAAATTAATTAAATTGTCTTCTTTTATCATTATACCAAATTATTTTTTATTTTAAAACTTTAATGTAACCTAAAACCCCTTTATTTATATCTTTTTTTATATCATCATCAAACCTATTATAAAAACTATAAACAAAATCTATATCCTTTTTTCTTGCTATAATAAAAGATTCTTTATCACATAAACCTCTTACATCATATACCTCATCATCTATTAAGCAAGCACAATGATCACTATTCTTTTGCAAAACTAATTTACAATCAGGATAAAATAATTTTAATATTTCATAATATTCTAAACAATACCCATTTGAAAACATATTATATATATCACAATTAAAATAATTACTTAAAAATTCATTAATTCGTATTATAGTTAAAAAAACACACAAAAAAATCACCATAGTATTTTATGGCGATTTCTTATTAGAGTTACAAATAACTATTTTTTTACTTTTTTCTTAGTACTAGCAAACTTAGAAAAATCTATATTTAACAATGATATAAGTTGTTTCTTATTAAAATTTTTAAGAGATGTACATGCCAAAGTCTCAAATAGTCTTTCATGAAAATCATTAAATAACTCTTTTTGATTTTCAATAAAAGGATAATACATATCATCTAACTCATTAATTAAATCTGCAATAGCAATATCATAAGGAGTATAATCATTATTATATATTTTAACATCTAATGATTTATATCCCGCCAAATTATCAAGATCTTCATATAAATTTTCATCAAAAACCGGTTTTCTAAAATAATAAATTTGCCCATTTTCATTAATTACCATATTTTCTTGATGAACGTTATTAAAAATCAATTGATTATTTATATATGCTACTTTTTGTTTGCTTTGATAACTCGAAATTTTAAAAGCATTCCTTAAAGTATTAAAATAACATTTAGAAACAAACGAATCATCCTTATACAAAAATAATTCATTTTCAACTATTATATTATCATATTTGATACCTTTTTGATTTTGAAATAAACCAATTAATTTATCAGTTGAATTATTCTTTTCAATAGAGTAATTATAACCAAAAAAATTACCGTCATAAAAACTATTAGCATAAAGATGAGAATTTTTTAAAATAGCATTAATAGTTATTTTATCATTACAATAAAAAGCTTCTCCAACAGGATCTAACATTTTGTTATATATTATTATTTTTTCACCCTCATAAAATGATTTTTCTTCTAGATTAGAAACAGAAAGTTCAAATAAAGACAAAAATTTATAAAAATTAATAGTAAAAATTTTTTTCATAAAATCACCCTTTTGAATTCCTATTATAAATTTAATATTAATAAAAAGCAAGAAAATTTAAATATTTTCTTACTTAATCATAATCAACCTTTAATTATAATCTTTAAATTTTATTTACTTTTGCTTTTTCTATATTGTTCAACGTTTTCTAGAGTTATTTTAAATCCTTTCATATGTATCGTATATGTTAATGGCTCTGGAATAATTAAACCATCTGCACTTGTTAAGCTGCTTAAATATAAATCCAAACCTACACTTTGTGGTAATACCAATCCTTCGGCACTTGTTAAGCTGCTTAAATCTAAATATCCACCTATACTTTGAGGTAATGCTAATCCTTCCGCACTAGTTAAGCTGCTTAAATCTAAATATCCGCCTATACTTTGAGGTAATGCTAATCCTTTGGCACTAGTTAAGCTGTCTAAACTTAAAGAGCCTCCTATGCTTTGCGGTAATTTTAATCCTTCAGCACTAGTTAGATTACCTAAATCTAAATTTCCACTTACCCTTTGTGGTAACACTAATCCTTTGGCACTTGTTAAGCTTCTTAAATATAAAGAACCGCCTATATTTTGTGGTAATACTAATCCTTCGGCACTAGTTAAGCTTCTTAAATTTAAAGAACCGCCTATATTTTGTGGTAATTTTAATCCTTCAGCACTTGTTAAGCTGCTTAAATCTAAATATCCACTTACCCTTTGTGGTAACACTAATCCTTTGGCACTTGTTAAGCTATTTAAATCTAAATCTCCGCTTATACTTTGTGGTAATTTTAATCCTTCGGCACTAGTTAAGCTGTCTAAACTTAAAGAGCCTCCTATGCTTTGCGGTAATACCAATCCTTCCGCACTTGTTAAGCTATTTAAATATAAAGAGTGGCCTATGCTTTGTGGCAACACTAATCCTTCTGCTCTTGTTAAGCTATTTAAATATAAAGATTCTCCTATACTTTGTGGTAACACTAATCCTTTGGCACTAGTTAAGTGGCTTAAATATAAATCTCCGCCTACTCTTTGTGGTAATACTAATCCTTCGGCACTAGTTAAGCTTCTTAAATTTAAAGAACCGCCTATATTTTGTGGTAATTTTAATCCTTTGGCACTAGTTAAGTAGCTTAAAGATAAATCACCGTCATAATAAATAGTATCTTCATTTATTTCATCTTGGTTTAATGCTATTTGTCTTTCTTCACAATTAAAAATATTTAACAAATCTTTTCTTTTATTATTTCTTTCATTTTTTATTTCTTTAATTCTTGGGTCTTTACTATATCCAAACCCATATATTTTATCATTTATCTCATATAAAAACGTTAATTCCTCTTTTGTTAATTCTTCTTTGTTTTTATGCTTTTTATATATTTTTGTTAACTTTTTCATGTCATTAACTTTTTTATAATATTCTTCTTTATCTGGGAAATCTTTAATCTTTTCTTCTACTACCTCTTCCATTTCAGATTCGATGTTTTGATTTTCTGCTACTCCTCTTATTTCACCTATTTTATTTCCTTCCATTCTTATCGCAATTCTTGGTACTTTATACTCATCTTTTTCATCTAAAGTGTAATATACATAAAAGTCTCCATTGGATAATTGATTTTTTGCAGTATTTTCCCCTGCCGTACACCATCCTGTATTATATCCTTGTAATGAGTTTACCAAAGGCATATGATTACTTCCCTTTTCATACTTTACCCATTTACCTATGTTTCTTTTTATTATATTTTTATTATTACTTAGTACCTTTGTTAGTATATAAGTATATATTTTGGGAAATGATCCTACCCTTACCAATCCTTCTAAATCTTTATCATCTATTTCTTCTTTGTTCATTGCTTTTATTATCATATCTATTGATTTAGATAATGCTTCTCTATTTAAATCACAAAATGGACTTACAGTATGTTCATCTCTTTTATAGAATACTTGTTTTTCTTTATCATATTTTCCTATTTTTAGCATCCCTTGAAAAGCCCAGTATTTTGCCCAAAACGGATATACCTTTGCATCGTCACTTAAAAAATAATCCAACCAATTATCAATACTTTTCTTTTGGTTTTCTATTACTTCTTTTTCTAATTCTTTTTTCATTTCATCTGTTATTTCAACATGTCCAAATCCTCTTTCAAGAGCTAATTCTTTTTGTTTTTCATAATAACTTTGTGGTATGTTTTCTTTTTTTATAACATACTTTTCATAGTAACATTTTTTTAAATATTCTATATGTTTTGATTTTTCTTTTACTTTATTATGAGTATCCTCTAACTTTTCTAAATACCTTTTAATATTATTAAACTTATCATATTCATTTCCTTTTCCATGATGAAGCACCTGCTTATCTTTATATAAGTCTTTATATAATCTATCTATTAATCTTATATAATCTTTTTGTTTATTCATATAACATACCATCCTTATTTAGATTATAACATTTTTTATTTATTATTGTAAATTAAAGATAAATCTCATTAAAATAACAATATAAAAAAGTGTCTTATTAAGACACCCTTTTTATTAAAAGTATAATTTTTTTCTAATCAAAATTATCTAAAAAATCATCTATTGTCATAAATTTATCGTCTATTTCTTTTAATGATACTTCTTTTTTTAATTTAGATTCTTCTTTAGTAACTGGTTTAGATATTTCTTTAACTATGTTTACATCATCTTTAGTTAAATTAGCAACCTCATAAACATTATCTATTTTTTTCTTGGTAATTGAAGAACCTATTGAATACCTATCCATTATTGGTATTTCGGTAAACTTAATTTCTTTAGTATCATTACCCGATAATAGAATTATACTATGTTTAGTATCACCAATGAAAGCTTTTATTATTTCTTGTGGATTACTTTTTACTTCCTTAAGTAAAAGTAATCCTCTTTTAGCTCGTGATGTTTTTTCAAATTCAGATAATTTAATTCTTTTTGAAAGACCTTTGTTTGTTACTATGGTAACATATTCACTTTTTTGATCAAATACTAATCCACTTACTACTTCATCATCTTTTAAGTTTATAGCTTTAACTCCTGATGTTTTAAGTCCTATACTTGGTATTTCAGATGTATCATACCAAAGTCCATACCCTTTTTTAGTTGCAATAAATATTTCGTTATAAGGCTCAATGGTAACATCAACAACCTCATCATTATCTTTTAGTTTTATAAACATAATAGGTTTTGAGTATCTTTGTACCACAAAATCGGAAAGTATAGTCTTTTTTGTCATACCATTTTTAGTAAATGTAATTACTTGTCTTTGATCAAATTTAGATACGTTTAATGCTTTTACTATTTTTTCATCTTGAGCAATTGGAATAATATTACTTACATGTTTACCTAGTTCTTTCCATTTAAGCTCAGGAATTTCATGAACTGGCAAATATAAATAATTACCTTTACTTGTAAATAATAATAAAGTATCCAACGTATTTTGTTCAAATAAACCTATAACATAATCATTTTCTTTAACTAAAGTTTGTTCATTTTCATTAGAAATGTATGACTTTTTAGATACTCTTTTTACGTATCCCTCATTTGTTACAACAACTATAACATCTTCTTTTGAAATCATTTGGCTAGCATCTATTTTTATTTCTGTTATTTCATCTTTTATCTTGGTTTTTCTAGGAGTAGCAAATTCCTTTTTTATTTTTCTTAATTCATCTTTAATTACTCGTTTTAATTCATTTTCATCTGATAAAATAAGTTCAAAATCTTTTATTTCTTCTTGCAATTTTTTTATTTCATCTTCTACTTGTGTTATATCAGTATTAGTTAAACGATATAATTGCAACATAACAATTGCCGTTGATTGTTTTTCAGTAAACGAAAATTCTTTTATTAAATTTTGTATTGCATCCGTTTTATTTTTAGATGCACGGATTACTCTTATAACATCATCTAAAATACCTATTGCTTTAAGTAAACCTTCTAATATATGAAGTCTTTCTTTATCATGAGCTAAATCAAATTTAGTTCTTCTTATTACAACTTCTTTTTTATGATTAATAAAAGCATCTATTATCCCTAATACACCAACTTGTCTTGGCCTTCTTTGAACTATTGCAATCATATTAAAACTATAAGAAATTTGCATATCCGTATTTTTAAGCAAATAATTAGTTATTAACTTCTCATTTGCATCTTTTTTTAAATCAATTACTATTCTAAGCTCACCACGGGACGTTTCATCTCTTATATCTTGTATTCCATCTATTTTCTTTTCTATTCTAATATCATTCATCTTTTTTACAAGACTTGCCTTATTAACCTCATATGGTATTTCTGTTATTACTATGCTTGTTTTTCCCTTTTCTTTAATAGTTTCATACTTTGATTTAACAACTATCCTACCCTTACCAGTTTCATACGCACTTTTTATTTCGTTAGCACCTTCTATTACTCCACCAGTTGGAAAATCAGGTCCAGGCATAACTTCCAAAATTGAATCTAATCTACAATTAGGTGAATCAATTCTTTTTATGGTAGCATCAATTACCTCACCTAAATTATGCGTTGGGATGTTTGTTGCATAACCTGCTGATATACCAGTTGCACCATTTACCAAAAGATTAGGAAAACCTGCCGGTAAAACAACTGGTTCTTTTAATGTATCATCATAGTTAGGAGCCATCTCAACGGTATCTTTTGTAATATCATCTAATAAAACGTTACTTATCTTAGATAATCTTGCTTCCGTATAACGCATAGCAGCAGGTCCATCGCCATCCATAGAACCATTATTACCATGCATATCTATATAAGGTGTTTCCATTTTCCAATCTTGGCTCATTCTTACCATCGCATCGTATATTGACGAATCTCCATGAGGATGGTAATTACCCATTATTTCTCCAACAGCTTTGGCACTTTTACGATATTTTTTATCATACGTATTACTACTTTTATACATACCATATAATATTCTTCTTTGAACTGGTTTTAAACCATCTCTTACATCAGGTAAAGCACGGTCTAAAATAATTGTTTTACAATATCTGCCAAAACGTTCACCCATTATTTCTTCAAGTGAATACTCTTCAATTCTTTGTAATACATCTTTCATTAGCAACACCTTCTTACTTTAACATCTCATAATTATCTTCTAAAGTAAAATCTACATTCTCTTCTATCCATTCTTTTCTTGGCTCTACGTTATCACCCATTAAAATTGATACTCTTTTTTCTGCTAAAAAGGCATCTGTTATTTTTACTTTTATTAAACTTCTTTTTTCTGGATCCATGGTTGTTTCCCATAACTGAGTTGCATCCATTTCTCCTAAACCTTTATACCTTTGTAAATCTTCTATTTTTCTTCCTTGGGTAAGTTCTTTTAGTTCATAATCAGAATATGCATAAATCTCATCTTTTTTTCCAAAGCTTATTTTATAAAGTGGAGGATTTGCAATATAAATCTTACCTGCCTCTATTAAAGGTCTCATATAACGATAAAAGAAAGTTATTAAAAGAACCTGTATATGACATCCATCATCATCAGCATCAGTCATTATGATTATTTTATCATAATTACAATCTTCAATATGAAAATCCGAACCCACTCCTGCTCCAATAGTATATATTAAAGTATTAATTTCTGCATTTTTATAAGCCTCATCAACACTACATCTTTCAGTGTTTAAAACCTTACCACGAAGTGGTAATATTGCCTGATAACTTCTTTCTCTTCCTGTTTTTGCACTACCTCCTGCTGAATCTCCCTCAACTATAAATAATTCGTTTTTCTTTGGATCCTTTTTAGTAGCAGGTGCTAATTTATCAGATAAGTTTTTTTCCTTTGAGTTCTTAGTTTTACCTTTTCTTGCCTCTTCCCTTGCTTTTCTTGCAGCTTCTCTTGCAGCTTTTCCTTTTAAAGCCTTATTTATAATTTCTGTTGCAATAGCTTTGTTTTCTTCTAAGAAATACTGAATTTTTTCATATACGATTTGTTCTACTACCGTCTTTGCAAGAGGAGTACCAAGTTTACCTTTAGTTTGACCTTCAAATTGTAGTAGATCTTCTGGTACTTTTAAAGATAAAATAACGGTTAATCCTTCTCTTACGTCTGAACCCTCAAAATTTTTATCTTTAGATTTTAAATAACCATTATTTTTTGCATAGTCATTAAAAGCCTTAGTTAATGCACTTTTAAGCCCTACCTCGTGAGAACCTCCGTCACTTGTTTTTACGTTATTAACAAATGATACAACATTTTCATTATAAGAATCAGTATATTGAAAAGCGCACTCTACTTCTATTTTATTTTTAACACCAGAAAAACCAATTACGTTATGTATTGCTTTTTTTCCTTCGTTTAAATAAGATACAAATTCTTCAAGTCCCTTTTCATAGTGATAAGAAGCTTCTTTTTCATCTTCTTCATCAATCACGTCAATAGTAATACCTTTAATTAAAAAAGCTGACTCTTGCATTCTTTCACATATCGTTGTAAATGAAAAAGTAGTTGTTGAAAAAATACTATCATCAGGCATAAACCTAACTGTTGTACCCGTTTTATTAGTAGTTCCTACTTTTTTTAAATCTTCATCTAAATGTCCACCATCTTTAAAAGATATTTCATATTTACCACCATCACGGTTTATACTTACCATCATCCATTTAGATAATGCGTTAACAACTGATGCGCCAACACCATGAAGTCCTCCTGATACTTTATATCCACCTTCTTGAAATTTACCACCAGCATGTAAAACCGTATAAATAACCTCAGGGGTTGATTTACCTGATTCATGAATACCAACTGGTACACCACGACCTTCATCTGAAACTGATACAGAACCATCCTTATGAATGATTACTTTTATGTGATTACCATAACCATTAATAGCCTCATCAATACCATTATCAACTATTTCCCAAACAAGGTGATGTAAACCTCTTTTGTCAGTTGAACCTATGTACATACCAGGTCTTTTTCTTACCGCCTCTAAACCTTCTAATATTTTAATTGATGACTCATCATATTTTGGCATTTAAATCAGCTCCTTATTATTTTCTAACCTATAAAGCATTATAACATAACAACTTAAAAAAGTGCAAAATTCTTGACATTTTTTTACGTATACTTAAAATTAATTAACTTGTTGATTTACTTTATTTAACTTATAAGTTGTTATAAAAATATCTAAATCACTTACGTACTCTAACATTAATTTGTTATTTTTTCTTGATATTATTATTCCAATTGTATTATTATGATTATACTCTTTTATGGTTTTATCTATTAATTTCATATAATTAAGGGTTTGACCAATATCTTTTGCACTTACCTCACAAGTTTTTAATTCTATTACTATAAATCTGTTTAGTTTGTAATTAAATAATAACAAATCAACGTAATAATTCTTGCTATTATAAGTTATTTTATATTCATTAGCTACAAACGCAAAACCTGTTCCTAATTGTAAAAATACAAGTTCTAATTCTTTTAAAATATATTTTTTTAAAGCTCTTTCGTTTAAGTTTTCATCTTCATATACATCTATTATTATTGGATCAAGAAGCATATCATTTATTGTTAATACGTTACTAGATTCGTTATTAGTTACTAATTTTATATTCTTTTTATCCGCGTATTTTAATCTATTAAACGAATCTTTTTTTATTTCGTTTATTAAACCTCTTACTGACAAATTATTTTCTATGCATCTATTTATGTAATAATTTCTTTCATTTTCATCATCAAACTTTAATAAATACTTATAATGAGACCAGGTTAAATTCAATTGGCTACACACCGTGTAGCTTTTTTTAAATAATACGTAAAATTTTCTCATGTTTTTTAAATTTGCCGAAGAATATCCCTTTCCATATTTTAAAACAAATCTTTTAGACCATTTTTTTATTAAACCATCTCCATATTTAGCTCTTTTTTCACCACCTTGAGCTTTTATAAGTAACTTTCCTATTTCATAATAAGTATTTATTATTTCTTTATTATTTTGTAAGTATCTTACTTTATCATTTATTTCTTTATCTTCTATTAAGCTTTTTATTTTTAAATAATAGTCCATATAATAATTCCTTTCTTTTAGCTAGCTATTATATAAACTTTATTTAAAATAAATGTCGAAATAAAAAAGCAATAAACTATTGAGCTTTGTTCATTGCTTTCATTACTTGATTAACTTGTTTTTGACTAGGAGTTCTTCCCATCTGCTGCATCATTACTCTTATCATCTTTTCATTTATTGGTGGATTTTTCTTTAAATACTTTTTCATAAATGCTCTAGCACCAAAAAATCCTATTATTAAGCCTATTACAAGGCCAATTACACACCATAAAATATTTCCCCACATATAACTTACCTTCCTTCCTATATAATTTTACTATGATTTTAATTTTTATACAAGAGTTTTGTTAATTACTTTGCTAAGCCAAAAATAATCTTTATTAACAAAATCACAAACAAATATATTTTTTTCACTTTCAATGATTTTAAAAAATTCTGTTATATTCTTATTAGTTTTTACCTTAATATAAGTATTATAAACCGTTAACTTTGTTTTTTCTACACCATTATCTAATATATGTTTATTAAGAGTTTTATAGTAACTATCATCATAAGCATATTTTCTATAAATTTCGCTATTAATCTTCGTCTTACTAAAAGCAACTGCCATTTGCTCAAACAATCTGTAAGATATAATAAAATCATTTTTACTAGAATTTGATATTTGTTCTAGCATCTTATACAAATAATATGTTTTATTATAATAAAGATTAGAAAAAGAATCATTAATTTTGAATAAATAATATACCCTCATAATAAAAACACCTCTTTTATAGAATATTACCTATTTTATAAAAAAGATGTCGAAACATAATAACTAATATTAAATATTTTTATTTTTTTTATAAAGAGAATAACTAATTCCAGATATTTGTTTGAATTTTTCATCCGCATCCATCATATCATCATAATACTCTCCGGTTAATAATTTTACTTCTTTTTCTGAAAAAATAGCAATGTCATCATAATTTTTAACAGGTTTGGAGTCTCTGTATAAAAAGCCATATTTTTGTTTATTAATTATACATATTGCAAAATCCTCATAAAAATCTCCAAATTTTCCAGCATATTCAAGCACTGCCGGAATTAACTGCTTTTCTTTTTCATAATCAAAATAGGTATATCCTTTGCTTGTTAAAGCAGTTACCGTTTTACAATTATTTTGATTTATTTCATCATAAATTGCATCTACTATAATTTTTTCATTATTAGGAATTATTTGTTTATTTTTATCTCTTTGCAATTTAAAAATACCATATTTAATATTTGAACTAATGTTTTTTTCAGTAATTGGCATACCTTTATTTAATTCTCCAAAAACATAAGTATCATCATCAATATATTTTAAATAAACATAACCTTTTGATATTATTCCATTTATTGAATCAAAATAGCTTTGTTCTGTTACATAATTTTTTTTAACAGATATAAAATCCATGTGCGACACAAAGTATTTGTTTATTTTTATTTCTTCAATATTACCTTGTTCATTAATAAATTGAAACCTTTCTTGATTCTCTATTATATCTAGTTTTTTTTGATCTTGTTGCAAATCATTTACTTCCATTATTAAAACCTCCACAAAAAACATTATACCACGTATAATTTAGCATGTGAACTAAAGAAATTAAAAATAATTAATTTTAAAATGATTATATGATATTTAATAATAAAAAGCTACTATTTAAGTAGCTTATAAATTCTTTTATAAATAGTATCATCATCTAATTTTAATTTTTCTAATACATCATCTAATTTGCCAGAACAACCAAATTCATCTATTCCAATTATATATTTATCATTATAAACGTATTTATGCCATCCAAATTTAGATGATCTTTCAATTACAAAAGTTTTATATCCAATTGGTAAAATTTCTTCTTGGTATGATTTTGATTGTTCTTCAAAAAGCCTAGTACAAGGCATAGAAACTACTCTTATTTCCATTTCTTTAGCTGATAATTTTTCTGCTATATCAAGTGCAAGAGAAACTTCTGAACCGGTTGCTATTATAATTGCAAATAATTTTTTTCTTTCTTTTCTTATTATGTAGGCTCCCTTTTTAACACCTAAAGGATTCGTTGAAGATAAGTTCTTAATTCTATTTTTTGTTAATACTATTGATGATGGTTTATCATTATTTAATATACTTTGCCATGAACCTATTACCTCATTAGCATCACAAGGTCTATAAACATAATGATTAGGAATGCATCTTAGCATAGGAAGTTGCTCAACTGGTTGGTGGGTTGGCCCGTCTTCTGCTACCATAACAGAATCATGAGTAAATATAAAAGTAGATGGTAAATTCATTAAACTAGCCATTCTAATCGCTGGTTTTAAGTAATCAGAAAAAGCTAAGAAAGTTGAGGCAAAAGGTCTTAAGCCACACAACGCAAGACCATTTATAAACGCACCCATAGCATGTTCCCTTACTCCAAACCAAAAATTCTTACCCCCATAATTATCACTAGAAAAATCACCAAAATTATTTAAGTAAGTTTTAGTTGATGAAGAAACATCTGCACTACCTCCTAAAAAGCCAGGATAATTATTTGCTATGACATTCATGATTTTTCCATTTATATTTCTTAACTCGTCATCATCAAAAATCTTATCACTAAATAATTTAGTTATATCATACCTTTTATCTTCTTTTAACGACTGTAAAAATCTTCTTGTATCATCATCACAAGTATTAATATACGCATTATACTTTGTATCCCATTTTTTCTTATCATGACTAACTCTTATACGAATAAAATTAGCCATTTGATTTCTTAAATTACTTATGTTTGAAAATAAATCATTATCTAACTTTAATTTTTCCTTTAACTGTCTTATATCTTCTTTTGTAAGCACTGAGCCGTGTACCTTATTAGTTCCCTGTAATAAAGAGTCCTTACCTATTATCGTCTTTATCTCTATAAATGATGGTCTATCAGTTATTCTTTTAGCTTTAGAAATTGCCATATCAATTAAAATAGTGTTATTACCATCCGCAACTAAATCAGTATGCCAACCCATAGAATCAAATCTTTTTAATATATCCTCGCTAAAACTTTTGTTAGCATTACCATCTAAAGTAACCTTATTAGAATCATATAGCACTATTAAATTTCCAAGCTTTAATAATCCTGCTAAAGAACAAGCTTCATAGCTTATTCCTTCCATCAAATCTCCTTCCCCACATAAAACATAAACATTGTAATCAAAAAGCCCATTAAATTTTTCTTTTAAATATTTTTGTGCTGCTGCCATACCAACAGCAGTAGCAAGTCCTTGACCTAAAGGACCAGTAGAACAATCTACTCCTGGTGTTAAACCTAGTTCTGGATGACCTGGTGTGATAGAATTTATTTGCCTAAAGTTTTTTAAATCTTTAATTGTAATATCAAACCCTGACATATAAAGAGTCGAATATAAAAGTGCAGAACCATGGCCAGATGACATAACAAATCTATCTTTGTTAATCCAATTAACATCTTTAATATCTATATTCATGTGCCTATTATATAAAGTATATAAAATAGGTGCTGCACCAAGTGCTATGCCAGGATGTCCACTTTTAGCTTTTGATATTTGTGCAATAGAAAGAGCTTTAATTGCATTTATTATTTTTTCATCATTCATAAATACGTCCCCTTTATTATCTTATAAGAACATTATAAGATAAATTAGTATATTTATCAACAAAATAATTTTATGCGTTTAAAACTATGTTTTTTTCTTTTGCAACCTGCTTTATATCACTTGGTTTTTCATAATTAATAACCCATAAAATATTAATTAAAGTTATTACTAAATAAATGACTGCTACTCCTTTATAATCTTTTAAAAATTTCATTTCAACCACTCCTTTTCATTAATTACAATTTAATATTATCACGAACAAATGTATGTGTCAATAGTAAAAGTGAACAAATGTTTGACAATGTAAAGCAAATGTGATATTATTTAGATATAACAAAAAGGAGGAAATATGCAAAAACTTACAAACAGACAAAAAGACGTATTAGATTATATTAAAAGTTATGTAGCTTCTCATGGATATCCACCTGCTGTAAGAGAAATCGGAAAAGCTTTAGGTTTAAATTCACCTGCGACAATACAATCTCATATAACCGCTTTAGAGTCTAAAGGATATATAAAAAAAACTAACTCTAAATACAGGTCACTTGAAATTATTGGAAATAATGAATATTTAAAAGAAGATGTCGTTGATGTGCCATTACTTGGAAAAATAACCGCAGGATCTCCAATTGAAGCAATAGAAACTCCTAATGAATACTTTAGCTTACCAGCATACTTAATTCCTAATAAAGAAGAAGTATTTACTTTAAAAGTAAGTGGTGAAAGTATGATTAACGCTGGAATATTAGATGGAGATATAGTAATCGTACAAAGACAAAACGTAGCAAGAAACAAAGATATAGTAGTTGCTATGACATCAGAAAATGAGGTTACTTTAAAAACTTTTTATAAAGAACAAACTCATATTAGGTTACAACCTGAAAATGATACTATGAAACCAATTATACTTCCTAATTGCACTATTTTAGGAAAAGCAATTGGATTATACAGAAAATTTTAAAAAAAAGAGAAACTAAATGTTTCTTTTTTTAGTTTCTCCAAATCTATATAAAAACGCCTTATCATGCATCAGCGTTCTACAATAATATATGGTTTACAAAACGATTTGTTAACCATATTTTGCCTAAATATAATTTGATTTTTTAACGCATTTATTATATTATTATCATTTTCTATAATTATTATGCAATAAAATGCAATTTTATTATAATTATATATTGTAAAAACCTATTTTTATGGTGCATACGTTTTTATTGTTAATTTATTATTTTTTATTTTAAACATAACACTTCCATTTTGATCTGTTCTATATACTTTAGAACCATTAAGATTTTCTAGCACTTCATAATTAGGATGATTATATCGGTTATTTTCCCCTACACTAATAACTGAATATTTTGGATTAATACTATCTATAAATTCTTTGCTACTACTTGTTTTGCTTCCATGATGACCTACTTTTAATACATCTATATTACTTAAATTGTACTTTTTTAAAATATCTTTTTCTTTGTCAATTGAAGCATCACCCATAAAAAGAAATTTATAATTACTAAATACAGAATAAATAACATTTGAATTATCATTTTCATTATCATACTTTTTAGTATTTAAAAAATATAATTTTTTATTATTAATATTTAATTTTTCAACACAACTATAATATGGTATTTTCTTTTTATTTAATTTTTTTATTAAATTAAGTTCCAAATTATTAAAATCATAGCAATTAAAAATTACTTCATTTATTTTAAACTTATCAATTAAATTAATAGCTTCTGCCATATGATCATAATCTCCATGAGTTAAAATAAGCGTTTGTAATTCGCTTACACCAATAGAATTAAGATATGGTACAATTTTATTTTCAACAATACTACCACTTTTTTTATAAACACCCGCAGTATCAATCATTATTGATCTACCCTTAGAAAAAGTAATAATGATACTATCAGCTTGTCCTACATCTAAAAAAAGAATTCTGGTATTATTAATAAAAAATCTTGAATTTATGTTAATTAATAAAACTATAAAAAATAATATAATATATTTTTTATTAATCTTAATGGATAAAAATAATAATACATAATAAATTATAATAATTATAAAATTAGGTTTTGATACTACGAATGTTAATAATTTAATATTACTAAGTTTTAATACAACATACTGTAATATATTAATTAATTCATAATATAAATCATCAAAAATAGGAAATATAAAAGTAATAAATGCAAAAGGAAAATAAAAAAATGATATAAGTGGTATAAAAATAATATTATATACTACTGATAAAATATTTATCTTAAAAAAAGAAAAAGCTAAAATAGGAATTGATGCTAAAAAACATATAACAGACGTACTTAGTAATTTTAATAAGTACCCTTTTTCTTTAAATAAATTACTAGATAAAATTATAAAAAAAGTAATAGTAACAGAAAATATAAAACCAGTATTATAAATTAAATATGGATTAATTAAAATAAGCATTATTGTCGTAACAACTATTAACAATTCATTTTTTATACCAAGTTTAAGTTTTTTATTTAACCATGATAAGAATATAAACGTAATACATCTTAAAAGAGATTCACAAAAATTAGTTAAAAAAAGAAAAAACAAAAGAAAGAAAAAAATCACCACATCTTTATATTTAAACTTTTTAAAAACATTATTTAAAAACAGAAGAAAAAGACTAACATGCATACCAGAAATTGCAAAAAGATGAGAAATGCCAAGATTACTATATCCTTGCTTTACATCTTTTTTTAAACTAGATGTATCCCCTAAAATAAAAGTTTTTAAATATTCATTAGATTTATATGATGATATTTTCTTCATTATTTTATTTTTTATTTTATAAAATATATTCGTATTTTTTTTAACGAATATAATTTGAGGGTTACTACTTATCATTTTTATTTTTTTTGATAGTAAGTATTTCTTATAATTAAACAAGTTAGGTACCGTATTATTTCTAGCAGATGTAAACTTTCCTTTTACTATTATTTTATCTCCAAGTTCATAATTAATTTTATTATTATAATCATATAAAATTATTCTATATTTTCTATTAATATCTAATGATAATTTATCATCTTCTACTATTAAATTAGTTATTGAACCTGTTATAGTTTTATTAGTTTTATCATAACAATTATCTTTATTTGACAAAACTATTAAAATTCTAATAAATGATAAAATAAATATTATTAATATTACCTTTTTAATCATTATAAAATAATGTAATCTTTTATTTTTTCATAAACAGAATCACCAATACCAGAAACATTTTTTATATCTTCAGTAGAATTAAATTTTCCATTTTTTTGTCTAAAACTTATTATTGAATCAGCTTTAGCATCACCAATACCAGGAAGTTTCATAAGTTCTTCTTTACTTGCAGTATTAATCGATACTTTATCACTTTGTTTTTTAGTATCATAAGTAGTGCTAGAAGACTCTTTTATACAAGCATCATTTTTAATATCAGGACATACACATTCAAAAGATGCACATGATATTTCATTAGTATTTTCATTTCTTTTTTTATAATTATAAATTTCATCTTTTGTATATACTACTATATACATCTCATCTTTTAGTTTTTTACTTAAATTAAGATTTATCGTATCAGCCTCATCTTTTAAACCTCCTGCCAGATTAATAACATCAATTACCCTTTTATTACTATCTAATTCATAAACCCCAGGAGCATTTACCGCTCCTTTTATATCAACAAATAACGTATTAACCTGTTTGTTTTCTTCTTTAACTACCGATAATTTTTTAACACTAGATGTTGATACCTCACTATTTTTTTCATAGCAAAAATAGCTAATAAATCCTACTGTTAATACTACTAAAACGCAAACTATGTACTTCCAATATTTTTTTAAAAAATAAATCATATTTTCTCTCCTTTCAATTTAATTATTAACCATAAAAAACAAAAACCCTCGATGATAATAAAAAAAATTAATCTTTTTTTAAAGATTAACTTATCTTATTAAATGTTTTTGCTCAAATTCTTTGTTTTCTACACATACTCTTTGAGTAAAACCTAAACAAATTAATAAATTTATCATGAAAGAACCACCGTACGAATAAAAAGGTAGCGGAATACCCGTTAATGGTATTAAACCTAAAACACCACCTAAATTAATAATTATATGAAGCGATATTAAAGTAGCAACTCCATAACATATTATAGTGCCTTGTAAATTATATGATCTTTTGCCTATTAAAATAATTCTCCAAATCATCGCAAAATATACTAATATAATTAATATTCCAACGATAAGTCCCATTTCTTCTATTATTATTGCAAATATAAAATCAGTATGTGCTTCTGGTAAATATAAATATTTTTGTTTACTATTACCATAATGAACGCCTAAAAGTCCCCCACTGTTTATAGCTATGTATCCATTACATACTTGGTATCCTGTTTCTTGTCTGTACCTAGTACAAGGATCCTTAAATTTAAACCTACTTAACTGACTACTGGTTAGTCCTTTTCCAGTTACTAACATAACTAGCACCAAAATAAATACTGATGCAATTGTAAAATTACACATCACAAACTTAGTTTTACGATCATATGGAATAATAAGAAATATAATTGCAGTAATTCCAACTAAAATCATCATAGTTCCAAAGTCTGGTTGTTCAAATACTAAAAATATAAATATAAGTGGTACTACAAAAGGAAGAACCTTACTAACATTACTGATGAATTTTATTTTTAACATCTTCTCAAAAGTAATAGCAAAAAATAATATCAATATGGTTTTAGCAAATTCACTAGGTTGAATACCAAAGCCTCCAATAAATAACCAACCATTTATTCCGTTCATAACTTTTTCATTTATAAGAACGTATACTAAAGCACCAGTAACTATAATTACGCCAAGATATATTAAACCCTTCCACTTTTTTATTGGGGTTTTAACTATAATATAAAAACATAATAAACCTAAAAATATAAATAATAATTGTCTTTTAAAATAAAAATAGCTATCAGATTTAGACATGTAGGCTTTTAGTGAAGAGGCACTACCTACCATCATAAGTCCAAATATCAAACTTATAAGTATTAATATTAATAGTTTTCTATCCATCTTATTAAATATTTTTCTCATACTATCACCTATCATAAATATAATATCACATTTTTTATTTTTTTAGTATATAGGTATTTTGTATAACACATTATTTACATTTAGAGTAAACTATAATAGATAATAACAAAGGAGGGATATTAATTATGTATTACTATGGTTACCAAGGTGGTTACGGTTATAACTCTCCATGCTGTGGTGGGGGTAACCCTTATCCATACTATGGATATCAAAATCAAGGTGGCACAGGTTATGGAGCAGCTATTATTTTAGTATTATTTATATTATTAGTTATAGTAATAGGAGCAAGATGGGTTGGAAACAATTAGTTAATGTAAAGAGTTTTGGGGATTTTTGATAAAAAAGTTAAAATGTAGGATTAAAAATTTTATTGTTTAAATAG
>CANQZW010000013.1 GCA_947628435.1 uncultured Bacilli bacterium | reverse complement strand
TTTATTTTATACAAAAAAAACAGAATTTCTTTTCCACAGTTTTCTGTTTTTTTATTTTTTACCTAAACTCAAATTTAATAAAAAAACGGAGCCATAAGGCTCCAAGGGGGTTTTGGTTGTACCCTCACATAAAATCGTAAGAGTACCTTGCGTGATATCATCACGCTATTATAATAATAATTATTTTTAAACAAATTGTCAATCACTTTTAATTCATTTTAATAATTTATTCAACTGTAACTGATTTTGCAAGGTTCTTAGGCTTATCAATATTGCAGCCTTTTATCTTAGCTACTTCATAAGCAATCTTTTGTAAAGGAATTATTGTAAGAAGAGGCTGAAATAATTTATGCGTACGAGGAATAATAATTCTATTATCATATAATTTATCATCCTCATCATTATTTCTATTAGTGATATATAAAACATCTGCTCCACGTGATTTTACTTCAATCATATTACTTATTGTTTTAGGAGCGATAAAATCATCCGTTACTATTGCAATTACAGGTGTTCCTGATTCAATTAAAGATATCGTACCATGTTTAAGTTCACCCGCAGCATAAGCCTCGCTATGAGTATATGATATTTCCTTAAGCTTTAACGAACCTTCTTGAGCTAAAGCATAATCAACTTTTCTACCGATAAAAAATATATCATTATGCTCTGCTAATTTTTTTGCTATTTGCTCATACTCATCATTTTTATCAAGTAACTCTTGCATTTGATTTGGTAAATTTCTTACGCTTTTTAATATATCCATCATTTCTTCTTTTGATATTAGATTTTTCTTACAAGAAAGATTTAATGCTATTAAAGATAACATAGCTACTTGAGCAGAATAAGCTTTAGTAGTTGCAACTGCTATTTCCTTTCCAGCCTCAGTATAAAGCACCATATTTGAACATCTTGCTATTGAACTACCTTTTGCATTAATTATTCCTAAAGTATCATTTTTATTATCTTTAGCTAACTTTAAAGCTTCAAGCGTATCAGCTGTTTCACCAGATTGTGATATGACAATAACCAATTCATCTTTATTTAAAAATGGTTTACTGTACCTAAATTCACTAGCTGTTTCAACATCTGTTTTAACGTTGCCATATTCTTCTAACATTTGTTTACCAACTAAAGCAGCATGAGTTGCACTACCACAAGCAACAATTCTTACCTTAGAATACTTAGTAAAATCAGGCATTTTTTTCATTAATCCATCAAAATCATTATTAATGTATGGATTAACCGTTTTTTTAAAAACATCAGGTTGCTCATGTATTTCCTTTAGCATATAATGAGGATATCCTTTTTTATCCATCAAATCAGCATCAAATTCAAATTTTTGGATTTTAAACTCTTTTTCTTTACCAGAATTATAAAGTTTTATATTATCCTTAGTTATTACACCATAATCACCATCATCAAGTGAAATGTAATTATCAGTTTTATCTAAAATTGCCGGAACGTCAGATGCAATAAATTTTTCATCTTCGCTTACTCCTATAATTAAAGGACTTTTATTTTTAATAACATATAAATTATTAGGCTCATCATCACATAAAATACCAATAGCATAAGAGCCTATCATAATTTCATTTGCTTTTTTAATTACATTTGCAATATTTTTATCATTTTCATATAAATAATCAATTAAAGCACAAGCAACCTCAGTATCCGTATCAGAATTAAAAGTATAACCCTTTTTTATTAAATCATTTTTTAAATTTGCATAATTTTCTATTATACCATTATGAACAATAGTAAATTTACCAATCTTATGAGGATGGGAATTTTGTTTTTTAGCCCCACCATGAGTAGCCCATCTAGTATGTCCAATTCCTATTTGAGATTGATCATTAAAATTAACAATATTTTTTAAATTTTCAAGCTTTCCGCTTTCCTTAACAATATTTATTTTTTCACCATTAAAATAGGCTATTCCAGCAGAATCATATCCCCTATATTCTAACTTTTCTAAGCCGTCAATTAAAACACGTACGCAATTATCTTTTTTGCCCACGTAACCAACTATTCCACACATATTATTTGTTTCTCCTTTTAATGCATAATAAAAATAACTGTGTGAAATACCTCTTTGTTATAATTTTTATTTTATTTTTTAAAAGTATTTCTTACGATTCACAAACCGTTGTAGCATCCGCCGAATACTTCGATAACTACAAACCTCGTCACCCATTTAAGGGTCTGGCGCTAGAAAAATAATATTCTCCCTGATACTATTTAACTTTATATATTTTATTATACGAAAAAACATTATTTTTTGCAACTAATTTATAATTTAGATGTTTACATTTAATAAAACAGAACATAATAATACCAGGAGGAAAATTTATGACACAAAAAGAATTACTTTATTTTGAAGATGCTATCGGTCACGAAAGCAACATGATTTCTATTATAGAAGCTGGAATTAAAAATTTGGAAGATGAAAACTTAGTTTCATTTATGAATAATGAGTTATCTAAACATCAGCAAATGAAACAAACACTAATGAATTTATTGGAGGATAAGAAAAATGAATGATAAATTAATAATGGAAAATTATCTACTTATACTAAAAAGTACGGTTGAAGTATACGTTCATGGAACTCTTGAAAGTTCAAATGAGGATTCTAGAAAAGTACTTAAAGAATGTTTAAGTAATATAATGGATAGTCAAGCTGATACGTATGATGAAATGACTAAATATGGTTGGTATACAATAAATAATGTAGAATCAAGCAAAATTCAAAATACAATATCTAAATTGCAAAATAATAATTAAAATACCTATTATGGTTATATAAAAAAGGTAAGTTTTACACAACTTACCTCTTTTTAATTTATTAAAACATAAAGACAATATTTAAAAAATCTAAAATAACTATTTTATGTAACTTTATCTACTTTTATATTCTTCTTTAGTTATAGAGTATGATAGTATATCATTACGTTTACCATCCGGATCAACATACCTACCCCTTAAAGTACCTTCGTATTTGAGACCACACTTTTGCATTACTTTACCACTTGCAGGATTTAAAGAGCAATGCTTTGCAGAAATAACATAAGCATCACATTCATCAAATAAATACTTTATTACGGCATCTAAACATTCGCTAGCATATCCTTTACCCCAATATTTTTTACCATAACAATAACCTATTTCGCATGCTCCGTGATCTAAAGTTTTTTTAGATACAACATCTATTGAACCTATTATTTCGCTAGTATCCTTTAGCTCTGCAACCCATTTATAAGTTCTATTACTTTCATAAGACTTTATCCATTCTTCTAACAATTCCTTAGTTTCTTCAACACTTTTATGAGGTTGCCACGTAACATACTTAGCAACATCAGGATCATTACACCAATTTTCGTATACTAATGGAGCATCTTCTATTTTAAATTTTCTTAATAATAACCTTTTTGTTTCTAAATTTTTTGTTCCTAAATCTTTCATTTTATCACCTTTCTTTTTTATTAAATTATCATATATTTATCTAGATATTTTTTTAGATAATTCCAAAGCTAAGGTCATAACCTCTTTTTTCTTATCCAGCTTTGTTAATCCATTTAAGCTTCTTTCTTCCCAAACTGCGGCATCTAAATTATCCCCTGCGTAGTAAAAAGTGAAATAATCAGCTCCTAATTTTTTGCATACTGCTGCTATAACAGCACCTTCCATCTCTACGCAAACCGCACCATTTTTTCTATAATACTCAATTTTTTCTTTAGTTTCTCTATAAATAGCATCAGTTGTCCAAGTATAACCTTCAGTATAATTAAAATTATACTTTTTTAATATATCAATAAACTCATCTTTATATTTTAAATTCATATCAATGGTATCACCGCAATCAACATAATGATAACTAGTTCCATCTTCTCTAAACCCTTTAGTTGGAATTATAATAGAACAATCTTCTATTTTAGAATCTAAAACTCCGCAATTACCAAAAATTATAAACTTATTTACTCCAGATACATGAAGTTCTTCTATGTCCGATGCTATCCAAGGGCCACTTACTCCAGCCATAAAGAAAGTTATTTCTTTATCTTTATATTTTAACTTGTACACTTTTCTTTCCATATTTGCAGTTGATAAAATCCCAATAGCCTCACATGGAAATTTACTTATAACATCTTCATATAAATGACTAGAAAAAACTCCAACAGCAGTTTCAGGTAAATTACTTACATAGCCTTCATTATTCAATCTTTTTATTCCTTTTGGTTTTATAAAACCTTCTTCATTACTATACCTTATCATTTTATCACCTTCTTTTTTTAGATATAAAAAGCACAGAAAATCACTTTTAGTGACTCCGTGCTTTTAGTACGTGTAGGTAAATACCCTTTGAGGCTAAGATATAAATCTTTACTCAAACTCACTTCTTGTTAAAAGAATAACAATATTGATATTTTTTGTCAAGCAATTTTATACCATTAATTATTTTAAAGTTTCATCTAATATTATTTCTGCTTTCTTTACAAAGTAGTTATCTCTTTCAAAAGGTATATCATATTTATTAATAAACTTAATCATTTCCTTTATAGAATTAAATTTTCTATTTATAAACTCTGCTTTATCTTCCATTTCAATAAAAATGTATTTTCCATTTACTCTTTGAACGACTAATTCTATATCATCATTGGCATATACAGTGCATATATCATTTATATTAAATAAAGTATAATAATTTATGCTCTCCATAAATTTTATGGCATTATCTATATCCAAAATAGGACATTTTACTTTTCCTTGTTCAATAATATTTTCATTAACATCATATTTTTTGTATTTGTATAATAATAGTTTTTCATAACCTACTATATCTCTTACTAATATACATTTACTTAATATTTCTAACTTTTTTAACTTTTTAATATCAATATTTTTATCAATCATGTATACATCATTTACTTCATATTCTTCTTTAATAGAAAAACCATTATCTAATAATTTTTTATGCAACTCTTTATAACTACAATTAACTTTTACAGTAACTTCTAATTCTTTTTTCATTTTTCTCCTATTTATTTTAATACTATCTTTTTAAATTGCTTTTTACCTTTTTTAATAATAATTATATTATTTACAAAATCACTATTTGATATTTTTTTGTTTACATTATTTTCTTTTTGACCATTCAAGCTTATACCATTTTGCTCAATCATTCTTCTTCCTTCTGATTTAGAAGGTACTAATTTTGAAATATATAATAATTCGGTAAGTAAAATACCATCATCTAATAATTTTTTTGAAATTTCAAATTCTTCAATATTTTGTGGAATACCACCTTCAGCAACCGTATTATATCTTTCTTCCGCTTGTTTTATGAACTGATTTCCATGATACATTCTTATAATTTCTTTAGCGTATTCCCTATGAGCATTGATTATATCTTCATTGATTAATTTTTCAGCAACATTTAAATCTATATCAGTAGTCAATTTAAAATATTCAAGTAATATATTATCAGGAATTTTCATTGCTTTTTCATACATAATTTCAGGTGGTTCATCAATGCCAATATAATTTCCTAATGACTTACTCATTTTTTCTTTACCATCCAAACCAACAAGTAATGGTAAAACCATAACATCTTGAGGCTCTTGGCCATAATCTCTTTGCAATTCTCTTCCTACTAACAAATTAAAAGTTTGGTCTGTTCCACCTATTTCTATATCAGCATTTAAAGCAACGGAATCATAACCTTGCATAAGTGGATATAAAAATTCATGAATACCTATCGGTATATTATTTATAAATCTATTATTGAAATCATCTCTTTCCAATATTCTAGCTACCGTATAATTTCCAGTTAATTTTACTACATCTTCGAATGTCATTTTACTAAGCCACTCACTATTATAAACTATTCTAGTTTTACTAGGATCTAGAATTTTTGTAACTTGATTAAAATACGTTTCTCCACTTTTTCTTGTTTCTTCAAAAGTTAAAGAAGGTCTTGTCTTTGATTTGCCACTAGGATCTCCAATCATAGCAGTAAAGTCACCTATAACAAATACTATTTCATGACCCAAATCTTGTAAATCTTTTAATAATCTTAATGATACCGTATGACCTAAATGTAAATCAGGTCTTGATGGATCAGCACCAAATTTAACGATCAATTTTTTATCACTTTCTAATTTTTTTCTTAATGAATCCTCATTAAAAATTTGCACTCCTCTTCTTAGTATTAATTCAATCTTTTCTCTTTTTGTCATATAACTAGTCCTTTCTAAAAATAAAAACACAAATATATTTCAAAGGACGAAATCATATCCGTGTTACCACCTTAATTCATAATTAAAATTATGCACTCTTCGTTATAACGGTCATCACCGATTGAATTCATAATATGTAATTCGTTATGAAAATATTTAACTTATTTTCACCATTCATAAGCTCTCTTTATAAATATAATCTAACTACTTTTATTAATCAACATTCAATTACTATTATAGTATATCATACACAATTACTATTATAGTATATCATACTTTTTTGTTATTTTACTTATCTATTTTCTTAGACATAGTTATCATTCTATTATGATAATTATTTTTACACAATTAATTATTGTCAATATGTGTTGTTTTATCATTATCACATATTTTTTTAATTTTTCCTTTAAAAATTAAGAAACAATTTCCGTATATTTTATTATTTAATATATACGAGCCATCTTCTAAACCATATATTTTTCTATTAAAGGATTCGGCGATTATAGCATCTTGCTGAACCTTGCTTCTTGTTTCATTAAAATGTGGTTCGATATTAACATCAGTTAAATCTAATCCCTTTAAAATATATGGCTTTTTAAGATCTTCTTCCGTCTCAGGACTATTAAAAACAACCTTTGAGCAATTAATAGAACCAGCACTAATTCCAACAATACAACAATCAATATTTTTTAAATATTTTGATAGATCTATATTGTTAAAAAATTGATTTTGTTTATATGCATCTCCTCCACCTAAAATAATCAAAGAACTATCTTCTAAAATTTCTTTAATATGGTCCAAATTTCTACAATCTAGTACAATATATTTTTTGAATTTTATACCAGAAAGATTTAAAGCACCTACGTATAAATCTATATATTTATCATTTTTTTCATAATCATTAGGATCACTTGGAATATAAATAAATTTATTATATTTTTTTATTTTATATTTCAAATTCTCTAAAAATTTATTTGAGTTATCAAAAGAAGTTGGAATTTTTATATCATTAATTTTTTATATCCACCAATATTACTTGTTAGAAATAGCTCCATAATTATCACCATCCATTATCTTTATAATCTATTCTCTAATTATAATATGAAATGTTTCTTTATTATTTATTATTTCATTTTTTATTTCTTTAGGTAATAAATTACAATCTTTAAGTTCATCTAAATTTATCCATTTAAAATGATGATTGACCAATCCTTCTTTGTCATTTTCAATTCTGTCGTAGTCAATTTTATTATAATCATTATTATCTACTAAACTTACTTTGTAATAAAAATCAATCCCATGAGTTCTTTGTTTTTTAAAATTAGTAAAGAAATTTTCTATTACACCCATAAATGAATCTATTTTAAAATCTAAATTGATTTCTTCTTTTAATTCTCTAATCATTGCTTCTTCAGATGTTTCCCCTATTTCTACATAACCACCAGGTAAACAATAAGAGTTTTCATCATATTTGTTAACTAATATTTTATTATCAGATATAAACACACCAGAAACTCTTACTTTAAACTTATACTTATCAGTTATTATTTTAATATCTTGTCTCATATAACAACCTTTCTTCTTAATTATTCTTTTGCTTTTATTACTACGCACATACAATTATTAAATTCTGGAATTACTTTTGATATCCATCTATTTTCAATAATTAAATTATTTTCTAATATTTCGTTTTCCAAATCTTCCCATTTTACTATTCTACAAGATGTTGTAGCAACATTTAAATTCACATCATTATTCATAACAACACGCCTTGCATCTTTAAAAGCATCCCTTATATCTGATGTATGTTCTTGTTTACCATCTCCTAAAACACATATTAAACAACGTCCGTCTTTTTCTAAATGAGTTCTAACAAACGATAAAAATTTATCTCGATGCTCTTTTAAAACAAACATATGTAAAACTGCTATAGAATATATATACTTAAACTTTTCATCCAATCTATCTTCCATTATATCAAATTGTTTAAAATTTGAATTATATTTATTATCAGATAATTTTTTGCACATATCTATTGCTTCTTTTGAATAATCAAGTGCTAACACATTATAACCATTTTTTAATAAGTAAATAGCATCTCTACCTTCTCCGCAACCCAAATCAAGTATTTTATCTTTTTTGGAAACTTTATATTTATTTAAAAAATCAATTACATCAGGCGTATTTCTTTTAGATGCCCATAACATATTTTTTTCGTGTACTTGCTCATATCTTTTTTCATAAGCTTTATAGTAATCCTTAAAATCTATAACTTTACTCATCATTTGCCTCCAAATATATTTAATTAATATTTAAAGTATGTTTTAAAACTTTCCTATTTACACAATTTTATTTAAGGATTCTAATTTCTTATATATTTCCTTAAACTTATGATATTGTAGTGTTCCTTTACACATAATCTAGTTAGTGCATCACACCGACCTAGCAGTGTATTTACTGTGTGGAATAGCGATAAGTCAATCAACAAAATTAATTAGTTGCAAATTATATTATGAATTTTCAATATCTAAAACAATATTTTTAATTTCATAATCTTTTTCAATATCATTTAAAATTAAGTTTTCTATAAATAATGTTGCTTTAAAATCTTTTTCAGATTTTCTGATTGACTCTTTTATATTGGCAGAACAATCCATATTTAATTCTTTAACAATTGTTTTTAATGATAAATTATTATTAGATTTTTCTCCTCTTATTGCACTTATTATTTCACACATTATATCACCATTTAAGACTTCATCATCAAATGAATAATCCAAAGACTTAATCTCTGTAATATGTATTGATTTCATATCATGATATAAGTCCTGATATATCTCTTCAGTGATAAATGGAAAGAAAATACTAAAATCCTGTAATAATTTATAAAGTAATATATAAATTGTTTTTTGACCGGAATATCTTGCTTGTTCACCAAATTCTTCTGGTCTATACAATCTATGTTTAACTATTTCTATATAATTATCACAAAAATTCCAGAAAAACTTTTCTAAAATATTTAGAGCTAATCCTATTTCATAACTATCTAAATATTTTAAATATTCTTTTTCCATTTTGATAAAATTGCCTAAAATCCATTTATCAACATATTCAAAATCATTAAATTCTTTATTCTGATAATTTTCAAGATGCATTTGAATAAATTTAGAAACATTCCATATTTTGTTAACTAATTTTTTACCACGAAGTAAAGTTTCTTCACTAAAAGTAATGTCTGTTCCTAGTCTTCCAGAGGCGGCCCAATACCTTACAACATCTGCTGAATATTGTTTTATTAAATTTAAGGGTTCAACTTTCGAATTTCCTTTACTTTTACTTATCTTTTCACCCTTATTCGCCATAACAAATCCTGAAATCATAACATTATTCCATGGTCTAATACCAAAGTGATAGTAACTTTTTACGATAGTATAGAAGTCCCATGTTCTTATTATTTCAGATGCATTACTACGCAAACTCATAGGTTTTAAAATTGATTCATAATTATCGTTTTCACCATATTTCATATTAATAAGTGGAGTAACTGAAGAAGTTGCCCATGTATCCATAACATCAGATTCCGGTATAAATTCTTTGCATCCACACTTGGAGCATTTTTTAATTATCGGCTTATCAGTTAATGGATTGACTGGCAATTGTTCTTTTAACGCAAATATAGGCTCTCCACATTCTTTACAATACCATACTGGAAATGGCACTCCAAAATATCTTTGTCTTGAGATACACCAATCCCATGCAACATTATTAACCCATTCTTCATATCTATTATGCATGTGTAATGGATACCAATTAATTTCATTTCCAATTTTTAAGAAATCTTCTTTGTGATTCATTATATCAATAAACCATTGTTTCATTACTGTATATTCTACTTCTCTACCACATCTTTCATGTGTTTGTACTTCGTGTTCTAATTCTTCAATTTTAACAATGTATCCACCAGTTTGTAAATCATCCACAATTTGTTTTCTTGCTTCTTTTATTTTCAAGCCTCCATAATTAGGCACAGAATCAATTATCTTTCCATCATTAGTAAAAATATATTTAAGTGGTAAATTATATTTTTTCCACCACTCTATATCTGTTTGATCTCCAAATGTACAGCACATAACTACACCTGTACCTTTATCAATTGCAACTTTTTCATCACCCATAATTGGAACATCAACATTAATTACTGGAATATGTGCAGTTTTTCCAATTAAATGTTTGTGTTTTTCGTCATTGGGATTTACAAATACACAAACAATAGCTGGCATTAATTCTGGTCTTGTTGTTGCAATCGTAAATTTTTCACCATCTTCAACAGTCTCAAAATTTATATAATTAAATGTTGTCTTAATTGTTTTTGTTTCAAGTTCAGCTTGGGCAATAGATGTTAGACATTCATTACACCATAGTGCTGGACTTTCTTTATGATAACAATGTCCCTTTTCTATCAAATTCAAAAATGAATTCTGACTTATTTTTATTGTAGATGGACTTACAGTTTTATAGTGCATATTCCAATCAGTACTTACACCAAGTTTAGAAAATAAATCCTGGAATTCCTCTTCATACTTGTCTGTTGTCTCATAACATAATTTAGAAAAATTTTCTCTACCAATCTCATGGGCTTTCTTGCCTTGTTCTTTTTCTACTAATCTCTCGCTTGGCAATCCATTATCATCAAAACCAAACGGATAAAATACATTATATCCTCTTAATCTTTTATATCTTGCAATCATTTCTGCTTGTGAATAAGAAAATATATGTCCAATATGTATTTTTCCATTAACTGTCGGTGGAGGTGTATCTATTGAGTATATCTTTCTTTGGTCTGGTTTAAATTCAAATATTTTATTTTCCTTCCAATAATTTAACCATTTTTCTTCTTTTTCAAGTGAATTATACTTTTTATCTAACATTTTAATTTCTTCCTTTCATATGAAAAAGTCCATCCTAATCAAAGGATGAACTTAAAGTCCACGGTACCACCTTAATTCATATTACTAAAATAATATGCATCTTAACGCTTTAACGCAGCAATACGTAATTTCTTACTAATGTTCAGAAAATATGCTCCCAAGCTACTTTCAATTACCTATTATGCAAATTCACACCAACCATTTACTCTCTATAATAAATTAGTAATCTACTTCTCTTGTTCTCAGCAGTTATAAGCATTATATCAAATTTTCCTTATTTATTCAAGAAAATTAGATAGATTGTTAAAAAAAAGATAAGTTTTATTGGTTTTTCTTATCCTTTCTAATAAGTTTCATAACTTTTGAATCTTCTTGAATTGAAGTTTCTTTTGTCTCCTCCACATAATTATCATCAATCTTTTTTCCTGTAATTAATACTTCTGTTGTGTCACTTTTTTCAATATCTATATGTTCAGCACGAGTACAACTTTGAATATCTAAAATTGAATCTCTTAAACATCTAATATTATCTAGAGACGTTGATATTTTTAATTTTTCAATTGGCTCCTTCATTGATAAATTACATTCAGTTTTATATTTACGAACATCTCCAACAACTTTTTTTATTGCATTACCAAATTCTATATACTTTTTATCATAAGGCAATTCTGAAAATTGACTTGTAGAAAGAAGTTCATCCTTAAGTTTAGGTTTATATAATTCTTGATAAATATATTCTGTAATGTGAGGAACAAAAGGTGAATACATTTTTAATACTTCAAGAAATACAGTTGCTAGAGTTTGTTGAGCAGCTTTTTGAGAATCTTTATATTTATTATCAGGATTATATAATCTTTCTTTTACCATTTCTAAATAGTTATCACATAAATCATTCCAGAAAAATTTATCAATTTCTTGTCTTGCTAATCCCATTTCATAATTTTCCATTTGTTGCTGATATTTTTCAAATATTTCATGACATCTAGAAATTATCCACTTATCAATAGATTGTAATTCTGCATTCTGGCTTAAATCAGCATCTTTGATGTGCATATCTACAAATCTAGCAGAGTTCCATAGTTTATTCATAAATCTCTTTGAACTTTCTATATCTTTTGTATCAAACCATGTGTCCGTTCCTAATTTATTTGATGCAGTCCAATATCTTATCATATCTGCACCATAAATATCTAGTAAATCATTAGGAGACATTTTAGCATTATTTTTAGATTTACTTATTTTTTCACCTTTTTTAGCAAGTACAAATCCCGAAATCATTAAATCTTTCCAAGGTACTTGTCCAGTATGATATAGGCTTTTTACAATTGAATAAAATGTCCATGTTCTTATTATTTCATGTGCATGACTTCTCATACTCATAGGATATAAAAATTTTCTCTCATCATTCTCACCATATTTCATATTAATAAATGGTGATACAGATGAAGTTGCCCATGTATCCATTACGGCTGTTTCAGGAATAAACTCTTTACATCCGCACTTACAAGCATCCTGTGGGTTATGTTCTAATGGATTTAATGGTAATTCTTTATCTTCAGGCATAATTACATTTCCGCATTCCTTACAATACCATACTGGGAATGGTACTCCAAAATATCTTTGTCTTGAGATACACCAATCCCATTTCAAATTGTTAACCCAATCTAAATATCTAGATTTCATAGATTCTGGATGCCAATTAATTTCATCAGCAGCTTTAATCAAATCATCCTTTATATTTAAAATATCAATATACCATTGTGGGGAATTAATTATTTCTATTTCATTTCCACATCTTTCATGTGTACTTACAGAATGTTCAATTTTTTCACTCTTTACCAATAAACCTTGTTTCTGTAATTCATCAATAATTTTCATTCTTGCATCAATTGTTTTCATGCCGCCAATTATAGCAACATCTGGATTGATCGTTCCATCTGCTTGTATTACCTTCTTGATTGGAAGATTGTACTCTTTTTGCCATTCCATATCTGTTTGATCTCCAAATGTACAGCACATAACTACACCTGTACCCTTTTCTATTTTAACTTTATCATCAGCAATAATAGGAACTTGATTATTATATAATGGAACAATAGCAGTTTTTCCAATTAAATTTTTATATCTTTCATCATTAGGATTTACAAATATTGCAACGCATCCACCTAAAAATTCTGGTCTTGTTGTAGCAATTTCTAAAACTTTATTATCAACCGAAAAATTAATGTAATTGAAATAACTTTTTACATCCTTATTTTCAAGTTCTGCTTGGGCAATGGAAGTACGACAGCAAGGACACCATAATACTGGCATTTCCTTTCTGTAAGCTTTTCCTTTTTTAACTAAATCTATAAATGATTTTTGTGAAATTTTTCTAGATAATTCATTTATAGTATCGTAACTCAAATTCCAATCGGCACTAATTCCTAGACGCTTAAATAAATCTTGAAATTCTTTAATATATTTATCTTTTGTTGCAGTACATTTTTCGATAAATTCACTTCTAGGTAAATCTTTTGCAAATATACCTTCTTCCCTTTCAACCAATCTTTCCGTTGGTAAACCATTATCATCAAAGCCAAATGGATAATATACATTTTCGCCTTTCAATCTGTGATACCTTACAAGCATTTCAGATTGAGTGAATGAGAATATATGTCCAACATGTAATTTACCACTTACTGTTGGTGGAGGTGTATCAACTGAATAAATTGATCGTTCGTCTACACCTTTAAATTTATAGGCTTCCTTTTCTTCCCATAGCTTCTGCATTTCTTTTTCATTTTCAAGACTAAATCTCTTGTCTAACATAAGTATTCCCCCTTAAATTTTTAAATTTTTGTATATTATAGCATAGAATTAATTTTAGTCAATGAGTTCAAGCAAATTTAACATAAATAGCAATTTATTTTTTTCTTATTTTTTACATATATTTTCAAATTAGACAATCGTTACAGCTTGTTCATTATCGTACAATGCTTCATTAGCATTATCACGAACTTCTATAATTAATCCATTACAGACAAAAGCCGATATGCCACAACAAATAGATTCAATCATATGATTATTACTAGCAGCATGACTAGAATTAAATGCTCTATCCCTTAAAATATTAATTACTATCTCCTTTAAAAATTTAGCAATTTTTATTATTTATTGTTTTATTTCAACAGCACAGAAACCTGCAATAATCACAAAATCTTTTTTTATATTGAATTTTTTTCTTTAAACTTTTAAAAAACAAATTATAAATATATAATCATCTCTTATTATACTTCTAATTGCTTTTTAAATAATTATCTATATAATCAATTATTTTTTCTAATTTAATTTTATCAGTTTTAAATGTTTCAGGAATTTTTGTTTGAATTGGCATTTTTGTACCAGCTTTCATACCCTCTTCCAAAAATATTCCCATTATAGGATTAACTTCAAGAACATATATTTTTTGGTCTTCCTTTGATAAAATCATATCTACAATAGTTGTTGTTACGTTAAGCGTTTTAGCAGCTTCTAATGCAATTTTCTTAAATTCTTCTGGTACTATAATGTCTTCCATTGAACCTCCAGAAGAAATATTCGTTTTGTATGTACCACATTTTCCGCGGCAATATGTTCCAATAACTTCGCCATTAAAAACCTCTACTCTATAATCATGATATTCAAAAGGTATGTACTTTTCTAAATAATAATCTTTTGTGAATAATTTCGTAGCCTCATAAAAATCACAAAAGAGTTCAAAATTTTCAATCTTAATTATTCCTTTACCACCATGGTTTGCTCTTGGCTTTACAATTACTGTTCCCCATTCATCTATTATCTTTTTTAAGTCTCCTTTTGTAAGTTTATTATTTATTAACATTGAAGGGGGTACTAAAATACCATTTTTTCTCAAAAGCAAATTACTTATAACCTTATCTTTACAATATATGAACGATTTATAATCATTAAATACATGTACCCCTGATAATTCTAATAATCTTAATATATCATTTTGATATTGATTTTGTTCATCAGCATTCATATGATAAAATATGTCAACATCAGACAAACAATATCCATCTTTTGCGTAAACTTGTCCATTTTTTAGATAACATTCTCTCATATCAAAATTTGAATAAACTTCATACCCCATATTTATTAATGATGAAACAAGTTTTTTCTTTATGTTTATTCCATTATCATTCTCATACATCCAAATACCTATTTTTTTCTTAGTCATTACTCTCCTCCATATACTTTTCCTCGCCATATTTACGCATTTTCAAACCTTTTATACATAATTCTATTAATTTTTCATTTGTAATTTTTTTATTTATATTCAAATGTTCTAATATTTCTAAATGATTCTTACATATTCCAACATTAAATGCAATTAATTTAAATATATTTTTTTTCGATTGAGTACAATCACTTCTAATTTCTAATGTGCCATATTTTGTCAATTCAACACTTCTATATGATCTGAAATTGTTAAAATCAGAAAATGAAGGTATCAAATAATAAACTTGTCCATTTTCATCAGTTGCTTTAACCCTCTTTTTATCAAAATATTTATTAATTGGTTGTTTTTCAGCAAAAAGAAGATACTTATCATTTCTTTCAACAAAAAACAAATTTCGTTTTGAATAATCTTGAATTAGTTCTTCTAAATTATTATAATTTGGATTTGTTCCAATATTTAGAGGACCAAAATTACTATTTTCCCATAAATATTTTCTACTATTTTTCAAATTAGTTTCTTTCATATATGAATTTGAAAACATTTTACTTTTATTGATTTCCACTTTTGTCAACATATTTATCAAATTTACAATATTATCTTTAGATGTATTAATATGAGTTTGTATGCTACAACAATAGGAACAAAATTGATTATATAATTTGCTATTATCACTATTATCCAATAGTCTTTCAATAACCTTATATTTATCTTGATTTAAACACGTTTTATTTATGCAATGATAATTAGGATTTATACCACCACAATATATTTCGTACCCATATTTTTTCAAATATTTTTTAATAGTATCGTAATAAAAATCAAATTTTTCTTTTAATTTATCAATCGACAACTCTTTTCCTAATGATAATTCGATTGTATTGAAAGAATATTCTAAAGATATTGTATCATTAGTTTTTATATTTTTTATTGAAATTACATTTTTGTCGTTATCATAATTTTTTATTTCAAAGTCGTTATTACTAAGAAAGGTCGAGAATAATCCTTCAACCACTTGACTTTCAACAATATAAGGAAAATTTAGATTAATTATGGGCATTTCAATCTCAACACCTATATAATCATTTTCACTAAATTTATCAATATATTCTTCAATAAAATATTGTTTTATTTCCATAAAAATACTCCATTAAACATTACTTTCGAGCCTGATTGTAAAAATTGCAGCTTCTGCAAACTGGCATTTTTTTTAATAATTTAGCCCTTTCTGTTATGAAATTTGTATCGTCTTTAACACTACAAATTTTAGTTAAATTTTCAAAATCTTGAAAACAACCAATCATATCACCTTTATAATTTACAGAAATACTTGTATCACCTATTGGACAATAATTTGTATTTGTTAAATTTCTAACCTTTGTTTCATCTAAATATTCATCTTCCGAATAAAAAATATTATATTTTTCTACAATTTGCTTTCTCAAATCTAAGATTTTTTGTTCTTCAACATTTCCTCCTCTATTCCATAATGGCAATAAATAAATACTGTTAACATCATTAGTCTTAAAAAATGATATAGTTCTTTCTAGTGTTGAATATGTTTCTTCACCACCAACTAAATGAATATGCAATTTTTTAGGATTATAATTTACTAATTTGTTAATATTTGCCCAAATCTTGTTATAATTTAGTCCTCTATGAATCTTTTTAAAAACTTGTTCATCTATTGAACTTACAGATATTCTCATAATATCCAATTCATCAATTAATTGTTTATATGTTGTATTCTTAATTCCATCAGTTGTCGTAACAACTGATATTTTTGTTTTTAAAGCTTTTAGCTTTTTTATTATTTGTATCAATTGTGGGTGAAATGTAGGTTCTCCTCTGCCAGAAATCGAAATTTCATACCACAAATAATTTTTCACTTTCTCAATTAATTGATCAACAGTATCTAGAGAAATATATCCGTAGTCTTTAACACAATCTCTAGGGCACATACTACAATTAGCATTACAATAAGAGGTTGCTTCCAAATTTAATAATCTTTCCATATATATCCCCTCATTTATTTATTTTTCTATATAAAGTTTTGCAATTAGAACAATTTTGACAATTTTTAATGCAATTTGACTTTTGCTCAAATAATGAATCTAATTGATTGTTTGGTAAATTTATAAATTCACTAAATCCTTTATCAACTATTTCTACTAAATTTCCGTGATATGATTCAGTTGAGTATGCATGAATCATTTTTAATAACGTTTTCTGATCAGTAGTTCTTCCAACTAATTTAAACATATCACTGATTCCTTCATATTTCTTTAGATCTTCTGGTCGTACAACATTATTTGTTAACATCATATACGGGTTTTTTTTATACAAATTTGTACAACTCATTGCATAATCTAAATCATATTCTTTTCTATCAGCATGTGATAAGGCATTTTGATGAAATCTTCTCCAAGGACAGTTTCCTAAACAGGCTTCATTAACTAACAATGCTAATTTAGCCTTTTTTAAATTTGATTTTATTTTTTTTAGTTGATCTAAATCATAATTAATAGAAGATGATGGAACTATTATATCAGCCCCCATATCTTCATAATATAATGCACCACGTGGAGTATTAACATCGCAAATTATTGATGCAGCTACACTTAAATTTGTATTTTCTTTTGCAAGAGACATTATAAATGGATGAGCAATAATAGCAGTATCAACTCCAATTGACTCTAAATTTTTCAAATAGTTTTTTACATTTCCCCACCACTGTTTTTCGGAAAGAGGAGGAATATTACATGGTGAATTTAATGTTACGGCTAATCTTGAATTTTTATTATGAACAGCTTCAACTATTTTTTCTAATTCTTGTTCATTCTTACTGTGTTGATACCTTCCACTAGTCACTTCTTTAAGATAACCTCCTGTATAAAGTGTCCCTATTTTATTCTCTTTATCCTCATACATCTTTTCTAACAGCTCTAGATTTCCATTAAATCCTACTGATAATTTATATTCCATCTTCAAACCTCCTTATATTTTTAAATTATCTATTATATTGAAAAAATAATCTATTTCTTCTTCAGTATTATAAAACTGCAAAGATACTCTTATTCCACCTTTTTCTTTAACGCTATTATATAATGGCTGACAACATTGATAGCCTGAAGAAACACAAATATTAGCAGAATCGGATAAAATCTTCGCAACATAATTTAGATTCAAATCCCTATTTTTTAATTTAAAAGTAAAAATTGGAGCATGATTTTTAGAAATTGGAAAAATTAATTCAATATTTTTACTTGCCAATATTTTTTTATAGAAATAATCATTTAATTCTTTGTTTCTTTTTGTAATATTATCATAACCATATGATAGATAGTATCTTATCGCACTTGCAAATCCTAAAATATTTTCTATTGCAGGTGTCCCCGCCTCAAAACAATATGGAATTTCTTTATATCTAATCTCTTCATTATTAACAATTCTGTCAACCATTCCACCACCATATTTAGCTTTTTTACACTTTAGCAATAATTCCTTTTTACCATATATTATACCCAAACCACTTGGCCCGCACATTTTATGAGCAGACAAAGTCAAAAAATCGCAATCAATATCTTTCACGTTTATTTTATAGTGTGGTGCAAATTGACAGCAATCCAAGTTTACAAAAACTTTGTATTTATGAGAAATTTGGCAAATTTCTTTAATTGGCTGAACATTACCTGTAACATTTGACAAAGCTGTTATACTTACTAATTTAACTTTATTCTCTTTTAATAACCTTTCTAATTCTGATAAATTTATTGTACCATCATCTTTTAAATTAACAATTAATATATTTGCATTATTTAACCAAGGAAGAAAATTTGAATGATGCTCTAACATTGAACAAATAATTTTATTTTTTTTATTTACATTTAACATTCTTACAAGTTGATTTATTGAATCAGTACAGTTTGAAGAGAAAATAACTTCTCTAGGAGAACAATTTAGCAACGTTGCAACAAGCTCTCTAGTTTCATCTATTTTTAATGAAACATATTCAGAATTAATATAACTACCTCTATATGCGTTTGAAGTATATTTTGTATAAAATTCAGTAATATTATCAAGTACACTAAATGGTTTCAAAGAAGTTGAAGAATTATCAAAATAAATTATATTACTTTTTAACATTGGAAAATCTTTTCTGATATTATGTTTCATATATTATATTCCTCTTTTTAAGATTGAAAATTTTCCTGACATTTCTGGTGATATTTCTTCAACTTTATTAAATGTTATTGAAATATTTAATCCCATATCTTTAAGTTTATTAGTTATATCTTTTTTCTCAGATTCTGGTATTTCAGAGTCATCCAATGTTATATACTTAAAATTACATATATTTTGATCAATAAAATAAAATTGATAAAGTAATATTTCACTAGAAACGCTACTAATAATATCATCAAGCATTGAAAACGATATTTTATTATCAATCAAATCGTTTTTTCTTCCAGCCATTTTACTTACAATTCCATCTTTATTAAAGTTTTTATATTCGTCTGTCGTTGCTTGAACAAGGTCTCCAACTTTATAATTTAAAAGTGGCATATATTCATTTTTATAGCTATCTATTATTATTGAGTAAATATTATTATTTTTATCATCATTAATTGGTAAAAGTTTTATATTAATTAGATCTTTGCAAATACGCATTTTTCCATTTGCATCCTCAAGAAAAGCATATCCAAATTCAGTGGTTCCATACAAATTTCTAATGTCAGTTTTAAAATAACTTGAAATATATTTTCTAAGATTAACTGTAACATATTCATAGCTTAATGTGATAATTGATGGAGTAAAAATTTTAGTTCTAATTTTATATTTTTCTTTTAAATATAAGAATACTGCAAGATAAACTGGATCCGCATCTAAATAATATGGTTTAAAATAATTTATTTCTTTTATTATTTCTTTCACATTCTCTTTTGTCCAATCCCAAGGATTGAAAGTATTATTTACATATAATGTAGTACCGATAGTTCTCTTTTCCATTGAAGGCTTTTCCACAAAACACACCAAATTTGAACATTGAGCGGTTGTAAAAATAATTTTATGCAATTTTTCATCTAAACATTTTTCTAATTTTTTTTCATTTGAATAAGTTCTTTTATATTCATCTTTCCACCAATTCGGTTTTCTTATTATTTCCATTCTATCAGATGTTGTTCCAGAAGTTGTTGCATATTCATATTCCAAACCTTCTTTTATTTTAAAATTATGTGGAAAATTAGTCACTATATCTTTTTTTGTTAAATACTTATCAATTTGATTTTTATAAACTGGTAATTTCAAAATTTCTTTTTTATCCATTTCTTGCCTCATCTATGAATTTTTCTATAACATTACTATACTCATCATAATTATTTAAGCATTTTTCTATATGTCCTTGAAATGCAATTATAAATACATCGTCAGAACTTTCTATAGCTTCTATAACACCATCAGAAGCCGTTGCTGATACTATTAAAGATTCCCCTAATTTATCTATTGCTTGATGATGTACTGATGAAACTGTATAAACAGTTTTAGATATTAATTTTTCTAGTTTTGTATTATTGATGATTTTTATTTCATGATAATTAATCCATCCATCTGTTCCAATTTTATGATTTACTTTACTATCTTCAATATTTTTTAAAGTCCCACCTTCAGCTACATTTATTATTTGTAAGCCTCTGCAAATTCCCAATACTGGTTTTTTGTTTTTTTTGAAATAATTATATATTTCAATTTCAAAATTATCTCTTTGATTTTTGCTTTTTTTCCCTAAACAGCACATATATGAAACATCTTCACCACCTATTAATAATAAAGCATCAATTTTATCTAAAATTGGTTTTAGTGAAACAAGAGTATTTGTATTTGGGATAATAATTGGTACACCACCATACTTATATATCATATTTAAATAATCATCATTCACATCATGAATTGGTTTTTTATACATTCCTTTTTCTATTAATTCATTGCTTGAAATAATTCCTACTATTGGTTGTCTCATAGTTGATCTCCAATTCCTTTATATTTTTTCAATACATTACAATAAGACGTATTAAGTAATTTATATTTATCATAAATCATTATTTTACCATCTATTACTCTACCAATTTCATTCCCTTTATCGATGTCAAAAACACATTGATAAATATTTAAATCTGGAGTTATTACAGTTATATTATTGCAAACTAAGCATTCAAATTTATTTGATTCTGTCAATTTAGGGTCAAAGGTTCCACAACGTTTAATTTTTAAATACTCTGGAAAAAAGATTGATTCTGTTTCATTCAAAATAATAGAATATTTATCTTTTATCTTATCGAAAATTTTTTTCAATTCTTCTAGTGAAAAATTACCAGGATATTTAATATAACAATTTTTGCTATTAATGTTACACTTTGTGCATAGCATAATAATTACATTTTCACCTTGATACTCACACACATAAATCATCTCCTTCATGGACATCATAATATTTATATTTTATATTTAACAACTACTTTCTATTAAACTCTCTTATCTTTCTTTTAGCATGAGTAGTAACTGCTTTATCTATCCAGTCTTCTCTTGGACCAAAAGATAAATCATCGGTTATTATCCTTACTCTATCTTTGTTACTTAATGGTTTATCTATGTCTACGTATTCATCATTTACAATTGCTGCGACCATAGTATTACCTACATCAGTGTGAATCTTATATGCAAAATCTATTGGAGTTGAACCAATAGGTAATTCAATAATTTCACCTTTAGTTGTATAAACATATATCTTATTAGCAAACAACTCTTTTTTTACCTGGTTAACAAATTCTTTGTTATCACCAAAAACCTTATTTATTTCCACTAATGAATTGAAAAATTGATACTTATCTTTTAGGCTTTGCTGCATTACTTCTCTTGCAGTACCTTTTTTAATATCCCAATAAGCTGACAAACCAAACGATGCTATTTTATCCATATCAAACGTTCTTATTTGAGTTTGTACTAATCTATCATCTGGTGCAAACACAGTCGTATGAAGAGATCTATACATATTTGTTTTTGGATTACATATAAAATCTTTAAATTTACCATTAACTGGGTGATATTTACTATGAACTAATCTTAATGTCTGATAACAATTATTTACATCATCAACCATTATTTTAAGAGCTAGCAAATCATGAATATCGGATATTTTTCCACCCTCTTCTAATTTTTTATATATTCCATATATATTCTTAGTTCTAACCTTCATCTCATTAGGAATATTCTCATCTTCTAACATTGATTGTATAGTACGTAACATTTCTTTTAAACAAGCTTCACTTTCGTTTTCAATCTTTAACTTTTTTTCTTCTATTTTTTTATACATATCAGGTTTTAGATATCTTAACGACAAATCTTCTAACTCTGATTTTATTCTGTAAGCTCCTATATAATAAGCCATAGGAACAAATATTTCTAAAGTTTCAAGAGCATTTTCTTTCTGCTTAAATTCGGTTTTAAATTGTAACGTTCTCATATTATGAAGTCTATCAGCTAGTTTAATAAGTATAATTCTTACATCAGTTGTTATTCCAGTTATTATTTTTCTTGTATTTGCATGATTTTGGTCTTCCTTGGAAGAAAAATTTAATTTACTTATCTTAGTTACACCATCAACTAAATTAGCAACATTACTATTAAAATTTTCAGCTATTTCTTCTTTAGTTATATTAGTATCTTCTAAAGTATCATGAAGTAATGCTGCACATATAGTATCAGCATCAGCCATCATTTCAGATAAAATATAAGCAACCGTTAAAGGATGAATGATGTAAGGTTCTCCACTTTGTCTTAATTGACCATTATGTAAATTATATGCCATATCATAGGCTTTTCTTATAGTGGAAACCATACTAGCATTATAAGATTTAACACTTTGAATTAAATCATCAATAGATATTTTATCATTCAAAAATAACCACCTCCTATATATAACAAAAAAACAGTAACTAACAAGACGAATTGTCTTAAAAGTTACTGCCTTAAAGTTATTTGATTAAAGAGCAGATTGAGCATAAGAAAATCAAGCTAACAAATAAGTTAACACATAATATTTTATTATTTGAAATGAGTCTTTCTTTTCTCATGCTTCTCACCTCTTCAAATAATTTAAATATAAAATACTCTTTATTTTTACAAATGTCAACACTTTTTTGGTAAAAAATGGAAATAAAAAAAATAAGGTATATAAATACCTTATAATTAATTCTTATTCTTAGTTAATATAAATCCTACTAATCCTACTATTACTATTATCATCCCAACTATTAGGATTCCGCCATTACCTTCTTTACCAGTTGTAGCTTCTTTTGCAATAGATGCTGTATATAAATAATCATAATATCTAATTGTTAACTTATCAAATAAGCTAAGTGTATTACTTACGTTTTGTTGCATTATTTATGTTCCTTCCCTGTATTTTCATTTGATATTAAAGCTCTGTTAGTTGTAAAGAAAATTAAATATGTTACAAATGTTTGCATAGAAACAGATAAAAGTAGCTGTGGATTAGATGATTGGATCATAGATACTACCGCCCCCAAAGATATAAAAGCAAATAATGGAGCATATTTAAATGTTTGACCTTTTTTAAAGTATCTAAACATTATAAACAACGATACTAAACTACATCCCAATGAATAATTATATATAAAATTTATAGCTGGTCCAGAACTATATATTATTACTTCATTTTTAACGTTATAATAAAGTGGAAGAGTTAAATCATAAGCAAGAGAAATCAAAAACACAACAGTTATAATTATAAAATATTTTTTTATCTTTTTATTATCTATTTTAGATATTACAATAACATAAGCAACAAATAATGTGACCCATAATAAATGATATACGAGCATTAACTTTAGTACTATATCATTTAAAAGTTGGTGTGTCTTATAATTATTGCCAAGAAATAGACCTGTTACCTCTAATAACAAACCAAATAAATTTACAATTAATAACATTTTCATCATTTTATTTTGATTGTCTGATTTATCTTTATTCATAAACGTAACTATTATCAATAAAGCACAATAAAATAAACTACAAACAGAAAAAAATATAGTTGAATTCATATACTACCTCCACATAAATTATAGCATAAAAATATAAATTATATAATTATATTATAAAACCTTTACACATCCCTTTACTTTTTTTACATTTGAATCTACAAATTTTTTATCCACAAAATTTATTTTATATCTAATTTTGTTTCCTAAAATATTTTCACTTTTCATAGTATTTTCAATAAAATTAATTATATCTTCTTCTGAAGAATAATTATTTAAGCATAAATTAGGATTAAATTCAATATATAGGTCATAATCATAAAATTCATCTTTTATTGGAGTTATATTTGAAAATACTACACCAGGAATTATTGATGCTATATCTTCTATGCGTAAAGCATTTATATTAGTTTTATTATTTTTTGTTAAAGGAATACTTTGCCTAATTTTATAAGTTGTAGGCCTATGAAATTCTTCAATAGTATTGTTAACAACATCTATAATTTTTGTCAAAGTTTCTTCTATATTATCATAATTATTTAATACTATATGAGCACTTGGAACTTGACCTTCTTTTTCATCAACCATAGGAACAACCCTACATTTTTCCACAATTGGAAGAGTTTCTATAGCTTTTTCTATTTCAACTGGAGAAAATTTAAAAGATTTTCTTGCAATTACATTTTTTATTCTACCTTTATAAAAACCATAGTTTTCTTCATCTACTAAACCTAAATCTCCCATATGAACCCATATTTTACCATCATCATGTTTTTTATAAACCTTGTTTGTTTCGTCTTCATCTTTATAATAACCTAAAGTTACCGTAGGTCCTGTTATTGCTATTTCACCGATTTCTCCTATTTTAAGTTTTTCACCAGTATCTGGATCAAAAATTCCTATTTCCGTATTTCCTAAAGGTTTTCCTAGTGAGCCAGATTTTCTAGCATGGTTTAAATTTGTTAAAGCACAAGCAGTTACTTCTGTAGACCCATAACCATCTATTACTTTTAATTCGCAATTATGTTGTCTAAGAAAACTATTTATTCTATCTTCTACATTAGCAAATCCATCACCACCTGAACCTACTAGTTCAAAGAAACTCAAATCTTCTTTATCAAATTTTTTACTTTTCAATAAAGCTCCCCAATGAGAAGGAGTAACTGTAGTATAATTTGGTCTATACTTTTGTACTAATCCTGGGAAATTCTTGGGATTCATTTCCGGAATGATAATTACTTCTACTCCATTACATAAAGAAGTATGGGTAGTTATTCTTCCAAATTCAACAAATACTGGTAATACTTGCAAATAAGATTTTCCAGGTTCAAATTTTTGACCAGAAATATAATAATTTTTAACAATAGCATTAATATTTTCGTTTGATTCCATTACAGCTTTTGGAATACTTGAAGTTCCACTAGTATGAACTAAACTACAAATTGCATTTTTTTCATATGGATTTTCTTTGGCGATACCCTTATTTTTCAAGCCAATATCCATTAACTTCTTCCATGTTATAATTTCTCTATTGCCATCTACTACTCTTACATTTTTTTCTCGATTTCCTTTTTTAGCAATAGCTTTAAAAATTTCTGGAAAAGGTTCTAATACTGAGGTGGAAATAATTTTTTTTACTTTAGTTCCTTTTATACCTTCCATTACATTTCTTTCAATTTCAGGTTCATTTAAATAAAATAAAAATTCTGAGTCAACCTCGTTTAAAAAATATTTAATTGATTCAACTGTTGAGTTAGGGTATATATAATTTGGTATAGCTCCAATTTTATTTAGAGCATAATCAATATATATAGTTTCTGGAGTATTTGATGAACATATTGTAATTATATCGCCTTTTTTTACTCCATAAGCAACAAGGGCGTCTGCTGTTTGATTTATTTTTTTGATCAATTCATGTTTACTTATCTTTACAGAAATATATTTTCTATTTAAATCAACATCATCTTCAGGAACTTCTCCTTTTTCAATAGGAATTACATAATTAAGAGCAGTTTTATTCAAGAATTTTTTAGAATCTGTCATAAAATAATTATATTTTGTTCTTTCAATATTAAATATTTCTTCCTTTGTCATCTTTCATTTCCTTTCTTTTACATCTTTTTTGGTAAACTAAAAAAGAGTTTTGTATGCAAACAAAACCCTTTTTTGCTTGCATATAAATGTTCCTATACAAGCAAACACTAATAAAAATTACGACGTATATATTATCATAAATTTTTATTTTGTCAAGTTTCGTTTGCATTATATTTAAAATCATTAGTTTATTAAGGTATTAATGTCTTCTTCCTTATATATTTTAACACCTAGCTTTAGTGCTTTATCATATTTACTACCTGGTTTATCTCCTACGATAACACCAGATGTTTTATTAGTAACACTTGATGTTACTTTAGCACCTAATGATTCTAAAATATTCGTTAACTCTTCCCTTTTATATTCTTTTAAAGTTCCGGTAAGAACGAACGTCTTTCCTTCTAACTTATCGTTTTGTGAACTATTTATATAATTAAAATTTAGGTTTAATTTTTTTAACTCTTCTATTAGTCTTAAGTTTTTTTCATTAGAAAAATATTCTTTAACGCTTTTTGCAATTATTTCCCCAACGTCATTTATTACGGTTAGTTCTTCTTCGGTTGCATCAATTAAGTTATCAATTGTTTTATATTCTTTAGCTAACACTTTAGCAGTTTTTTTACCAACGTGCCTTATACCTAAAGCAAATAAAACTTTTTCTAAAGAATTACCTTTAGAGTTTTCAATGCTTTCTAATAAGTTATTAACACTTTTTTCTCCAAATCCTTCTAGCTCTATTAAATCTTCTTTATGATTATAAAGTTTATATATATCAGAAATGGATTTAATAAATCCCATATTATAGAAGTCTTCTACTATTCTTTCTCCTAAACCTTCTATGTTCATTGTATCACGGGACGCAAAATGAATCAATCCTTCAATTTCTCTTTTAGAACACATTTCGTTTTTACAAAAATAATTTGCATCTTCCCTTACTAATAAAGAACCACACATAGGACACTTATCAATCATTTTAAAAGGAATTTCCTTGCCAGTTCTTCTTTCTTTTTTCACTTCTACTACCTCTGGTATTACGTCTCCCGCTTTTCTAATTGATATTACGTCACCTACTTTAACATCTTTTTCTAAGCAGTAATCTTCATTATGAAGTGTTGCTTTTGATACAACTGATCCTGCAACATGAACAGGATCAAATATCGCATTAGGAGTTATTTTGCCAGTTCTACCAACGGTAAACTTTATTTCTTTTAAGGTTGTTAAAACCTCTAGCGCAGGAAACTTATAAGCTATTCCCCAACGCGGAACCCTTTGGGTAAAACCTAGTTTTGCTTCATCATCTAGGTTATTTACCTTAAGTACCACTCCATCTATTTCAAATGGAAGGTCTTTTCTTTTTTGCTGTAAATCATTAATATAATTAATTATCTCATTTACGTTTTTAGCTAAACCATTTAGTTTGTAATTTGTTGCAAAACCAAGTTCCCTTAAAAAATCTAAACTTTCTTTTTGAGTTTTTATTCCATACTTATCTGGATTAGGAATAAAATACGCCATAAAGTCTAGTTCTCTTTTAGCCGCAACAGAACTATCTAATTGTCTTACTGATCCTGCCGCAGCATTACGTGGATTAGCAAACAAAGGCTCTTTATCTTGCTTTCTTTGGTTATTACACTTTTCAAAGGACTTTTTACTCATGTAAATTTCACCACGTACTTCAATATCTATTTCTTTATTAAGTTTTAAAGGAACTGATTTTATTGTTTTAACATTGTGCGTTATATCTTCTCCAACAAGTCCATCTCCCCTTGTTGCAGCTCTTACTAAAACACCTTTTTCATATAATAAAGAACCAGATAACCCGTCCATTTTAGGCTCTAACGTATAACTTGCGTTAGGGCAAGTTTTTCTTATTCTTTCATCAAATGAAACTATTTCATCTTCATTAAATATATCATCAAATGAAAGCATTGGTGATTCGTGAGTTACCTTTAAAAATTTATCTATTACTTTTCCCCCAACCCTTAAAGTTGGTGAATCATCCCTTTTTAGGTTTGGATACTTACTTTCTAATTTTAATAATTCACTATAATAATCATCATATTCTTGGTCAGTAATACTAGGATTATCATTAACATAATACTCATAACTTGCTTTGTTAATTTTTTCAATTAACTCATCCATTCTTTTTTTTATGTCGTCCATTTTATCACCATAATAATTATAACATATTCTTTTTATAACAAACAATTAAAAAGTTTAATTAAAGCATAAGAAGCAAAATTTTGACAAAATCACGCATTTATGTTAATATGTATTTAGCAAGAAACCTTGCATATAATAAAAAAAGAGGAACATTTAGATTCGCAAGTGAATGTCGCCTCTTAAACTGAGTTTAACACTCAATCAATGAAGAGACACTCGATCAATGCTGATTGAGTGTCTATTTTTTTATTGCTAACACCAGTAAGGTAGAAAGTAACAAAATGATAGCAATGAGCCTCAGAACTTTTACGATAAAAGTCTTGGTTTTCATTAATATCTACCTCCCTTCTTTTTCAAGATTGGAGAGCGACACTCACATTAAATGTTCCTAAAATAATTATACCAAACAATTGTTTATATAACAATATATTTTTATTCGTTTACAATTAAAAAAAGCATATTAACTATAATATGCATTTAAAGATATCACTATATATTAAATAATTTTCTTAATTCGTCTGAACAATAAATATTTATTATCCATAAAGACCTCTATATTTTTCTATTATTTTTTTCTTTCTATTTTCGTTGTAGTTCTACCAATTATACAATTATAAAGTTTTTGTTTTAATTCTTTAGTTAATGGCATACCCTCTTGTGCCATAGCCCCGTTAACTTTTTTTATTTTTTCTTGTATCATTTTCTCATTTAATATTTTGTTATTATTCATTAAAACCACACCTTCTTAAGCTTTTATATATTTATTATAACATACGGCAGACGTTGTCCGCAACCTAACTTCTAATTTACAACAAAAAAAGCAAACCTCACTTGAAATAG
>CANQZW010000012.1 GCA_947628435.1 uncultured Bacilli bacterium | reverse complement strand
TATCATTTTATTACTCCTTACCTTATTGGTAATAGCAATAAAAATATGACACTCAATCAGCATTGATAGAGTGTCAAATCTAAATTCTTAGAGGCGACATTCACTTGCGACTCAAATGTTCCTCTTTTTTATTTTATGCAAGTTTCCTTGACATATTCATAATAACATAAAAAAGAACTTTTTGCAAGTTATCTATATAGAAGTTCGAAAAAGTTCGAACAGAAATGTCAATGGTGGAGCTGACGGGGTTTGAACCCGTGTCCGAAAAGTATTCCACTACAGTCTCTACAAGTTTAGTTAGTAATTAAATTTAATTAAATGATAAAGGTAACTAACATACCCACCAAATAACGAGTTTAGTAAAATTCGTTATTCTTTCCTAAACAAAAAGAATAATATAACTCACTTAAATGAGCCTCTTAAAAAGTCCGTGAGTAAAACTTAAAAAGAAGCGCTTTTTCTATTAAAGACTAGGCAGCGCAAGCTGCAAAAGCATAATTATTTGTTTTGTTATTTATTTTTGTTTGCACGTAAGGAGTGCCTTCCACTTGCAACTTTAGATTCCTACTTTCCGTCGAACCCAATAACAGCCCCTTATAAATAACATTGATATTATAACATAAATTTTATAAAAAATATTGTTAAATTTTGTAGTATTTCGTATAATTAAGTTGGTGATGCTATGAAGGGTTCTAATTATACTGAAATATTAGATTTTAATGAGATAAAAGTTAATGAACATAAAAAAAATAAGAAACTTTTTTTGTTGCGGACATTACCATTATTATTTATGCCAATTTTAATATGTTTAACGATTATTTCAACTCATTCTAATAAATTAATTATAATACCAATTAATTATGTTATTTATATTATTTTATCTTTATTTTTATATTTATTAATATTAGGTTTTTTTACTATTAAAAAAAGTGGTAGTAAAAAAACAAAAAAGAAGAAAATTAAAAAAATTTTGTTTACTTTGTTTATGACTGCTTATATAATTGGATGTGCATCTTTAATATTTTTATTATATGGTCCAAATGATAAGTTTAGAACTTGGTTTATTTCTACGTCTATGAATACGATGAGCCATCAATACATATGTAAATGGTTTTATAGTGATAAAGAAATTAATAAGGTAATTAAAGGTAATTATACTAAAGAAGTAGATGAAGATACTGATACTAACTTAATTGATATGAAAGAGGAGACTTATTCTAATGAGTATGAAAAGCAGATACTAAAAAGAGATAAAGATGCAGAATATAAAATAATTGAATTAGAAGTTAATGGTCAAAAGGCTTATTTAGCAGCGGTATATGACCCAAGCAAAGTAAAAGTTGCTGTGTCTAGTGGTGTTGGAAGATATGGCCAGTACGCAACTAAAATAGCAGAAAATAACAAAGCTATATTAGCAGTAAATGGTGGAGGATTTGGTAATGCTCCTGATAATCAAACTGGTGGTAGACCAACTGGAGTTACCATATCAAATGGCAGGGTAATAACTGATAATACTTATTCAGCGGATGCACAGTCCGGTGGACTAATAGGTATGACTTATGATAATAAATTAGTACTGATTAAAAACGCTACTGCATATAAAGCAAAAAGTATGAACGTACGTGATGGAGTATCATGGGGACCATTTTTAATAGTTAACGGTAAAAAATCATTCATTAAAGGCAATGGCGGATGGGGATACGCCGCAAGAACTGCAATTGGTCAAAGAAGTGATGGTATAATTTTACTATTAGTAGTTAATAGTAACTCTACTAGAACAAAAGGTGCTGGCATGGGTGATTTAACAGAAATAATGAGTAATTATGGTGCTATTAACGCTGCAAACTTAGATGGCGGAACGTCTACCGTTATGATTCTTCCTAAAGCTGAAGCTTTAAAATATAAAAGTGATTGTACTGATAATTACTGTTATATAAATGATCCTATTGATTCTGCTTTAAGGCATAAAACAAGAGGAATACCAACAACTGTAATAGTAACAAAATAAAAGATTCCGTTTTGGAATCTTTTATTTATATTTACTAAGGTTTTTTTCTATATCTTTTTTTATTTCCTTTTCTTTTATACTTTGTCTTTTATCATACTGTTTTTTTCCTCTTGCAACGCCTAATAATATTTTAGCCTTACCATTTTTTAAATAAAGTTTTACTGGTACTAAAGAATATCCTTCTTTAGATATTTTATCCCTTATTTTATAAATTTCTTTTTTATGTAATAAAAGTTTTCTTTCTCTTCTTTCATCATGGTTAAAACGATTACCTTCTTCATAAGTTGCGATAAACATATTTATTAAAAACACTTCATTATCTTTAATTCTAGCATAACTATCCTTTAAATTGGCACTACCTTTTCTTATTGATTTAATTTCCGTACCAGTTAATACGATTCCACACTCATACGTATCTTCAATAAAATAATCAAAGTTTGCTTTTTTATTTTTTATTTCTATCACTATTTCACCTCAATTATGTCATTATATCTATTTAAAACTGACTTATGTTTATTATAATATGTTTCGTAGTTATTTAAAATACTATTATCTAATTTTGTATATGGATATACTTTAAAATTACGGCCTGATTTAAAATAGGTATATATAAGATCAGCTTTAACATCACTAAACTCTATCCTACCATCTTTTGTTTTTTTAATATTTAAATAAGCAATAGCTCCCGTTTGTTTATCTATTGTATCTTGAGCTGAAATAAAATTTCCTAGTGCATAAAAGACTAATGTATCATTAATCTTTTCTACTGGTTGTAAACTATGAGCATGGTTACCTATAATTAGATTAACTCCCATGTTAGAAAGCTCTTTTGCAACCTGTTTTTGATTACTACTAGGATAAGTTGTATATTCTTCTCCCCAATGCATTGATACGATTATTAAATCTACTTTATCTTTTACTTTTGCAATGTCTTTTTCTGCCTTTTCTTTTGAATAAACATTAGTTAAATACTCTTTGCCAGATGGAGGTAATAAACCATTTGTAACGGTAGTGTACGCAAAAAACGCATACTTAATACCATTTTTCTGTAAAATCTTAATATTATTTTCTCTATCTTCGAAAGATAGTGCTTGTCCTGTATAATAAACACCCGGCTTAGTTTTCCAATAATTAACTGAGTTTATTACTCCTTTTTCTCCTTTATCCATAGTATGGTTATTTGCTAAACTAACAAGATTAAATCCTAAGTTAGTCATTGCATCACCAATTTCTTCTGGAGAATTAAACCTAGGATAAGCAGATAATCCTAATTCTTTACCACCTATAATACTTTCTTGATTATAAAATGCTAAATCATGACCTTGTATTAAATCTTTTACCTCGGTAAACATTTTATCAAAAAAATACGTTCCATCACTATTTAAAGCATCAGTATATACAAAGCGGTGAATTAAACAATCTCCAACCATTACAAGACTAAGCTCATTTGAATCTGGCTTCTTAGTGGTAGTAACAACTACGTGATTTTTTTTAGAATTAGAGTTATCATCACTCAAGTTTTTCTTGTGATCTTTTTGGTAATTAATTAACACAATAATAAGCACTAATAATAAAATTAATATTAAAAATATTTTAACCCATTTTTTTTATTTCCTTTTCTTCTTCATCTACTGCACTGCTTTCTTTTTTTATTTCAAAATCAATAAATGACTCTTCCTTAGAAGCACTTTTACATATTACCGTTACCTCATCACCAATTCTGTATCTTGTTTTTGTTTTTTGTCCTATTAAAGACATACTTTTTTCATCATAATTGTAATAATCTCCTTTTATATCACTTATGTGAACTAATCCTTCTATCATGTTTGGTAACTGAACAAAAAGTCCAAATGAGGTAACACCGCTTATCATACCAGTAAATTCTTCTCCAACATGATCCATCATATACTCTGCCATTTTCATATCTTCAACTTCTCTTTCACATTCAACAGCATCTTTTTCCTTTAATGATGCATGTTCTGTTAAAAGTGGTAAATACTCTTTAAAATAGTCAATGGTTTTTTTACTTTGATCATTTTCATATAAATAAGTTCTAAGAAGTCTATGAACGGTTGTATCAGGAAACCTTCTAATAGGTGAGGTAAAATGAGTATATATCTTACTTGCCAAACCAAAGTGTCCTATATTATCAGGCTGATAAACAGCTTTTTGCATTGCCCTTAACATCAAAGAAGATAATATTTTATACTCTTTTTTATCTCTTAATTGACTTAATACATTTTCTATTGAAGAAGGATAATTTGGATTTACTTTACCAGTAACTTTATATCCTAAAGAACTTATAAAATCTAAAAAATCATTTATTTTTTCTTCTTTTGGAGTACCATGAACACGATATACAAAAGGAAGCGACATATAAAATACGTGAGATGCAACAGTTTCATTAGCTACTATCATAAAGTCCTCAATCATTTTTTCACCAGAGGCTCTATTCCTTAATACAACATCTATTGGTTTACCATTTTCATCTACTAAAATCTTAGCCTCATCGGTATCAAAATCTATTGCACCATTAGACTCTCTTTTTTTTCTTAAAATATCCGAAAGTTCTTTCATTAAAGATAAATCATTAGTATAAGGCTCATAACCATCTTCTATTATTTTTTCATCCAACCATTTATTAACCTTGTTATAAGTCATTTGAATTCTAGATTTTATAACACTTTCAAATATATCATGAGATATAACATTACCTTTAGAATCAATTTCCATAACACAACTTTGTGCTAAACGTTCTACGTTTGGATTTAAAGAACATATACCATTAGATAGCTTATGAGGAAGCATTGGAATAACCCTATCTACTAAATATACACTTGTTCCTCTTTCATAGGCCTCATCGTAAAGTTTAGTTCCTGGTTTAACGTAATATGATACATCTGCGATATGCACCCCTAATTCATAATTACCGTTTTTTAATTTTTTTATTGATATTGCATCATCTATATCTTTTGTATCATCACCATCAATGGTAAAAATAACCTCATCAGTTAAATCCCTTCTTCCTATTTTATCTTCTTTTCTTACGATATCTGGAATATCTTTTAATTCTTCTAAAACATCAGAAGGAAATTTTGGAGAAAACATATGCTTATAAACGATAGCCTCAACATCAACTCCAACATCATTTTTATGACCAACAATATTTGTTATTTCTGCTAAAACACTATTTCTATCAAGTTCTTTTATAACGTTTGCAACAACAATATGTCCTTGCACAACATCTTTAGTACTTTCCTTTGTCAAAACCACATTTTGATTAAACTTATTATCGTTTACCTTTATTGATGGAACACCATTTATAAGAACATACTCACCTATTATTGGCCCATAACTCCTAGATGCTATTCGTAAAACCCTACCTTCTTTTTTAGCTCCAGTATTTTTACTTATTATCTCTACAATAACCATATCACCATCAATAGCACCATTTAAATGTTCTTTATCAACATGAATATCATCTTCGTCTTTCATTAATACAAAACCAAAACCTTTTTCTGATACAGAAATTTTTCCCTTTTTTAAATGACTATATTCAAAAGCCATATACTTATCTTTATTTGTATGATATATCGTTAAATTACTTTCTAATTCCGCTAAAATCTTTAACATATTTTGTATTTCTTCGGTTGTGTTAAGTCCTAACATATCCTTAAGTTCATACATAGTATAAGCTTTATCTTGCTGCTTTAATAAGTTTAAAATTTTATCCTTCATGCTTACTCTCCTTATCTAATATTATTATAAACAAAAAAAGACTTCTAACCAAGTCTTTTTTACTTTACATGTCCATTATTATACATATTACAAAGAAAGCGATTCCTAATGCATAAGTTAATCTAGTAATAAATAACTCACCACCACGTTCTTTACGATTCATAAACAAATCAGCATTACCACCTGCTATTATGCTGCCACTTTCAGCCTTTTCACTTTGTAATAACACAATTATGATAAGTAAAACGGATATAATCATTAATAATGTAAGCACCAGTATCCCTCCTTAACTAATAAATATTCTAACATATTATAAAATAAAACACAACATCATATAATTATTAACTAACTACTAATTAAATTAAAAAGTTCCATAGTTTTTTGCTTTTCTTTATAATTATCAGCATCAACATAATTAATTACTTCATTTATGTTCCAAGTTTTGTTTTGATATTTATCATCAACATATTTTTGTAATTCCATAGCATTAGGAATTTTATGTTTATATTTTATATATTCCTTTGCATTTTCTATGGTATTATCTATCTTCCAAGGCATCTTTTGTGAATCAAAATCAATTAAAGATTTAAGGTCTTTTACCTCACCTATTGATTTTTTATCAGCTTCAAATATAATACTTTTTATTTTTTCGTCTCCTACCATGTAAGGATTATCATTTATATAAGATATAAGAGTTTCGTATGAAATATCATCACTTTTTTCTAATAACATATTTTTAAGATCATCTATTTTCATTTTATCAAAATTATCAGCCACCTCTTTAAGAGGTGTTTTATTACAATAATCTGTATCAAATAATTCTTCTTTATGTAAATATATAATTTTACTAAGTTTTTTTATGTTTACTTTATCTGCTTTCAAAATCTTTACGTTACGAATTAAAATATTTATAGCAGAAATATCATTTGAATTTAATTTTTCATTTATCATACGTTCTTTTTGTTTAAGAGGTGTTAATTCTTTTTTAAGCATTTTTATTTGTTCAGCTGAATTTGCTGCTTTTATTTCTTTTTCTATTTTTTCTTTTTCAGATTCAATTTCTAATAATTTTTGTTTTTTATTTTCTTGATCAATCTTTATATTTTCAATCAACTTATTTAACGCAAATAAAAGATTTTCCAAATCAACAAAGTTATTTTTAATCTTATCACCTAATATAACAGTTAAATCTTTTTGTATTTTATAAATTTTTCTATAAAACGTATTTATCACTAAATTTATATATTGATACTCTGATTTTAATTGCTCTAAAGCAGATAACTCAATTGGTGTTGGTCTTTTTTGATATCTATCAATGAATACTCTAACGTATTTTAAAGTATCATTAACATCTTTTCTTACCCTTCTTCTTTCATATTCAAACTTATCAATTGGAGTTTTATTACAAATTATTTTTTTATTTATCACAGATAACATTTTATCTTCAATTTGTCTTATTCTTTCTCTTGTCATTCCAAATAATTTACCTAAAGTTTCTAAGGTTGCATTACCATAAACCCTATTTTTAAGAATTATCTCTTTTCTAATATTGTTATCAATTGCAATTGCATCAATTTTTATTAGACGCTTTTTGCCATTTTCATCTAACTCTTGTTTTAAAATTGAATCATAAAACTTTATATTTGGGTATTGATTTTTAAATTCATCAGAAAGATTAAAACCATAAACTTGTTTTACTAATCCATCAAATAATAATAATTTGTTTAGATCAACACAATTTAGTTTACAACCATCTTCCATAACGTTTATTATGTCAATTCTATTTTCTTTACTATGTGCTACTTGTGTTAATAACTCATCAATATTTTTATCTACAACCTCATCTTGGATTATATTTTCTATTGGTTCTTTATCATCTGAAATTAAATCACCTATTGTTGCATCTTCACTTTCTCCAATAGGAGTTTCCAAAGATGTCCAATCCCTAGAATCATTCAAAATATTTTCAATTTCTTTTTCTTTTATTTCTAAATACTCAGCTATCTGGCTAATATTTGGTTTATAACCTTCTTTTTGTTCAAAATAATTAATATAATTATTTATTCTTTTTAGTTTTTCTATACGATGGACTGGTAATCTAACCATTTTTTCTTTATCAGCAAGTGAACGGGTAATTGCTTGTCTTATCCACCATGTTGCACATGTTGAAAACTTAAAACCCCTATTTGGATCAAACTTTTCCACTGCTTTAAATAATCCTAAATTTCCCTCTTCAATTAGATCATCAATCGTAAGAAATTTTGTTTCATATTTTTTTGCAATAGATACAACTAATCTTAAATTAGAATTAATTAATTTTTCCCTTGCCTTTGCATCACCCTGTTTATACCTCAAACTAAGGTTAATTTCTTCTTCTTGAGTTAAAAGAGGATATTGTGAAAGAGAATTTAAATACATTTTTAAACCATCTGTCGGATCTGAACTTTCATATAATTCCTCAACATTTTTATTATCATTTGGCTGCTGTATTTTTATTTGTGATTGCTCAATCATATTATATAATTCTTCAATATCACTATCGCTTAAATTATATCTAAAAATTTTGTCTAACATATCAGAAGATAAATACTTAATACCATTTTTTATAACAATATTTTTCTCTATTTCTTGTTTTACATTATTAATATTCATAACACATCTCCATTTACATATTAAAATAGTTATTGTGTATGATAACATAAATTATTTTAGTGGTCAATATATTAATTTTCTAATTCTTCTTCTATTCTAATTAATTGGTTATATTTACAAATTCTTTCACTTCTAGACATTGATCCAGTTTTTATTTGTCCTAAATCAAGTCCTACTGCTAAATCAGCAATAGTTGTATCTTCTGTTTCACCAGATCTATGAGAAATAATAGTTTTATAGCCATTTTCTTTTGCTAATTTAATAGTTTGTAAAGTCTGCGTTATAGTACCTATTTGATTAACCTTTAATAATATTGCATTACCTGCTTTCATATCTATACCCTTTTGTAAACATTCTTCGTTAGTAACAAATAAGTCATCTCCAACTAATTGCACTTTATCCCCTATCTCTTTAGTAATTTTAGCAAATCCTTCCCAGTCGTTTTCATCAACAGGATCTTCTATTGAAATAATTGGATATTTATTAACTAGCATTTTATAATATTCAATTAATTCATCAGTAGTTAAACTTCTTTTTTCACCCTCTAAATTATAAATGCCATTACTATAAAATTCAGAAGCTGCTACATCAATAGCTATTTTAACATCATTACCAGGAACATATCCAGCCCTTTTTATTGCTTCCATAATAAGTTCAAATCCTTCTTCATTTGAATCTAAATCAGGTGCAAAACCACCCTCATCACCAACTCCAGTTGATAATTTTCTTTCATTCAATACACTTTTTAAAGCGTGAAATACCTCTGAACCTACCCTTATTCTTTCTTTAATAGTACTTCTTTGTGGAACAATCATAAACTCCTGAAAATCCAATTTATTATCAGCATGAGCACCACCATTTAATATGTTCATCATAGGTACAGGAAGCTTTTTACCATCACCAACATATTTATAAAGGGGCATATTTTTAGCCTTTGCTGCAGCTTTTAAACAAGCCATAGAAACTCCAAGAATAGCATTTGCACCTAAATTACACTTTGTTTTCGTTCCATCAAGCTCAATCATAGCATTATCTATTTTATACTGATCAAACACATCCATTCCAATTATAATTGGCTTTATTTTTTCATTTACGTTTTTAACAGCTTTTAAAACGCCTTTTCCATTAAATCTACTCTTATCATTATCCCTCATTTCAAGAGCCTCTCTTTGACCAGTTGATGCCCCAGATGGAACGCTAGCACGTTCTTTTACACCATTTTCAAGCATAACATCTACTTCAACTGTTGGATTACCTCTAGAATCTAATATTTCTCTTGCTTTTATATCAACAATCTTCATTTTAACTCCTCCTTTATTATATAAATATTATATCACGTTAAATAAAAAAAATTAAAGACTTCATATTCATACTTGTAAATTGACTTTGTTAGCTATTATGAGGTATAATAAGGTGTAAGAATAAAGGGAGGGATGTTTATGCAAATAGTATTGCTAGATGAGGCAAGATTTGATTCGTTTGCTATATCACATCCTAACCATAGCTTTTATCAAACAAGTAATTATGGAAGATTCATGAGTAAACATGGTTATAATTCATATTATCTGGGATTAGTAGACGATATGGGTCAAATTAAAGCCGCAACATTAATGGTTGTCAAAAATGAAAAAACTAATAAAAGAAAAATGGGTTATGCACCACGTGGTTTTTTAATTGATTGGAATGACGAAAATTTAGTTAGTGAATTTACAAATAAACTTAAGGAATTTCTTGCAAAGCGTAGTTTTACCTACCTTAAAGTAGATCCCTTAATTATTTATAAAGAACATAATATGGATGGTACTGAAAAATTAGATGGTGATGCAAATACCAGTTTTGTTCAAAAATTACAAAATTTAGGATACATACACATGGGATTTAATAATGGTATGGAAGCTAGCAAACCAAGATGGAACACATTAACAATATTAGATAATAACATAACATCTTTATATAATACTATTTCTAAAGAGGCAAGACAAAAGATTAATAATGCTATTAAAATGGGAAATAAAATATATAAAGGAACCATGAATGATATTAATCTTTTATATAGTGTAATAAATAAGGAAAATCCACCACTTGAATACTATCTTGATTATTATCAATTTTTTGGACAAAATAATGGCTTTGAATTATATTTTACAAAACTAGAACCCGTATCATACGTAAATTCTAGCAAAACTCTATATGAACGAGAAGAGCAAAGAAATAATGAGTTAAATATGCAAATACAAGACTGGAATATTCCAAATAAAGAAATGATAATAAATGAAAAATTAAAATCAGATGAGCTACTTTCAAATTATAAAAAAAATATGTTAGAAGCAATAAATTTGTTTCAAAAATATCCTAGTGGTTTAGTAATTGCAGGAGTTGCAGTTATAAAATGTGGAGATACGGTTACCTTCTTCGCAAATGGAATTAACGAAAACTTTAAAGATCTATATCCAGAATATTTACTAAGATGGCAACTAATGCAAGAATTTTCAAAACAAGGGTATAAAGTTGTTGATTTCGGTGGTACGATTAAAGAAGTTAATACGGAATATAATAATTTATTAAAAAGAGAATTATCAAATAAATTTATTGAATATGTAGGAGAATTTGACTTAGTAATTAATAAGAAAGCTTACTATACTGGAAGTAAATTAAATCCTATTCTTAACTGGCTTAACACACCAATTTAATTACAAAAAAAGACATTCTTAAGAATGTCTTTTTAAATACTATAATTAAGCATCAATCTTAGTAACAACACCAGCACCAACAGTACGTCCACCTTCACGGATAGAGAACTTAGTACCATTTTCAAGTGCAATTGGAGCTATTAATTCAACTGACATTGTAACGTTATCACCAGGCATAACCATTTCAGTTCCTTCAGGTAATGTAACAACACCTGTTACGTCAGTAGTTCTGAAATAGAATTGTGGTCTGTAATTTGAGAAGAATGGAGTATGTCTTCCGCCTTCTTCTTTACTCAATACGTAAACTTGACCTTCAAATTTAGTATGTGGAGTAACAGTTCCTGGTTTAGCAAGAACTTGTCCACGTTGTACTTGTTCACGAGCAATACCACGTAATAATACACCAGCATTATCTCCTGCTTCAGCATAATCTAGTTGTTTACGGAACATTTCAATACCAGTAACAACTGTTTTTTGAGTTTCTTTTAAACCAACAATTTCAACTTCGTCATTTAATTTTAATTGTCCACGTTCAACACGTCCTGTAACAACAGTTCCACGACCTGTAATAGTAAATACGTCTTCGATTGACATTAAGAATGGTTTTGAGTTGTCTCTTTCAGGAGTAGGAATCCATTCATCAACAGCATCCATTAACTCATCAATCTTCTTCTCATATTCAGGATCACCTTCTAAAGCTTTTAAAGCTGAACCACGAATAACTGGAGTTTCATTTCCTTCGAATCCATATTTATTTAATAATTCACGAACGTCCATTTCAACTAAATCTAGCATTTCTGCATCATCAACCATGTCACACTTATTCATGAATACAACCATTCTTGGTACTCCAACTTGACGAGCAAGTAAGATGTGTTCACGAGTTTGTGCCATTGGTCCATCTGTTGCAGCTAGAACAAGGATTGCACCATCCATTTGTGCAGCACCAGTAATCATGTTTTTAACATAATCAGCATGTCCTGGGCAGTCAACGTGAGCATAGTGACGTTTATCAGTTTCATACTCAACGTGTGCAGTATTAATTGTTATACCACGTTCTCTTTCTTCAGGTGCCTTATCGATATCTGCATAATCTTCGAATTTAGCTTGACCTTTTTGAGATAATCTTTTTGTGATCGCAGCAGTTAATGTTGTTTTACCATGGTCAACGTGTCCAATAGTACCAATATTAACATGTGGTTTAGAACGATCAAATTTTTCTTTTGCCATTTTTCTTTCCTCCCTATATAAATTACATATCTATTTTATCTAATCTAAGGGAAAATATCAAGCATTTTCCCTTAGGATTATTTATTATTGTGCACCATTTTTCTTAATGATGTCTTCAGAAATACTCTTAGGTACTTCCTCATAGTGATCAAAGAACATAATAAACGTTCCACGACCTTGAGTGTTTGACCTTAATGCTGTTGCATAACCAAACATCTCTGATAATGGTACATACGCACTAATCTTAAGTGCGTTCCCAATAGACTCTTGTCCCATTGGACGACCACGACGTGATGTAATATCACCCATAACATTACCCATATATTCATCTGGTACTGTTATATCAACTTTCATTATTGGTTCAAGTAAAACAGGTTTACAATTTTTCTTAGCCTCTTTTAATGCTAATGATGCTGCAACCTTAAATGCCATTTCACTTGAGTCAACATCATGATAAGAACCATCAAATAACGTTGCCTTAACATCAATCATTGGATATCCTGCTAAAACACCAGTTTTCATAGCCTCTTGAAGTCCTTTATCTACTACTGGTATATATTCACGAGGAACAACACCACCAACGATTGCATCAACAAATTCATAACCTTTATCTTTATTAGGTTCAAACTTAACCCATACGTGACCATATTGTCCACGACCACCAGATTGTTTAATATATTTACCTTCACAATCACCAGCACAAGTTAAAGTTTCACGATAAGCAACTTGAGGTTTACCAATGTTTGCCTCAACGCCAAATTCTCTTTTCATTCTATCTACTAATACATCTAAGTGAAGTTCACCCATACCAGATATAACAGTTTGACCTGATTCTTGATCAGTTTCTGCTTTAAATGTTGGATCTTCCTCAGCTAATTTTTGTAATGCAGTAGACATCTTTTCTTGGTCTCCCTTACTTTTTGGTTCTATTGCAATAGAAATAACCGGTTCAGGAATAACCATCTTTTCTAATATTACTGGATGCTTTTCATCGCAAAGAGTATCACCTGTTGTTGTATTCTTAAGTCCAACTGCTGCTGCTATATCTCCGGCATATACTTCAGAAATTTCAGTACGATTATTAGCATGCATTTGTAAAATACGTCCAATTCTTTCCTTAACACCTTTGTTTGCATTAAGAACGTATGAACCACTACTTAACGTTCCAGAATAAACACGGAAGAACGATAATCTACCAACAAACGGATCTGCCATAATCTTAAATGCTAAAGCTGCAAAAGGTTCACTATCAGATGCATGTTTTTCAATTAAATTATCTTTTGAATCATGACCTTTAATAGCAGGTATATCAGTTGGTGCAGGTAAATAATCAATTACCGCATCAAGCATTAACTTAACACCAATATTACCTAAAGCTGTACCACACATAACTGGGAACATTTCAACTGCAAGAACACCTTTTCTAATTGCCCTTTTAATTAAGTCAACAGAAATTTCAGCACCCTCTAAGTATTTTTCCATTAATTCCTCATCATATTCTGCGGCATCTTCAATCATTTCAGTACGCTTTTGTAAAGCGATTTGTTTTAAATCCTCTGGTATTTCTATTTCAACAGCATCTTCTTCTGGTTTACCATCATAATGATATGCTTTCATAGTTACTAAGTCAATTATTCCATCAAAATCAGACTCAGCACCTATTGGCCATTGAATTGCAGTTGCCTTAACTCCAAGTCTTGTCTTAATTGATTCAACACTTGCAGCGAAATCTGCTCCCATTTTATCCATCTTGTTTGAGAAAACAAGTCTTGGAACATGCATGTCTGTTGCTTGACGCCAAACGTTTTCTGTTTGTGGTTCAACACCATTTTGAGAATCAAGAACAGTTACAGCACCATCTAATACCCTTAAAGATCTTGTAACCTCAATAGTGAAGTCTACGTGTCCTGGAGTATCTATAATATTAAGACGATTGCCCTTCCAAAATGCAGTAGTTGCAGCTGAAGTAATAGTAATACCACGTTCTTTTTCTTGATCCATCCAATCCATTTGAGATTCACCATCATGAGTTTCACCAATCTTATGAATCTTATGAGTATGGAATAAAACACGCTCAGTAACAGTAGTTTTACCAGCATCAACGTGAGCCATAATACCAATGTTACGAGTATTTTCTAATGAATATTCACGAGCCATATACTAAATCCTTTCCTACCAACGATAATGTGCAAACGCTTTATTAGCTTCTGCCATTCTATGAGTATCATCTTTTTTCTTAACAGCTGCACCAGTTTCATTTGATGCATCAATAAGTTCGTTAGCTAGTTTTTCAGCCATTGTTTTACCATTACGAGAACGAGCAGCATTAACGATCCAACGAAGTGCTAAAGCTTGTGCTCTATCTGGCTTAACCTCAACTGGAACCTGATAATTAGCACCACCAACACGACGAGCTCTTACCTCTAATGCTGGCGTAACGTTTTCCATAGCCTTTTTAAATACGTCGTTTGCATTTTCACTTGTTCTTTCATGAATAATATCAAACGCATCATAAACGATAGTTTCTGCTTTTCCACGTTTACCATCTAGCATAATTTGATTAATTAATTTTGTAATTACTTTTGAGTTATAGACTGGATCTGGTAATACATCTCTTTTTACAGCACGTTTCTTACGCATATTTTTCCTCCTTTTTTATTTATAAATTATTTCTTTGGTTTTTTTGCACCGTACTTAGATCTTGCTTGCTTTCTATCAGCAACACCCGCAGTATCCAAAGTACCTCTTATGATATGATAACGCACACCGATAAGATCCTTTACACGACCACCACGTATTAACACAACGCTGTGCTCTTGTAAATTATGTCCTTGTCCTGGAATATATGCAGTTACCTCATAACCATTACTTAAACGTACACGAGCATACTTACGTAATGCTGAGTTTGGTTTTTTTGGTGTCATAGTTCCAACACGTGTACATACACCACGCTTTTGTGGTGAGTTAGCACTTAGATTTTTCTTTTTTAGAGTATTAGTTCTAACAAGTAAAACTGGTGCTTTTGGCTTACGAGTCTTCTTTTGTCTTCCATGACGAAGAATTTGATTTATTGTAGGCATATTTTCTGCTCCTTTCTTAACACACTACCTGGCGTTTCTTTTTTGATATATTTTTAAGTCTTGCCAAAATAACAAGACTTAACAATCAGCTTATTTAATATAACATTTTTAAAGTTTACTGTCAATATATTAAATCAAAACAAAGAATAAAAAATTAGCTTTCAGCATTAGCTGAAGTACTATTTTTTAAACCATATTTTTTATTAAACTTCTCTGCTTTACCTGTTTTAGATTGCATAACAGATTGACCTGTATAAAACGGATGACATTTTGAACATACTTCCACATGAATTTTATCATTAATTGACTTTGTTTCAAATGTTGCTCCACAAGTACAAGTAACCGTTGAGGTTTTATAAATACTTTCCTTTTTTGGCATACTTTTAGCTCCTTTCGCCATGACCTAATAATAAGTCATAGATATAAAATCTTCTATATTATAACAATACTTAAGCTATTTTGCAAGTATTTTTTGATCAATAAGGTTTATTACGCTTTTTGCCATGGCACGATATCCATCTTTAGTAGGATGAATTTCAAAAATGCTAGGTAAATACTCATCATTAGCTAAAAAAGTATCATGTATATCAACGTAAGTCATATCATACTTTTTAACTATTTTTTCCATCTTATTATTTGCGTAAGTTATTACTGGTTCAACAGTATTTGCAAGAGAAGACGAAAAATTTGTAAAAGGATTATAAAAACCAAAAACCATTATTTGCTCTTTACAAGACCTTCTTAATTCATAAAGAAGTTTATCAACATCTAATATAGTTTGATCCACATAAGTATATATATCATCAAACTCGTTAATATCAAACTCATTTCCTATATTAAGCTTATAAAACAAATCATTAGCACCAATACTTACGGTAACCAAATCAGCTTTAATAAGAGCATTTTTAATCGTGATTTTTTTATTATTAACAGTGATTTGTTTATTTGTTTTTAAATCATTTAATAAATCTATACTTCGATACCCACTTTTGGCAAATTTTTTTGTATAAAATTCTAAAACCTCTTTATCCTTTAAATACTCCGCTATATAATCTCCATAACTTTCTTCTATCGTATTATTAGGAGTTTGTCCTGCAGCTAAAGAATCTCCTAGTGATAAATAATAGATTTTTCTATCACGAGTTATAAAAAAAATAAAAATTAAAATAATACCACTAATTAAAAAACCGATTAAAAGTTTATATCTTCGTTTCAAAATATCACCCCAAAAATAAAATAGTATTTACAACAATACTATTTTATTTCTTCAAGTCTTATTTTAGCACCTATATTAGTAAGTTTTTCAATAATATTTTCATACCCTCTTAATATGTAATCCGCATTTTCAATAACAGTTTTACCATCTGCAATTAAACCTGCTATAACAAGCGATGCACCCGCTCTAAGATCAGTTGCCTTAACAGTTTTACCCTTTAATTTAGTTGGACCTATTATTACCGCCTTAGAATTGGTTAAAGTCTCAGTCGTAGCACCCATTTTATTAAGTTCATGTAAATTTAAAAATCTATTTTCCCAAATAGTTTCATTTATAATTGACTTACCTTCAGCTTGTGTTAATAAAGTTGAAATAGGTTGTTGTAAATCCGTTGGAAACCCAGGATACACTTGTGTTTTTATGTTAGTTTGCTTCAACTTTAAAGGGGCACTAATTTTTATAAAATCTATTCCAATTTCCATAGAAACTCCTATTTCCTCTAATTTTGAAATTAAAGATTCTACGTGATCTGGAATAATATTACTTATTACCATATCTTTACCAATAGCACTTGCTAAAATCATATAAGTTCCCGTTTCAATGTAATCAGGTACAACCTCATGAAACGAAGAATGCAAATGCTCTACACCAATAATTTTAATTTCGCTTGTTCCTGCACCACTTATCCTTGCTCCCATATTATTTAAAAAAGTTGCAACATTAACAATGTGTGGTTCTTTAGCAGCATTAGAAATAACGGTTATGCCATCCGCTTTAACAGCTGCTAACATAAGATTGATGGTTGCTCCTACCGATGCAAAATCTAAATTTATCTTAGCTCCCTTTAAATGATCTGCAGTAATTGTAAATAAATTACCATCTTCCTTTACCTTAGCACCTAATGCCTCAAACCCCTTTAAATGAAGATTTATAGGTCTTGCCCCAATTGAACATCCGCCAGGAAAATACATCTCTACTTTCTTAAACCTGCTTAATAATGCACCCATAAAATAATATGATGCCCTTAATTTTTTTGTAATATTTTCTGGAATAAGTTTATTTTCAATCTTCGAAGAATCTATTTTTATAACATCATTTTTTCTAGTAACTTTAGCACCTAAGTAACTTAATATTTCATCCAAAGCATCAATGTCAGAAATATTTGGTACATTAGCAATAGTAACCTCCTCATCACACAAAACAGCAGCAGGTACAAGTGCAACAGCACTATTTTTTGAACCACTAATTTTTACTTCCCCACTTAATTCTTTGCCACCTTCGATTATTATTCTATGCATACTACTCCTCCATATCTACATTGTATATTATTAATTTTTCATAAAAATGTGATTAATTTGCCCTTGTTATAATTTGTTTTTACTATTAATAATTTTGTTTTTTCTATGAATTACTTCCTTAACACAATCCATTGCTGGTATAATTATTTTCCTTGGGTCATAAACATCCTTATCATTTTCTAAATATTTTCTAACACTATTTGCCCAAGCACACATTAAATCAGTACTAATATTAACCTTAGTAACCCCACAAAAAATAGCTGTTTTAAGCTTATTATCATCAAGTCCTGATGCTCCATGAAGAACAAGAGGAATTTTAACTGCCTTACAAATATCTGCCAAAAGTACAAAATCTATTTGATCTTCATCCTTATATAAGCCATGAGCGTTTCCAACAACAGGAGCTAGTGAATCAATACCCGTTGATAAAACAAATTCCTTACACTCATCCGCATTAGAACAATAATATGAATTAGCATCATCACCAAAACTACCTAATTGTGCTTCCACACTTACATTATACTTCTTAGCATAATTAACAACTTTACTCGTGACAAATACATTTTCATCAAACGAGGAATAAGATGCATCTATCATTACCGATGTAAAACCATTATCAATTGCATTCTTACAAGAATAAAAATCTTTAGCATGATCTAGATGTAAAACAACAGGAATCCTAATATTTAGTTGCTCAATCAAATCTTTAACTAAGTTTGAAACTATTTTATATCCTCCAAAATACTTAATAGATAATGGGGTTACCGCTAAAATAACCGGACTATTATCCTCATTACAAGCTTGTAAAATATACTTTATCCATTCTAAATTATTTATATTATAAGCTGGTATAGCATACTCTTTTTTTTGAGCAGAAACAAAAAGTTCTTTACTATTTACTAACATATTATCATCCTCTAAAATGATTTTATTATATTTTACATTTTTAGTCAAAGAAAAACACTAGAATTTACATTCTAGTGTGTATATTATTACTTTCTTTTTTTCTTAGATAATACAGCACCTAAAGATCCGCCTGCAAGCATCGAATAACCCAAAGCCTCAACTGATTTATTACTAGCTTTACTTCTGTAATCATCTGCATCTTCATCGGTTGCCCAACCAAAGAATTCTTCCTCATCCATTACTGGAATATCTTCATCATCAACGTAACTTGTTGTAGTTGTAGTCATTGTTGTTTCGCTAGATGGTTTTGTTGTTGATGGTTTAGTCGTTGTTGGTTCGTCAGATGGTTTTGTTGTTGATGGTTTTGTTGTTGTACTATTTGATGGTTTTGTTGTTGTAGGAGTAATAGTATCTACTACTTCTCCACCTTTTTCTGTAACACAAGTAGTACCTTCATTAGGAATATCAACAACAAACTCGCTAGTTTCCACTTTAGTTGTAACCTCATCTTGAATTACGACTTGTTGGGTTCCAACTTCTTTTCCGCCTTCAATAACAACCTTAGTTTTATCACTATCATTAGTATCTATAATCTTTTCTGCTACTGCTTTATCACTACTTACATATTTTTCTTTTGTTTTAGTAATTTCTTTACCAAAAGTACCTTTTTCTAATCCTTCTTCCAGTTTTTCAGATAAATCTAAATCTTCAGCAGCAGACATAAATATTTTGTTTGTAGCAGGAATAGTTAAACCTAAAGATTTATCTAAATCTTCAGCACATTCTTTACTTAAGAACATAGTAAAGATTGGATTTATAGAATTAAATTGTTTAAATACAAGCACCTTATCTCCAGCACTTAATTTTAATTTTTTTGCTTCAACAAATAAATTATAATAATCATTTGCTGTAACAGTCATTGCAGCTTTATTATCGTTTCTTATATTATCACGTTGTTCATAATAAACTTTAGCGATATTAATTGCTAATTTTTTTGCATCACTATCTTTTGCCATCCACATGTATGCACAAGGAACGTCTTTAACATTTAACTGATCAATTGTGATGTTTTTATTTGATTTTTGATATACTTGAACATACTCTTTAAGATAATCATCTAAAGTTTTTCCTAAAAGTAATGCTAATTGTTGTAAATATTCAAATTTTTCATCATCGGTTTTAGCTGTTTTTGGATATACTACTTTATCATACTTTTCATTAAATAAGTAGATAGTATTTTTAATATCTTCCACAGAATATTCTTTTTCAGATAATTCATATATAGCTTGAGCTCTTTTATTAACTTGTTCATCGTTATTTATATCAAAATCTTCAGTTAATACTAACTCAGAAGTAGCTGGATCAATCATCGTAGTTTGTGGTGTTGCATCAATAGGAGTTTTATCATTTTTTTTGTTGAAGTAACTTCCAACTTTAACTCCTCCAACTAATAAAGCACCAACTAAAGCAACAGAAATAGCAGCATTTCTTTTTGCATTAGAAAATGTTTGTTTATAAACGTCATTATGTTCCATTCAAATCTCCCCCTTTTGTTTGAATGCCCAATATAATATCACTAATTTATTATTTTGTCAATACCCATATTGAATAAAAAAATAAACTTATACTTCCTAGTAAAAATGAATACTTTCCTATCTTTTCAGATAACTTTTTTCCTAACCAAAAACCCAAAGTAGTAAAAAATGCACTTACAAAACAAAAAGTAAATGTTGCTATTAAAATATTATCATATATGTATTTTATACCCAATCCAACTGATAAACTATCAAAACTAACAGATAAAGCAAAAAAAATCGTACCAAATACATTTAATTCCCTTATTTTTTCATTTTCTTCAAAAAAATGAATAAACATATCAATTGATAAAAACAAAAAAACAAAGAACAAGACTATTCTTGGTTTAATTATAGTATATTCAAATAAAGCTGTTCCAATAAAATTGCCAATTAGTGGCATGAAAAAATGAAATACTCCAACAGTTATTGCAGTTATAATTATATTTTTAACACTAATATGCCTTATTCCATATGATAAAGAAAGAGCAAAGGCATCCATACTAAGACTTACTGCTATTAATATAATGCTTATGATGATAAATCACCTTCCTACATTATATTATTACTTTTGTATTAAAAATATTTTTCAATTATTTCTTTTATAAAAAATTTATATTCTACGTTTTTACTATCCTGGTTTTCTTCAGCTTCTAATAAACAAATAGGAGGAAATAACACACACCACCAATTATCACCCTTTCCTTCTCCTAAAGTTACTAAAAGCGATTCATATTGTCCTTCGTCATACGTAATTCCTTTATATACCTTTTTTGGAAATTCATGCATTCCATAATCAATATCATAAGAATATTCGATATCTTTCATTTCATTGCTTAATAAATTATCAAAATTATTCATGTTAGTTTTAATTAACTGCCTTGCTTCATTAATATTCTTTGTATTTTTAAGTAAATTATATAATTCTTCTTGCATTTTATCCTTAATATCTTGCTTTATTTTTTGATCCCTTGGCGAATTACTATTTGCTAAAATTCTAAATCTTATAGCAGAATCAGGTATCTTAACGCTTTCTTCTTTTTTAAAAGTTATATAAACATAAAATATGCTAATTAAAGCTAACAACAAAATAATTACCCTTTTCATAAAAAAATCACCTCTATTAACTATTGAGTGATTTTTAATAATTATATACAAAAACATACCTGTTTTTACCCGACAAATCTTTTTTTACTTCGACATTAACATCACTTAAGTATTTTTTAGCTAAAAATTCTACATCTTTTGCTTGCGTCATACCTATTTCAAGTGCAATTAAAAACTTATCTTTTACTATTTTATTTGCATCTTTTAGGATTTTTTCATAAAATTCTAAACCATTATTTTTAGCATAAAGCGCTATATTTGGTTCATTATTTTTTACAATATCATCAATTTTTTCATCAAGCTTTATATATGGAGGATTACTTACTATAATATCTACTTTTATATTATTTTTTATGTATGGTTTTAACATATCACCATTAAAAAACGTTATACTTGCATTATTTTTAGAAGCGTTATTTTTAGCAACTTCTAAGGCATCTAAACTTATATCAGATGCATAAACATGAAGATTAAGTTCCTTTGCTAAACTAATTGCAATAGCACCACTTCCAGTTCCAACATCAATTATGCATGGATTTGTAAAACTTTTAGATTTTTCTATTACAAATTCTACTAATTCTTCAGTTTCCCTTCTTGGAATTAAAACCCTTTTGTCAACATTTAATATATATCCATAAAAATCAACATTACCAACTATATACTGTACGGCCTCGCCAGAGGCTAATCTTTTTAAAGCATAATTCATGTTTCCATGATAATATTTTTTTAAATACTCAAGCTCTTTTTTCATGTTATTTTTCCTTACTATAAATTATTAATATAACTAGAGTAATACTAGATTATAATACTAAGTTTCTTTTCTAGTTCAAAATAATTTTTAATTATCCACTTAATTATAGCATTTAATTTTATCAAAGAAAATAAAAAAGCCAAAGAATTACTCTCCAGCTAATTTTCTTCTTTGATCTTCCGATATTAAAGCTTGTATTATTTCGCCTAATTTTCCATTCATTACCCGATCTAACGTGTTAGTTGTATAACCTATACGATGATCAGTTACTCTGTTTTGTGGATAATTATATGTTCTTATCTTTTCTGATCTATCACCAGTTCCAATTTTACTTTTTCTTTCTTCTCCAAGTTCTTCTTCTTGCTTTCTCATCTTAAGATCATAAATTCTTGATTTTAAGATTTTTATACCCTTTTCCTTATTTTTAATTTGACTTCTTTCAGTTTGTGAATAAACAACTATTCCGGTAGGAATATGGGTTAGACGAACAGCACTGTCAGTAGTATTTACTCCTTGTCCCCCGTTTCCACTAGCACGAGTAATATCTATTCTTACCTCACTCATATCTAGTTCAAAATCAACATCATCAACCTCTGGCATAACAAGAACTGTTGCAGTAGACGTATGAACTCTTCCTTGTGATTCTGTTGCTGGAACCCTTTGAACCCTATGAGCACCAGATTCATATTTAAGTTTTGAATAAGCACCGTTTCCTTTTACCATGAATGATATTTCAGCAAAACCACCAGAGGCTCCTGGAGTACTTTGTAAATTTTCTATGTTAAATCCTTCGTTTTCTGCATATTTAACATACATATTATATAAGTCACCCGCAAAAATATTAGCTTCATCGCCACCTGCCGCTCCTCTTATTTCAACTATTATATTTTTATCATCATTAGGATCTTTAGGTAACAATAAAATTTCTAATTTCTTTTCTAATTCTTTTTGCCTTTGGTCTTGCTTTTGCTCTTCTTCTTTAGCAAAATCGCCTAATTCAGGATCATTAGCAAGTAATTTTGCTTCATTGTAATCTTGTTTTGCTTTTAGATAGTCATTATAACATTCTATTATTTCTGATAAACTAGATTGCTCTTTAGATAATTTTGTTGTTTTAGCAATGTCATTAATTACTTCTGGTTTAGTTAATTCATTTGTTATAAATTCATTTCTTTGTTTTATATCTTCTAATCGTTCAAACATTATTCTTCCAACTCTTCTTCTGATACTATTGCTAAATCTTCTAAATCATCAATCTCATCTACGTCATCAAAATCTTCTTCATCTGACGATACTACCACTTCATCTTCTAATTCATCAGATTCTGTTTCTTGTTCTGATTCATCTAAAGCTTCTTCTTCACTTTCATCTTCTTCATCAACAATAGGTTTTATAGCATGAAATTCTTTTAAATCCCACTCGGCATTATCTAACAAAACAAATCTTTTATCAGTTGTTAAAGTTGTATAAAAATCACCAATTAAATCATACATAACATCTTCATTTATTTTTAACAATTTACAAACCTCACCAAATAATAAAGGTGTTGTTTTTGTTTTTTTATCTAATTTAAGAAGTTCATACGCAATATCTGCATAAGATAGTAATTCTAATTCCTCTAAAGGCATTTGTCTAACGTTCATACTTAATTCCTCCTAAGACATAACATTATATGATTAAATTTTATATACGTAATATATCTACATTTTTTCTGGAACAAAAAGTCCCAATACATCCAATAATAACATATTAACATTATACACAATATTTGTTATAAATAACCAAGATTCTTTTACATCTTCGTCTTTACATAATAAAACTTTATTTTCTGAATAAAACATATTATACATGCTTGTTACGTTATATATATATTCAGAAATATCATTTAAGCTTCTAGAATTAAATGCATTTAACAATATTTTAGGTAACTGTAATAACATAAGTATTATTTTCTTTTCAACCTCAGTTGTAATAACACTATACTTACCTATATTAATTTTTTGTTCCTTTGCCTTATTAAGAAGCGATTTCATCCTAATTGTTGAATATAATAAATATGGTGCTGTTTTCCCTTCTAAATCACTAAATTTTTCAGGATCAAAAACATAATTCGTCGTTCTATATGGTAATAAATCAGCATATTTAATTGAATCTATGGCTATTAACCTAGCAGTTTTTTCTAAATTTTCTTTTCCAACAATATCAACATTTGTCTTTTTCAATGTTGATTCATATACAATATCAATTAAATTTTCCAATGACATAACATTACCATCACGCGTTTTAAATGGTTTTCCTTCACCTGAATTTATTGTTCCAAATGGTAAATGCTCTAAATTTACATTATCTGGAACTATTTTAGCCTTTTTAGCAGCTCTAAAAGTCTGTAAGAAGTGAAGTGATTGTCTTTCATCTGTTAAATACCACACATCGGTTAAATCATATTTTTTCATTCTATTATATAGTGTCGCTAACTCGGTTGTTTGATAACCTACCGTACCATTAGATTTAACTAATAATACTGGTGGAATTTCTTTTTTATCTTCGTTTTCCTTAACATCAACAATTAAAGCTCCATCATCTAATTTACACAAATTTTTATTTTTAAATATACTTACTACCTCATCAACAAATTCATCAGCATCACTTTCTCCAAGCCATAAATCAAAACTGGTATTTAATTCTTCATATATTTTTTTTATATCAATTTTACTGGTTTCAACAATGTGTTTCCATAATGCCCTATAACCTGGTGATCCTGCTTGAATTTTATTTGTTATTTCTTGAGCTTCTTTTAAATAGTTTTCATCTTCGTTTTTTCTTTTAGATGCTAAAGGATATAAACTTTTTAAATCTTCTTTAGTAATAGGTGATTTAACAGGATACGCTCCTTTATATGACTCATCAAAATATACTAAATCAGGCTGTTGTTCTTTTATTTGCCTTATTACTAATCCTAATGGTAAACCCCAATCTCCCAAATGAACATCTGCTATAACGTCATTTTTAAGAAGTTTACATAATCTTTTTAGTGCCTCTCCAATATTTGCAGATCTTAAATGACCTACATGAAGTTCTTTAGCAACATTAGCACCACCATAATCAATTAATATTTTATGTTTACTAGGATAATCTATGTTATTTTCTTTAATATCACTCATATCATTTAAAGCTTTTATAATAAACTTATCAGATAAAGATATATTTATAAATCCTGGAGTCGCAATGTTTATGTTTTTAAACCTATCATCTTTAGATAACTCATTTGTTATTTCATAAGCAATATCATAAGGAGTTTTACCATACTTTTTTGCTAATAACATTGCCTCGTTTATTTGATAATCACCTAATTCTGGCCTATTAGATGGCTTTAAAGATATATGTTTTATCTCATAGCCTAATTTTATTATTGTTTTAGTAATATCATCTTCTATGTTTTTTATAATACTCATTATAAATCACTCCATTCTAAGCTATAAACAAATTCATCACTATAAACATCATTCATATATAACTGATAATTTATAATTAATTTATTATCAAACTTTTTAATGTATTTAGTTTTTGTAAAAATATTTATATCCATATAAAGATCTTTAATAAAATACGTACCAAAACATTTTTCGTTAGCTTTAAATAATAATTTTATTTGTTTTAAACTATTTTCACGTTTAATAGTAATAGTATCATTCGTTATTAATATATTTACTAAAGCATCGTTATCTTTATACGTAATTAAATTATCTTTTTTTATTCCCAAACAATTAGTTAAAACCGTTTGAGTGTTTTTACCAGATATTTTTGATTTAACTTTTATCTTAGACATACGACACCTTTTAAAAAAATTCTAGAGACAATATAGCATAGAAAAACAAAAAGGTCAATAAAATACTTATATTTTTGATTTTTTAACAAATAATAAGACTAGAAAGAGGCGATATAATGAAAAAATTTAAAATTATTATAAAAATAACTATCGCCTCAATGCTTATTTTTTGCATATCATATTCTATATTATTTTTATGTGCTAAATACGGTAGCAAAATAGATATTGAAAATTCAAATAGCATATATATGTATGATAATACTAATAAGAGTTTTTATGAAGGTAGTAATGGAACAAAAAAATGGGTCAAATTAAAAGATATTTCAAAAAATTTAATAAATGCAACGATATATTCTGAGGATAAAAATTTCTATAATCATAGCGGTTTTGATATTCCAAGAATAATTAAATCTATGTTTGTTAATATTAAATCTAATGACTTAAAAGAAGGTGCATCAACCATAACCCAGCAGTATGCTAGAAATTTATTTTTAACTTTTGATAAAACATGGGAAAGAAAAATAAAAGAAGCATGGTATGCATTTAAATTAGAAACACAGTACACAAAAGATGAGATATTAGAAGGTTATTTAAATACCATAAATTATGGAAATGGTATTTTAGGTATTGAAAATGCTTCTTTATATTATTTTAATAAACATGCAAGTGACCTTACATTAGCACAAAGTACTATGCTTGCAGGAATTCCAAAATCACCAAATAACTACTCTCCATTAAATGATGAAAATGCTGCAAAAAAAAGACAAAAACAAATACTTAAATCAATGGTTAATAATAATATAATTACAAAAAAGAAAATGAATGATACCCTAAACAAAAAATTAACTTATTATGGAAAAAAAGAAAACTTAAACTTATCTACAATCATGTATTATCAAGATGCAGTTATAAGAGAATTAGAAGACCTTAAAATAGTTAGTGATGATACGATAAGACAAGAAGGCTTAAAAATATATACAACGTTAGATGTTAAAGCTCAAACTATTTTAGAAGAAAGTATAAAAAATAATTTAGAAGATAAAGAGCAAATGCAAGCATCTGCCATAATTATGAATCCAAAAAACGGAGAAATAATTGCTTTAGCAGGTGGTAAAGACTACTCTAAATCACAATATAACAGAGCAGTTCAATCTAAAAGACAAGTAGGATCAACAATGAAACCAATTTTATATTATGCAGCATTAGAAAATGGTCTTAACGCCGCGACTACTTTCTTAAGTAAGCCAACTACTTTTACACTTGATAATAACCATACATACTCACCTAGCAACTACGGAAATATATATCCTAATGAGGATATAACAATGGCACTTGCCATAGCTTATTCTGATAATATTTATGCAATTAAAACTCATCTTTTTTTGGGGGAAGATACGTTAGTAAAATATTCTAAAAAAATGGGCATAACAAGTAAATTACAAGCTAATGCATCATTACCTCTTGGTACTAACGAACTTTCTATAATAGAATTTGTAACATCATACGCTGCTTTAGCAAACAAAGGATACTTAGTAAAAGGACATTTAATAAAAAAAATAGAAGATGGTAATGGGGATGTTTTATATCAGTATAATGACAAAAAAGAAAAAATATTAAATGAATCATATACTTATATACTAAGTGAGTTATTATCTAATACATATGATATAAAACTTACCAGTTATACCGCACCAACATGTGCTTCAATAGCACCTAAAATAACTAAAAAATATGCCGTTAAAAGTGGTACCACAGACTACGATTTATGGACTGTTGGCTATAATCCTGATGTTATTGTTGGAGTATGGACTGGATATGATGATAATAGAAAATTATCAAACAAAGAATATAAATATTCTAAAAATATATGGGCGGATACAATTGAAAATTATTTAAGAGATGAAAAACAAAACTGGTATAAAAAACCTGATAATGTAGTTGGAGTTTTAACAGATGTTAATACTGGTAAAGTTGCAACTAATGATTCAAAATTAAAAAAAATACTGTATTATATAAAAGGAACAGAGCCAGGATATAAGGGTAAAACCAAAAACGAGGATTCAAAAAAAGCAAGTAATTAAGGCAATATAAAAAGAGCTATGCTCTTTTTATATTATTATAATACTTCATCAATAACACTATAATCTTCGTTGATAATTTTAACTAACGATGGAATATTAAAATTTGAAAAAGCTTTTGATATTTGCTCAGTTTCTTTAAGAAACATATCATGTTTATTTAAGAATATTTCATCAATATTTTCTATTCCATACGAACGCAATAACTCTATGTTTTTATTTATAATCTCATAATTATCATTAATTGATATAATAACATCAGGATTAACTAACTCGCAAACTCTACTCATACAATCTATGCTAACATTAATTTTTTCTAAATTTTCCATCATTGTGCATTTCCTCCGTTACTACCAATGGATAAGTTCTTACCACTATCGTTTATTTTACTATTGGTATTAATAATACTAATATTATCATCTGCTATTAAGTCAACGTGTGATTTAATAGCACCATAGATGTTATTAAACTCTTCTTCGTCTAACATACTATTAATGGTAGCACAATACACAAGTGAATCCATTGATATTGCTTTACCTGCTTTTAATAAAGCACCATAATATCTTAATATTTTTCTTCTTGAAACCCTAGTACCATTAAAGTTATACATATCATCATTTTCTAAAAATTGATCTAAAGCTTTAATGTTTTTATCATTTAGTGCAATATCTAAAATAACATTTAAATTTGATATTGAGAAGATATTATCATATATATTTTTATTAGGTATATTAACAGTTACCTCTTCGTATACTTTTTGAATTTCTTCCATATTAACTGGTAAATTACGAATTTGAGCTAAATAGGATTTTCTTAAGTATATTTTATCTTTGGTTGTTGAATATGTTCCAAAAATATCTACATCACTTATTCCTAACTTTTTAGCTAATTTGATAATACCAAACTTATATAATCCACATGAATTTAACGTTGAAGGATTAAGTAATGCATAATTTTTTGCTCCTGCCTCAAGCGCCATATCATATACGTCAATAATAGAAGGTTTTCTGTACTCCATTGAGCTAAAAATAGCTCTAATTTTTCCTTCATCATCCCTTAGCGATATACCATAAATTTTTAATCCTGTTATACTATTACCTATGGTTTTATAACCAGATGCAAAAAACGAAGGACAACTATTCCATACATCAGTTGGGTTTATTCCGTTTCTCATTAATAAATCACTATTTTTTTCGTAATTTCTCATACTACCACTTATTGCAGTATCAGGTACTGGATTGAACTTAGCAGAACCTTTAAATTGAATTTCTCTAACAGGTGGATATAATACTGTTGGTATTTTTCTTACTAATTCTTTAAAAGATATATCTGGATTTACCAATTTTATATTATTTATCATATCAGCGCTTGAATATAACATGGTTTTAACAAAGATTTCAAAATTTTTTAATGCAACAGATAAAACATCTTCTGCACTTAATAGATCTAAAATATCTTTCATTTTCTTTAAATCACCATACGTTGATAGCTTTTCTTTTAAGTTTTTAGGAATTTTTTCAAAATCTATTTGATACTTAGCAAATAAATCTTTAATCAAATCTACGTTTACATTAGTAACGTCTAAACTTTCTTCATTAATTATAGCATCATCTGTTAATATACTATATCTATTAAATATCCTTGTATTTATTGCGTTTATCTCTTTTAATATTTCTATTTTACTTGCGGTATCCAACCTTTCTTTAATATTATCAAAAATGAAATTTATTTCATAATCAGTAATAAAACTTGTATTTGAACTTTCAAATTTCCTTAATAACGAATTTACATCTATATCAATACCCTTATTTATAACATCATCATAAATCTTAATACTTCTTTGAATTTTATCTTTTATATTCTTTAGCATTTCTATCTCAGATTTTTCAATAGTACTAATTAAGTAATCTTTTGAAGCCTTACTTAATAGACAAAAATCATTCAAGAATTTTAATTCATTATCTAATAATTTCTCACCATCTGCTAAATTTGTATTAAGGGTTTGAATAACATCACTATTTAGAGTTAGTAACTCATCTATGTTAATATTTTCTAACTGCTTTTTTGAAATCATAACAGATGAGGAATCAGCTTGTTTTAATATTTCTTTTAACTTTTCAATATTATTCATTACTACTTCCTCCTTTTATTTTATGAGAACTTAATTTATCTTTATTCAAGTTACAACTTTCAATATACTGAGTCATTCTTTCAAATTGTTGAGCCAAAACATTTTTTATAGCATCTTCATCATCTGAATTTAAGATTTCAGTTGTTTTATTAATGTCTTCATAAGTTGCATCATATCTTCTTTTTGCCATAGAATAAAATCTTTCTTTTTCATCCTTAGCCCCGTAACCAACTTGCAAAACAAAAATTACATTTACTTTTCTACCCAAAATTTTTTCTAAAGAGGTGGCTCTTGACGTTTTATATACTAATCTACAATTAGATAAATGGTAACTTCTTAAATCTGAATATTTCAAATCATCATCTTTAACTTTATGCCTTGATGAGGTAAGAATCAAATCATCATTTGAAAGTTTTTCTAAACCTTTTAAAATTTTTGTTTTATCTCGCTCAACTAGTGATTCATCATTATCAATTTGATCAGATAAAACTACCCCATCTGGAAAAAATATTAAATTACAGCCATTTTTATATAATTTTTTAGCTTCTTTTTGAGCTTCTGTTTCATAATCAATGTATTCAGATTCATTATACACTAGTGGTAAAATTGCACTTTCAAATTCACTTGCTCTTTGCATCAGTTGTCTAAATGTTAAATCAAATTCACTAGAATTAAATAATTCTTCATCAGTAATAATATACTTAAATTCATTTAATTGCTTACTCAAAACATAATAAAATCCCATTAATGATCTATACTCGTTACTGTCCATGTTTTTTTCGTATAATTTAAGCAATCTATTTACTTTTTCTATTTCGTTTTTAACATCATACCTTCCGCTATTAGTTAAAATATAATCAATGTCTGTTTTCTTTAAGAATTCTTCATACTTAGAAATACATAAACTTAATACTTGGTCTGGATTTTCTAAAGTTCCTGTCTTTATTTTTGGAATTACCATATAATTTAATATTAAAGCTATGTTATCACCTGCGTTTTGAAAATCATAAACATATTCAAGAGCTTCAGAAACAGTACAATCCTCAACTAATTCTATAAATTCTTTATCTGATATGTTACAGTTTTCTATTATTTTTGAAGCTTTTTCTAATAACGCTTTGGTGTTTTCAGAAAGTTCTATATTAGTAGTTAAATCAGGTTGTGTTGGTAAGACACCTTTTTTTGTTTCTTCTTCTGATTCCTTTTCTTTGACTTTGTTATTTAAAATTTCATGTTCTATCATGTTTTCATTTTTAATAATCTCATTATTCATTATGCTATTGCTTTTAAAAAACATAAATAAAAAACAAGTTTTTATTAAAAAGGCAATAAAACCCCTTACCCCATAGA
>CANQZW010000011.1 GCA_947628435.1 uncultured Bacilli bacterium | reverse complement strand
TCAACCCGAACGGATTGATTATATATGTTAAGTTCAAACTATAAAAGTTCGAACAGAAACGTCACTGGAGCAAGTGATGGGAATCGAACCCACGTCTTAGCCTTGGCAAGGCCACGTACTAGCCGTTGTACTACACCTGCATAATAAATTGGAGGGGCCAGCCGGACTTGAACCGGCGATCGTGGAGTTGCAGTCCAATGCCTTACCAACTTGGCTATAGCCCCGTGTAAAGAAATTATAACATACTCAATAAATAAATATCAAGTATTATTTCTTTATATTTTATGTGAATATATTAAAAATTATTATTTTATTCCATATTTATTTATTATAGTTGTAATAAGTTTTATTATTAAATGATATGCTATTACTAAAAATAAGGTAAGAACTATTATTGGCAAGAAAAAATCAATTAAAGTAAAAATTAATAATAGAGCAAATATAATAATAAAAATAATTGTTGCAACTGTTACATAACTATTAGACGTTATTTTTTTGCTATTGTTAGGTAATGATTCATCTGATATATTTAATATTACTAAAATGCATAATAAAACTATTATTACTATACTATATATTATTACAGTTTTAGATTCTCTTAAATCAAATAATAATGAATATAAACCACCATTTATTAAATACATTGCTGATAATACAACACCTACTATAATAGAAAGAAACTTTAATACTTTTTTTATATTATTTATAAATATTTGTTCTTTATTTAATTTTTTAGTCATAAAACACCTCACAAAAAATTATATAATGAAAAACTTATTTTGTAAATAAAAAGAGTTTTTTAACTCTTTTCTTTTTTTAAATATTTTAATTTTTCATCTACTAAGTATTTAGATAAAGCATCTTCTATTATGGTTAGTGATCTTTTATCTAAACATCCCATTATGAATTTTTCTTTTACTGTATCAATTTCAACACTTCCAAATAAAATATTTGTTCTTATTTCAAAATCATTTAACATATCTGGTGTAATTGATGAATAAAAGTATCTTCCAAGACATCTTTTTCTTCCTAATAACATTCTTTTATTAGTAAAAACTACAACAGTTGTATAAAATGGTAATAATAAATTAGTATCTTTTTGTCCAACAAAAGTAAACAATACAACCTCATCATCATTTATATGTTGTTCAACTACATTAGAATGCGTCTTAATTCGCCATGCCACTGTTTTAGGATACTTCTTTAGAAAATCTTTACAACTATCATATACCTTATAAGACATAGCTTATTCACCATATCCGTTTGAAGTGAAAAATTCTTTTATTTGATCTAGTTCAACATAACCATTATTTTCTGCTAAAACTTCACCATTTTGAACAATAAGCACAAGAGGTGTACCCCACTCTTCGCTATTTAAATAAGCTAAAGAAGAATTGAAAGTTGTCCAATCATCACTTGAAAATTTATCAGTATCAATGTAATTAATAGTTAAGTTCATATCATCTTTTGCTTGTTTTAATATTGGAGTAAATTTTTCACAAAAACCACATGTTGGTCTTGCTACTAAAACAATGCTTTTCTCATCTTTTTTTATTAAATCAAGATAATCATTTAAAGTAACTTCGTTAAATCCAGCATTTTCCAAAGTAACCGTATTATTATCGTTTGTTTTAGAATTATCTTTTTTCAAATAAGAAACACCAATAGCACCTGCTATAACTATTACTATTAATAATACAATACTTGCTATTGCTAATACTTTCTTTACCATATCCTTTGCTTTATTGTCTTTTACAATTATAACAGTACCTATTATAGAACTAATCATAGTTACTAATACCATTACTAAAATAATTATTAATAAAATATTTGTCATAATTCATCCCTCCATACACACATTATACTACAAAAAAAAGAAAAATTAAAATATTATAATTCTCCTTTCTTCTTTTTATCTAGCATCTCCATTACTTTTTGCTTTCCATTTTTTAAATTTGCTGTTGAGTTTCCAGAATTTAAAGTATCTATAATATCCGCTGCAAAACTAGAACAATCTACCTGATGATACCAAGGTCTTTTGTTAACTTCTTGATCTACATAAGTCAAATTTGTTGAATATACGGCATCAAATATTCCATTTTCATAGGCCTTATCAAATTCTTCTAATCCTTCTACAAACATAGCAAATGTAGTTATCATAATAACTTTTGTAGCACCCCTTTGTTTTACATTTTTTGCAGTATCTATCATAGAACCACCAGATGAAATCATATCATCTGTTATTATAACAGTCATACCAATTAAATCTGTTCCTAAATAATCATGTGCAACTATTGGATTTTTACCATTTTCCATTTTAGAGTAATCTCTTCTTTTATAAAACATTCCAACGTCCGAATTAAAATATCCTGCATTATATATTGCTCTTTCTACTGCACCTGTATCTGGTGATATAATAATTATCTTATCAGGATCAAAGTCTTCATTGACAATGAACGAATGTACTAGTTCGTTAGTTACATAAAAAGAATCGAAACTTGTACTAGTAGATAAAGCATTTTCAACCCTTGGATCATGGGCATCACAGGTTATTATTTCCTTCACATTTAGTCGTTCTAATTCTTGAAGCGCTAATGGGCAATCAAGTGATTCTCCAGCATGTCTTTTATGTTGTCTGCTTGCATAAAGTAAAGGCATAAAAACACTTAATCTTGCAGCCTCCCCTCCATCTGCAGAAATAACTCTTTTAATATCTTGAAAATGATCATCTGGACTCATATGATTTATATATCCAGCCATTTTATACACCATACCATTATTTCCAACATCAGATATAATATATAAATCCTTTTCCCTTGTGGAGTCCTTAAGCATTATTTTACCATCTCCACTAGAAAACCTAATTTCTTCTTTTGGAATTATAAAACTTTGAGTTGTGTTTCTTTTTTTCATTAAATGCTTATCAACACTTTCTCCAAATTCCTTTATATTATCCATAACTATAAGCCCTAATTCATCTTGATACTTACTACTCATATATACCTCCTTAAAAATACAAAAAACTAACATAAAAATAATGTTAGTTTTTATTAAAATAGCACAAAAAGGCACATACATGATAAACTAATTATAAGAATACAAAATCTTGACATAGTATTTTTCATAACGTACCTCTTACAATTTAAGTATAACAAAATGTTAATTTCTAATCAATATCTTTTCATTAAATTTTTGATTTATTTCTTTATTTTTATTTATTAACTTTTCGTATCTTTCTTCCTCACTAAATACGCACCCACAATACTTTTGCATATAAAGTCCAATTTCTTTTGCTTTATTCTGTCCATACCTAAACCCGGGTCTAAAATCTTTGTACAAAAATTTAATTCCATATTTTTTTTCAAGCATTTCACCAGTTTTCTTTAATAACTCATGATTTTGATATGGACTTATTAAAAGTGTTGTTGAAAAAGCATCATATCCATTTTCCTTTGCGTAACGTGCCGTTTTTTCTAGCCTACATAAATAACAGTAGCCACATCTTTTATCTAGTTTATCTATAACGTTTTTACAAAAATCTTTTAATCCATAATAATCATCAATAACTAATGGAATACCTATTTCTTCATCATATTTTTTTAAACACTCTAACCTTGCTTCATACTCCTTGTATGGATGAATATTTGGATTATACCAATAACTTGTAATATCTATGTTTTCCTTTTTTAATTCTTCTACGCAATATACACTACAAGGTGCACAACAAGTATGTAATAATAGCTTCACTATTTACCCCCAATACTTTTTTTATACTCATCAAATTCATCAGAACTCATTTTATTACTTTCAATTAATCCTTTTTCATCTAATTTCTTATAAAGTGAAACCATTGTTTCAAGTTCTTTTTCAGATAATTCCTTAAATAATAAGGCCAAATTTTTAGAATCAGCTTTTTCAATCAAATCACAATATTTTCTTTTCATATCTTTTGTTATTATACATGGTGCAATTGATTTCCGACACAAGTTATATAAAAGTAATATTCTAGCTACTCTACCATTACCATCTTCAAAAGGATGAATATGTAAAAATCTAATATGAAAGTCAGCTTCTATTTCATATATTTCTTCTGGATCCTTATAATTCTGTATTCTATAATTATAATCATCAATTAAATACCATAAATCATTTCTAATCATTTGCGGTTTTGACCTTGGTACATCAGAACCACTAACATACGCAGTTGTTTTTCTAAAATCACTTATTTCTTCACCAGTTACTCTTTTAACAACTTCACATAAAAGATTTGTAAACTCAAAATGAGACAATTCTTTTTCATTATAACTATCAAAAATATAATTGATAGCATTAAGTTGATTATATATTTTTATCGATTGTTTTATATCAGCTAAATCATCTGATATTCCTTCTAACTCTAAACTTGCATATGCTAATCTATATTTCAACATATCAAAATAAGCATTTTTAAAATTAATTTCTTTAGCTAAGTCAAAAAACATTTCAATATCACCTTTTCTTCCACCTATATACTATCACTTTTTGTGATATTAGTCAAAATCACACTCCTTTTTTATTACCATATTTTTTACATATTATCTTTCTTAATACGTCAACTGGAACAACGGTAAATGACATCAAAAGCGTAATAATAAATTCAAACGTAGTTAAAGGAACCGTTCTAAACATATCACCACCATAATACATTAAAATCATTTGAACAATTATAATAAAAGCTATTACAATGATAAACATCTTATTTTTTAAAAGGTTAGCTAGTATGTTTATTCTACTTGTATGGGCATTAAAGCAATTAAATATACCACTAAAAATAAATAGTCCAAAAAATGCTGTCATAAATGATGAATTACTGTTAAATAAATTTTTTATAAATGGTAGTTTTAAAAACAATATACATAAAATAGTTGTATATAAACCGGTTATCAATATTTCCCCTGTCATATATGAATTTATTATGTTTTCATCCTTCGTTTTAGGTTTTTCATTCATGTATTCTAAAAGTGGTGGTTCAAAGGAAAATGCAAGTCCTGCTAGTGTGTCCATAACCATATTTATCCATAGCATTTGTATTACCGTAACTGGGGTATCAACACCAATAAAAGGTCCTATGATAGAAACACTAAGGGCACATAAATTAACCGTTAACTGAAAAATAATAAACTTTCTAATGCTTTTAAATATTGTTCTTCCAAATAATATAGCCTTACTAATTGATAAAAAATTATTATCAAGTATTACTATATCACTAGCTTCTTTTGATACCTCACTACCTGATCCCATTGCAAAACCCACGTCTGCTCTTTTTAAAGCTGGTGCATCATTTACTCCATCACCAGTCATTCCCGTAACAAGGTTCATTTGCTTTGTTATTCTAACTAATCTGCTTTTATCCTGAGGAAGACTTCGTGCTACAACTTTTAATTTTGGTATTATTTTTTTAAGTTCTAAATCACTCATGCTATTAAGTTCATCAGATGTTAAAATAACATCATCATCACTACTTACTATACCAACTTCTTTTGCAATGGCTACTGCTGTTTGTTTATTATCTCCTGTTATCATCACCGTTTTAACACCCGCACTACGTGTCATTTCAAGCCCTTTTATCGCTTCTTTTCTAACCTCATCTTTAATAATAACAATACCTACTAAAGTAAGATTACTAAAATCCTTTTCATCCTTATTACTACTAGTTGCTAAAGCGATTATTCTAGATCCTTTTTTTGTATATTCATTAATTTTTTCTTGTAATTTAAAGTTATTTTTAAAAGGAAGTTTAATTGCATCATTATCATAATAATAATTACAATTAGGAAGAATAATCTCAGGAGCTCCTTTTATTAAATTCTTCGCTTTTTTATCATCTAAAACAGTTATCATATATTTATTTTTACTATTAAAAGCAATCGTTTTTAATTTTTTTATATCACTAAAATCACAAGGTTTAAAAAACTCTAATAAACATCTATCCGTTACATTACCACCTACTATATTTTTATCACCATAAGAAGACATATTATTAACAACCATGCTAACTCTTAACATATTATAAAAATTATTTCCCTTACTTTTAAGTTCTTCTTCACTATTATAATTTTTTAATGAACCATCAATAATATTTGTTACGCTTAATTTACCAGTGGTTAAAGTACCAGTTTTATCACTAAATAAAATATTTATATTTCCAGCTGTTTCAATACCAACTAACTTTCTTACTAAAACATTATCCTTTAACATTCTTCTCATATTAGATGATAAAACAAGTGTTATCATCATTGGTAATCCTTCGGGTACGGATACTATTATTATAGTAACACTAAGAGTTAAAGCATAAATAATATGTTCCATCATTAAAGGAAAATTAGTAATGGTCTGAATTATCTTACTTACAACAAATCCATTATCAATAACTATAACAGAAAATAAATAAGATATAGATGCTAAAAAAGCTCCAATATAACCAAAAGTACTAATTATTTTAGCTAAATTTCTAAGTCTTATTTTAAGTGGACTATCATCTTTTTTTTCCTTTAATTCACTAGCTATCTTTCCATAAAAAGTATCTTCACCTATCATCGTTACTTTCATAATAGCACTTCCAGAATAAATCATAGTTCCCCTATATAATTTATTTTTAGCCTTAACCTGTTTATCTTTAACTTCTTCTTTATGTATTTCCTTAGATTCACCATTTAAAGAGGATTCATCAACCATTACCTCTCCTTTTATTAAAATACCATCCGCAGGAACTTTATCACCATATTGTAAAATTACTAAATCATTTTTTACTATTTCATCTACTGAAACTTCTTGTATTTTCCCGTCTCTTTTTACCTTACATTTTATTTTAGAGGATTCTTCTTGCATCCTTTTAAAGGCCTTTTCGGAACCATATTCAGAAATAGTTGAAATAAATGATGCTAAGAAAATAGCAATCATTATTCCAAGAGTTTCAAACCAATCAAAATCTCTAAATAAAAAAACTATTTTTATAGCTAACGCTATTAGTAGAATTTTTATAATAGGATCCGCTAGTGATTCTAATAAAAGAGAAAAAAAACTATTGCTATTACCTTTTTGTATTTCGTTAGTTCCATATTTTTTTCTTGATTCAATTACTTCTTTTTTACTTAAACCATTAAAATTATTCATGATTCCTCCTTAATAAATGTTACTTACAACATTATGGAATTATCACCTATTTTATACGACAAAAGATTTACTTTTTTGTTTCACAATATATGTGTTTATCATAAACTAATGTAGAAACCAAATTATGAAAGGAACGTGAAAATTTGGAAATTACGTTAGATAAATTACCAACTAATCACGTTGGTGAAGTAACCGCTATAAATACTAATGAAACTTTAAAAAGAAGATTACTAGATCTTGGTTTAGTAAAGGGTACAAAAATAAAAAAACTTTATAAAAGTCCGCTTAATGATCCTACTTGTTATCTAATTCGTGGTAGTGTAATAGCACTTAGAAAACAAGATGTAGAAAAAATATTAATTTCTTATGATACTAAAGAAAATTTAGGAGGTGAATAACTTGGGATTAACAGTAAAATCAACTGGCAATAAACTTCTTAAAAACTCTTTAAATTATGATAGTAATAATAATGTAATAGCATTAATTGGTAATCCAAATGTTGGAAAATCAACTATTTTTAATGCCCTTACCGGTCTTAATCAGCATACTGGAAATTGGCCTGGAAAAACGGTTGAAAGTGCATCTGGATCATTTTTTTATAATAATAAAAAATACACATTAATAGATTTACCTGGTACTTATTCTCTTTTTTCATCATCTAAAGAAGAAGAAGTCTCAAGAGATTTTATATGCTTTGAAAAACATTGTTTAACAATTATAGTGATGGATGCTACAATGATTGAAAGAAATCTTAACTTAGCAACTCAAATAATAGAAACTAATGATAACGTGATTATTTGTGTTAACCTAATTGATGAGGCTAAAAAAAGAGGTATTAACGTTGATATTAAAAAAATGCAAAAAATATTAAATGTTCCGGTAGTATCAACATGTGCAACTGATAAAAAAAGCCTAGAAAAATTAGTTAAATTAATAGAAAAATCATGTAATGAAAAACAAAAAAATTCTGTATCATTTAAATATGATGATTTAATAGAAGATGTTATCGATAAAATGGAAATAACCCTTAATAAATATACAAATAATAAAAATAACCGTTTTTTTGCTTTAAAAATACTTGAAAATAATATAGAGTTTAACAATAAAATATTTGATTTTTTAAAGATTAAAAAACAAGATATAAAAAAAATTAATGACATTTATATTAATTGTAATAACTATTTAATAAAAAATGGTATAAATGATTATCAAGATAAAATAATATGTTCAATAATTAAACGAAATAATAAAATATCTAAAGAAGTAACCAATCAAACAGACGTTACAATACCAAAAATTGATAAAATATTAACCTCAAAATTTTTTGGTATACCAATAATGATTTTATTTTTAGGAATAATTCTTTGGCTTACTATATCAGGTTCTAATTATCCATCAAATCTATTATCAAAATTACTTTTTAAAGTTAATGATATTATATCTAAATTTTTAGTTAACATTCATACTCCAGAAATAATTCATGACATAATAGTAAATGGTATATTAAAAACATTAGCATGGGTTATATCTGTTATGCTACCTCCTATGGCAATATTTTTTCCTTTATTTACGCTACTTGAAGATTCTGGCTTTTTACCAAGAATTGCATTTAACTTAGATAAATTTTTTAATAAAGCTAAATGTCATGGTAAACAAGCTTTATCAATGTGTATGGGTTTTGGATGTAATGCGTGTGGTGTTGTTGGGGCAAGAATTATTGACTCTCCAAGGGAAAGATTAATAGCAATACTTACAAATGCTTTTGTACCTTGCAACGGAAGATTTCCTGGGCTTATTGCTATTATTACTATGTTTTTTACAGTTGGTTCTTTTAGTAACGTTAAATCAGCACTTATTTTAACTTTAATTATAATACTAGCAATTATAGCAACACTTATAGTATCAAAACTATTATCATGTACGATATTAAAAGGTATGCCATCATCATTCGTTCTTGAGATGCCATCATATAGAAAACCACAAATAAAAAAAGTTATTATAAGATCAATTTTTGATAGAACACTATTTGTATTAGGAAGAGCAGTAAGTGTTGCGGCACCAGCAGGATTAATAATATGGTTAATGTCTAATATATTTATAAACGATAATAGCATTTTAAACTATTGTACTCAAATGCTAAATCCAATAGCAAATATTTTTGGTTTAGATGGAACCATATTAATGGCTTTTATTCTTGGTTTTCCAGCTAACGAAATAGTAATACCAATAATGATAATGGGTTATATGAAAACAACCGGTTTAACAGATTATAACAGTTTAACAGAACTAAAAACATTATTAATTAATAATGGATGGACTATAAAAACTGCATTATGTACTTTAATATTTATGCTTTTTCATTTTCCATGTAGTACCACTATTTTAACTATTAAAAAAGAAACAAATAGTAAACTATGGACTTTACTTTCATTTGTTTTACCAACCTTTGTAGGTCTATTAATATGTTTTTTAATAAATATAATTTTTAAAGTAATATAAAAAAAATGCACTTATATGCATTTTTTTATTCTTTATAATCATTATGATCCTTTAAACGTTTAACCAAAGCAAGAGTAATAATAAATGCTATTATGCAGAATATAATTAACCATATATTAATACCACCCTGCTTTTGAATATTTAAAGTATATACTCTTTTATTACCATCTTGAGATTTAACTTCGATATAAACCTTACCACCATTTACTAACTTCTTGTTACCCTTTACGGTTATCTTAGCACTTTCATCCTCTGGTATTAAAGTTAAATCAAGCTTATTAACATCTTTATTTATTTTAACAACATACTCCTGCTTAGTCTTATTAAATTCTATTTTACTTTGCTTTATTTTTAAACTCTTTAAATAATTGCTAGAAGTACTTCTAGTAATAATAAGATTATAAGTATATGTTTTTTTATTACTTGTTGTAACAATTATAGTTATGTTATTTTCACCAGGTAAAAGTACTTTTCCACCATATACTTTACTTGTACTTGTTTTTGATGCTAATCCAACCTCAATATTAGCACTTGTAACATCATAACCAACTTCATACCTAAATGGTAAAGTTTTAATATTTACATCATTACCATTTACTTTCAAATAACTTAATATTATCTCTTTAGAATTATCATATTTATCAATTTTTGGTAATTTATCAATTAAACTTCTTAATCTAGAAACCAAATCATCAATTCTATATTGTTCTTCATAAGTAAGATTTCTAGGTAAATTTCTAGCTTCATTTAATAAAGCTTCAATTTGAGATCTAAGTGACTTATCCAAATTAGAATAATCATTAGGTACTTTAGAAACTAACTGTTCCAATTCAGTATAATTAGCTCCTTTTTTCTTTAGATTCTTTATAGCATCATTAATTTTATTTACATAACTATCAACAATATCTTGCTGATCCCATTTCAAATCATAATTAACACTAGCAAGAGCATCTAATAACTGTGAATAATTTTCATAATTATCCTTTAAACTTTCATATTTCTTAGCATTAGAAACAGCTTTTTCAACTTCCTTATAATTAGCCTTTACTTTATCTAATGAATCATACGCTTTTTTAAGTTTGTTATACATCTCATCTACCGCATCTTGCTCATTTGCCTTTTTACCATACACAATATCATCTAAAGCATCCTTAACAACATCAAAATTAGTATACTTACTACTATCTAGTGACTCAATAACAGCTTTTAAAGATTCTATTTGAGAATAATTTGCATCTTTTAATACTAAACCTTTAATTGCTTTATTTAATTTATTAGTTGCCTCATCTACTACATTTTGCTGATCTATCTTAAGATTTTTAGCCCGATTAGCCTCTTTAATTGCATCTTCAACAGCCTCAAAATCAACATAATGTTTTGGATTAAGTCCTTTAGCCTTTTCATATGCTTTATTAAACTCAGTATAATCTGCATCTTTTAATTCCAAATTATTAAGAGCATCCTTTAATCTTTTTGTATAACTATCTATTTTATCTTGTTCATCTATTTTTAGATCAAAATCTATATCTGATAATACACCCAATAACTCAGTTAAATCCTTATAATAATTACTATTTAAATTAAAAGCTTGTATGTAATACTTACATAATTCATCATAATTACCCATTTTTTTATTAAGCATAGAAATACCAGCTTGAAATTGTATTAAATACTCATTAAATTCATCTTGATTTTCAATCGTTAATTCATTTTTATATAAATCATCAATAGATTCTAAAACTTCATCAATTATTTCAACGGATTCATCAATATAATAATCTTTATTTAAACTTTCAAAATAATTTTTATAACCTTCTAGTGACATTAAATTCATAGTTTTCAAATATTCATAATTATCAGAATCATAATATCCTAATGCTCTTTTTAATTTTAATGCCTTAACTAATGGTTCTAACTCAGAAACCCATTTATCTACAACTTTTTGTTCTGTTATATTTTTATCATAAGTTATTGTTGCAATATAATCATCTACTGGTTTTTTAGTTTCACTTATATACCAATCATTTTTATATGCTAAACCGCCTTGATAATCATCAATAATTTTTTTAAGTTCAGTATAATCTGCTGGAGCATATTCAAGATCTGCAATTGCTTTTGTTATGCTCATCGCATAACCATCTACAACATCCTGTTCGTTAATCTTTTTACCTTCTACAACACTTTTAATAGCATTTTGCAAGTTATTCCAACTTTCATCAGAATATAAGTTCTTATCACCATCAGTTTTATTAGTTAATAAACCTGCAGTTTTAATAGCACTATCAACTTTGCTATAATCAGCATCTAACATTTCTAAAGCGTCATATTTTTCTTTAAGCTTTTCAGCTAACTTATCAATCTTTACTTGATAGTTTTCAGAAAGACCAGCTTCATATTTTTTCAATAATTCATCTATTTCATTAAAAGACCCCTCAGGATAATAACTTCTATTTGAAGAATCTATGCTATTTTTTATTTTATCAAGTTCAGTATAATCAGCTTTATTAAGTAATTTAATTGGATTGTCATTAATAGCTTTCACTGCTTTATCTATTAAATCTTGATCAACATATCTTTCCACATAAACATTTGCTCCTATTAAAAATGAATAAAGTGATTTTGTGAAACTTTCTACGTCAACTTGATCTTCATTTAATTTTTTATCAAATTGATTAATCCAACTATCCAACGCATCACGTAACTTTGATTTATCATATACAGTTAATGTAAAGCTTGGTACATCACCAGAATTATAAATCATAAAATCTTCTTCTGATGTACTAGAACCCTCTTTAAAGTAAAAACCTGGAATAACTTTTTCTTTTTCAACAATTTTCTTTGGAGTGCCTTTAAGATAAAAGTAAATTCCTTTTTTCCCATCTTTTTCTTCAGTAAGCTTATACTTTCCGGTATTGCTATCATAACTAGCAATTTCTCTTTCATCAAGCATTTTACCAGAAACACTTTTAACTTCATTTACATCATAAAAATTAAAATACTCTGAAATATTAGATTGGTTACTTTCACCTAACATATTTTTAGTTAATGAATCTTGTGATTGGGGATGGCTAACTTCTAAATTAACTGAGCCATAACCCCTTCCTCTATTAGCATATACAATATAAAACATATCTGTATCTTCAAGATTTTCAGAAATATCCATAGCAACTTCATTATCAGGCATTAAAACTTTTAAATCCAAATTCTGATCTTTTTTAGCAGTAAAATTTGTAAGATTTTCAATGCTTCCATGTCTTTTTGAATTAAGACTATTGATAATTAAAGCTTTTGAATATTCATCAAAAAAATCCATTCCAGGTGCAACTAAAGTATAGGTTGATAAATCATAAGTTTTGTTGTCTAGTTCATACTTTATACCAAGTTTTACAAACGAAGAAGAAAATCCCCCACTAGAAAATTCAAAATTATACACATAATCAGAATATGGATCAACTTCAATCTGTTTATCTAATTCTATTGGTACTGATTCACTACAAGAAACTTTTATTTTTTCCATATCAAAATTATAACTAGGGTTAAAAACTTCAGAACAATCTGATGCTAATATAGATTTAATAGTAATTTTTTTATCTGAACCATTATATATTTTAAGTGGAATTGATGTAATATCTCCATCATTAAGAAGCTTTGTATCAATAACAACACCAGTTTTAACAGCTTGTCCATTATCACTTTCAAAAGAACTTGCATTACCTTGTAATCTTTTATATATAACAGGAGAAAAACCTATTAAACATACTATTAATAATGTTAAAATAATAGTTCCAATACCTATAAATAATTTTTTCTTCTTCATAATTACTCCTCCGTTATCATAAATATATTATTATTAATCATTAGGTTTTAAATTTTCAGGAAAGCCTATTATACTCCAATCTTTATTAAATCTAGTTCTATTACCCTTTATCTCAACTTCTTTTAAGTCATTACCGTAAAATGCATGCGTTCCTATTTTTCTAACACTTGCTGGTATAGTTATTTTAGTTAATTTATTACCAGAAAAAGCAGAATTACCAATTTCAATTAAACTATCCGGCAACTTGATATCTGTAATACCAAGGTTGCTAAAAGCACTATCCCTAATATGTTTCAAACCTTCTTGTAATACAATTCCATTTAATTTAGCATCTTCAAATGAACTTGATTCAATTTCTTCAAGCGTACTAGGCAAACTAATATTATCGATTTCAGATTCAGAAAAAGCCCTATTTGGAATGCTAGTAACACCCTCACCAATTATTAGATTATTTATTTTAGAACCGAATGCAAAATCACTTCCATAATCACCAAATAAAGGAGTATTAATAGTCATTGTTTTTACTTTAGAGTTCATGAATGTATAATCAAAAAGTAAAAGAGTATTTTTATTAATAACAACCTCATCAGCTGTTACATGCGCAAGTATTGGCAAAGTAACCACATCATCTTCAATAATTAACTTAGTTTGCTGTGGAATATTAATAAGAATATCTACAACATTTTTATAAACGTCAAAAGAAAAATATTTTTCTAACTCATCACTAACTTCATCATTCATTTGAACAAGACTAAGCCTGCAACTTTCATTGGTTAAATAGTTTTCTTTTGTACACTCGTTATTTTTTATTTTATCACTAATTGCAACTATCTCATTCCTTTGTTCAGAATCTTGAATATAAACTGGATAAATAAGTGCTGCAAAAGTGGCCGTTAATTCATTTTCTTTAACTGCGTTAAAAAATTCTGTTAAATAACCTTTACTTGTTATACTTTTTATTAAGATATCTGCTAAAACACTTAGATAAAAGTTTTCATCAACCATTTTATCTTCATCCATATAATCATACGGACTACCAATTGTTTTTAAATGTAAAGTACCATCTTGATAATATTCATAGTAAGTATTTAAAAATGTTCTACTAGAAAATAAGATGTTTCCCATATCATTACTTACTAAAGTGATAGTAAGATCTTTACTTTCTGATATTTGTTCTTGATAAGTTTTATAACCATCTTTAGTTATTGTTAAGGTGTAATCTCCCTTTGGTAAGACATAATTAAATGAAGAAAAATCATTAGATTTAACAGTGATTTCTTTTGTAAATACAAGATTATCATTTTTTATATTAACTGTTGCTACACCCTCATTACCTTTATTAATAATAACATTACCACTTATCGTAATAAAATTTTCATTATTAATTGCGGCACCACATATTTCATCAACAGTATTAGTGCTTATTACTTGTTTTTCATTATCTGATACTTTAAATATATTAGCATTTAATCTTTTTATTAAATTTGGAGATAAAAATACTACTAATAATATAACAACTATTATTACTGCAATTGATATAAATAATGTCTTTTTCTTTTTCATAATTACTCCTTTTCTACCTACGCTATGCTAATAAAATTATATCATAAATAACATTTAATTCAACATTTTATTTATATTTTTTTTGCTCTCTTTTCTTATTTTTATGGTGTATTTATTTTAAAATTTTTTTTTATAACATAAACATTTATAAATAACATAATTATTGTTATCTTATAATTACATTTTTATACTTTTTGATTTCTTTTATAAAAATAGAAGGATTATTTTCAGGAACAAATAAATATACTTTCTTAATACATCTAGTAAGTGCTACGTAAAATAATCTTCTTTCTTCTTCATAAGGATAGTATTCTTTATAATTATTAACATATTTTAATATATTGTTATTAGTGTATTTATTTGGAAAACCATTTTTATTATTATTTATATTAATAACAAATACGTACTTAGACTGTAATCCTTTTGATTTATGAATACTCATTTTTCTGTAATAAATATCTTTATTAATTTTTATATATTCTAAATCTTTATTATTTCTTGATAATATAAGTAGATCATCTATATCTTCGGTTTCTAATATATTATCAATGGAATTTTGTAAATTATTATAATATATTATTTCAATAGGATTTTTTAAATTAAACGTGGATTTTATTTTCTTTTTTATTTGTGATTTATTTTTCATAATAAACTTACCCGCAACTCTTACAAGTTCATTAGAATTTCTATAAGTTAGTTTTAACTTAAATATTTTTGCAAATAAAAAATAACGTTTAAATTTTGTAATTACATTTATATTAGATCCAGTAAATCTATATATAGATTGAAAATCATCACCTACTGCAAAAACTTTTGCTTGTGATAATTCTTGTAATTTACTTATTAATCTTAATTTAGACATAGAAGTATCTTGCCATTCATCTATTATTATGTATTTATACCTAATACTTGATGATTCTAACTTTTCAGTAGCTAAATTTATCATATCATTAAAATCCATTAAATTCTCTTTATTTAAATATGATTCATAACATATGTAGCACTTCATTATTTCCTTTAATAATAATTTATCTTTTGTATTTGCTTTATTAATAAATTCATAAAATTTATCTATTTTATAATTTTTTGATTTAAACAAATTAATAAAAGTTTGCACTAATAAATACATATCTTCTTTATTAACATTATAAAGTCCAAATAAAACATCATTACAAAAAGAATTTTCTATAATATTAATTAACATATTTTCCGTTAAAACTTCCTTTTTCTTACCTAAAATTTTTAAAGCTAATTTATGAAAAGTCATAATATCTACTTTAATCTCATTTAAATCAGTTCTTAATTTATTAACCGCATCATTAGTAAATGATATACAAACAATATCTTTAGGATTAACATTAACAACTTTTATTAAATATTTTATTTTTGCAACGATAGTTAAAGTTTTACCACAACCCGCTCCTGCTAAAACCAATATATTTTTTCTTTTACAAGTAACTATTTTTATCTGGTTCTTATCCAAACAAACACCATTAATATTACAAAAAAAAGAAGATAAATACTTCTTTTTAATTACCATTATCTAGTCTTTCTAATTCTTCTTTAGATAATCCCGTAGCATCTTTTTTTATATCCTTTCTTATCTTTTCTTTTGGTAGTCCTGTTATTTCTCCTATTATATCTATTAAATATTTTCCTGCTTCTTTACTTTTTAATACGCTTTTAAACATCTTATCATATGTCATTGGTATTATTTTTTCTTCTATCATTTTTAACCTCCTTTGTTTGAATATTATCATTTTATTTTTCTTACTGCAAATTACAAAAATTGGATTTTTGCTATTTTTCTTATAACAAAAAAACAAGAATCCTATTCTTGTTTTTTATCTTTTGTTTTTATTTTTCTTACAAAAATTCGTTTTTAGTAATTTTTTTATTTTTAAAAAAAATTAGAAATTTCTTTCTAATTCTTCTATTCTGTTAATAATTTTTTGTTTACCTAAAAGTTTTAGTATGTCATAAAGATTAGGAGTCATAGATTTAGTTGTAATAGCAACTCTTATTACCATTGATACATCTCCTACGTGACCTTTATATTTATCAGGATTTTCTTTATACTCTTTAACTTCCTTAGCATATCCAAATTCTTCTGATAAATCTTTAATCTTTTCAAACCAAGTTTGTTGGTCATCTTCTTCATCATAATATTTTTCTATGTAAGTTTTCATTAACTTTAATATTTCTTCTTTATCATTAATGTTCGTAAATTCATAATTTTTTTTGATACCATAAAATAATTCATCATACATATACCAAACTAATTCTTTTACTTCGCTAAATGCAGCATAATCTTTTCTTGGCTTTTTTTGCTCTCTTTCAATATTTAAAAGTCCAACAGTAAAGTCTTTATACTTAGTTATAAGTTCATAAAACTCTTTATCATACTCTTTAGCATAATTTACAAGCATTTCATAAAATTCAGTAGCTTTAATTCTAGATAAATAGTTTTTTGATATATTTAAAAGTTTTTCAATATCAAATAATCCACCTGATTTACTTATTTTATTAAAACTAAACTCAAAATCATCTATCGTTTTATCCTTATTAGCATCCCACCACTGCTCAAAATTAGTATTGGCAAGAGTCATTAAATAAAGTTTTACTGCCTCGGTTGGAATACCTTTTTCATGATAAAAGTGCATCGCACATTCTGGATCCTTTCTTTTAGAAAGTTTTCTTTTGGTTCCGTTATCATCTTTCATAATTGGTGATAAATGTGCATATTTAGGTGGTTTTACACCTAGCATTTGAAACAACTGCACGTGAACCGGAAGAGATGATACCCATTCATCACTTCTAATTACATGAGTAGTACGCATTAAATAATCATCTACTAAGTGTGCGAAATGATAAGTAGGAAGGCCATCTTGCTTCATTATTACAATGTCCATATCATTTTCAGGGAAAGTAAGGGTTCCTCTTACTAAATCTTTAACGGTAACTTTTTTTCCAAAATCACCAGGAGATTTTAATCTAATAACAAATTTTTCACCATTTTTAATTCTATTATAGGAATCTTCAATTGCATTTCTTCTATATTTAGCATATCTTCCGTAATAACCTATTCTGTCTTTTCTTTTTTCTTGAGCACTTCTTATTTCCTCAAGTTCTTCTTTAGAACAAAAACATGGATATGCCATACCATTTTCAAGAAAATATTTAATAAAAGTATGATATATTTCTTTTCTTTTACTTTGTAAGTAAGGTCCATAATTACCCTTTTGCTCAGTTTGGCTTATCATACCCTCATCAAAGGTTATGTCGTAATCTTTTAAATCTTTTAATATGTTATCAATCGCACCATCTACAATTCTTTCTTGATCAGTATCTTCTATTCTTAAATAAAATATACCATTTGTATCTTTCGCAACTTTATTTGCAACAAAAGATGAAAAAACGTGCCCTATGTGAACAAATCCTGTTGGACTAGGTGCAAAACGTGTTACTACCGCATCTTCTTTTAGATTTCTTTTAGGATACATTTTTTCATAATCTTCAATCGTTTTAGTTACATCAGGAAATATTAAATCTGCTAAATCTTTATTAGTCATAAAATCATTCCTTTCTTAATAATTTAATTATAACAAATTACGTAACTAAAATCTATCCAATCTTATCACCATTTTCAACTGCCACATCAGGCTTAATTAACACTACCTTATTATCGCTATAAGTTCCTAGCACTAAAACCTCAGACATAAAATTTGCTATTTGTTTTGGTGGAAAATTAACAATCGCAATAATTTGCTTTCCAATTAATTCATCTTTTTGGTACATATCAGTAATTTGTGCAGAAGAATACTTAATACCTAATTTTTTACCAAAATCAATTTTAAGTTTGTATGCTGGTTTAATCGCTTTTTGAAAAAAGCAAGCATCAATTATAGTACCTACCCTTATGTCTAATTTAGTAAAATCTTCAAAAGTTATCATAGTAATCCTCCATTATAAAAATAAAACTAGACTTTTAATCTAGTTATTATCAAATTGGTGACTCGTACGAGATTTGAACTCGTGAATGTCGCCTTGAGAGGGCGATGTGTTAAACCCCTTCACCAACGAGCCACATTTTTATTGGTTGCCCTGACTGGATTCGAACCAGTGCATGTCGGGGTCAGAGTCCGATGCCTTACCACTTGGCCACAGGGCAATTTGCTACTTAATTATAATACTTTTTAATAATAAAAACAATAACTTTTATTTATTTTACGTATTTTAAATAAAAATAAGGAAAGTTAAACTAACTTTCCTTATTCGTTTTATTCTTTAGTTTTTCTTTTTTTAATGAATCTTCTGAAACTATATATCTATATAATACATTATCTTTAATTACATAAAACCAAGTTTCTTTTACTTTTTTAAATTCATAATTCATAATTGGTAATAAAAGTTCCCTTGATAAGTTTAATATTTCTTTAAACTCTTCAATTTCTATTAGCTTATAATTATTAATATCAATAATAGTTGATGTATTAACTATTATATCATCATAATTTTTTAATATTTTCTGTAATTGTCTATCATACTCTGATTTATTAGTAAACAAGAATAATCTTTTTAACAAAATACAAATTATAATAAATATTAATATATTTGCCACTATAATGTAACTCATTACAGTTTTATTAGTTTTTACAAGATCTCCTTCATATACTTTATTACTTTTTTCATTAGGTTTTTTATTTTCTATTTTTATAACCGATGAACTAAGTGGAATTTTCATAATATTTTCATAACTATCATCATAAGTTGCACCACCTACTAAACCATTAAATTTAGTTTCAGAAGAAATCTCTAAGTATCCATCAACTGATATTTTAACTTGACTTTGAAATTCTTTTAAAGTCTTTAAATAATCAGTCAAATATAAATCATAAGAATCAATTAAGCCATAAGTTTTATCATTAAAGTTAATAACTTTTTCATCTATAACATTTTCCTTCTTTAGTATTTCAGGATTTCCGTTTCTATCACTAGACTCATGATAATATACCACTAACCTTGCAATTATCTTATTAGTTCCCGTTACATTAGTCTTTTCAGTAGAAGAAAAATTATATAAATAATCGATTTTAATATGATCAATTAAATCTAATATATAAGCTTCATCTTCTTCTAAATATTGTTCATTTATAAATTCATTAGGTTTTAAATACACCTTATAATCAAAATTTCCTTTTGATGTGTAACTCATTATTACGTTTTCATTATTTTTTTCTTCATCTGGAGTAAGTGCCTTAAATAAATAACTTAAAAAAGCAATTTGAAGAACTAAGGCCAAAACTAAAAGACAAGATATTACTATTTTTTTTATATCTATTTTATTTAACTTTAGTTTATCCATTTAAATTACCTCCTTAGCCTTGTATATAATTAAATTTTATATAAAACTTATAATTACTTTTATCTTCTTTTAAATCCTGTTTCCAAGATACTCTAACATAAAATTCCTTTTCATCACCAGGATTTAAAACCAAATCTGTAACATCAATACCAGTATAACTAACGTTTACCTTATCATAACCTAATCCATATTGGTTTATTGATTGAAGTTTAGCAGGTATCGCACCAACATTTTTTAATGTGATTGGAAAATCAGCATAAGCTCCTTTATAACTTAAAGTTTCAAAATTTATTGTAACCGTTTTTTTATCCTCAGAAATTAAAGCACTAGCCTTAGTACAACCTTCACGCTTTATTTCCCCTATTTTAGTAAAAATAACATCAAAATCTTTTGCGGAAGCTGTTTTACCACTTACCTCAGCATTAGTTCTAAAAATAGAATATCCCACTGCCATAGTTATAATGCACAACACTATCAAAACAATAAATAAACTTTGCTTTTTCATGAGACACCCCTATCGTAATAAAGTATAACACCAGGTAAGATTAATTTCAACTAAAAAACATATTATACAAAAGCTTAAGTAAAATTATGACAAATAATACTACTTGATTCTACCTTTATCTACACTTACTTTATCATCTACGTTAGTATGTAAAAGTTTACTAAGAATTAGCGTAGGATATCCTAAATAAGGAATATCAAGTTTCACAACTCCAGCGTACTGTGATTGTCTAACTGGATATAAATCAACGTTATCATTATTGTCACCCTTAGTTATAAATACTTTCTTATTATCTTCATCTTTAGATACCATAACAATTCTATGAACAACATAATAACCTTCCATTTTATATCTTACTACATCACCTTTTTTAACATTTTTAACATCAACATCTTTTATAATTACAATATCACCCTTATGAATCTTAGGAGCCATACTATTACTTGCAATTACTAAAGGTTTATAAGGAAATACTCCAAGTCCAAAACAAACCATTAAAATAACAATTGCAATCATACTAAGCCAACCTTTAATACCAACGGTTCTTACTTCCTTTCTATTTAAAGTCTTATCCATTTTATTAATACTATAATTAATATATATATAAGAAAAAAATGGAATTGCAGAATTTATAATAGACATAGTTGCCCAATCTATATCAGGTAAAATTGGCAAAACATACATAATTAATTGTGGTAATAAAACATAAAAAATAGAAGCAGAATAGCCTGCGAAATAACATACATAAGTTAAATATAAACTTGTTATTAAGCTAGGAATAAACGTTTGCATAATAAACTCTAAAGTAGCTAGTGAAGATGAAAAATAAGTATCAAATTTATATATATTTAACTCAACTAGAGTAAAGATAATTGATATTAAAAGAGCATTTAATAAAACTTTTTTCTGTTCACAATTATTAATCATATAATATCTTACATACTCTTTTGCAACTAACATTGGTAAAAGCATCCATAAATTAGTAACAATACCCTTAAAAGATGTATCATATGGATTATTTGCAAAACCCTTAATATAACCTAATATAAAATATAAAAGAAAATATATAAGAGTTGTAACACTAACAATAAAGAAAACGTCCTTTTTATACTTGTTATTAGTTATCTTATCATTTTTAAAGAAAAAATAACTAATAATCCCAATAAAAATCCAAATCATAGGTTTTACAACATAAGCATACGAAGAGCCAAGTTTTAATGATACATTAGTAACTTCAAATGCTAATGAAGATAAAATAATTAATGATAAAATTAATAATTTAATACTCTTTTTCATTTATCCTCCTTCTAGTTTAACAGGTTAAATAAATTTATAATCTGTAATTTTTCAAATATAATAACTTACTAATTTATATAATCAACTATAAAGTAAAAATATCTTGGCTTATTCTGATAAGTATATGTAATAGTTGCCTTAACAGAATCCTCTCCATAAGTAGTTAAAAAATTAGATCTAATAGTAAATGAAACATCTACTTGATCACCTGGATTAATTTCTGTTTTTGATAAAGAACCACTTACCTCTTTTATATGATTATTAGTATTTTTAGTAATTTCTGCGTTAATCGTACCATTAGTAAAAGTTGTTGTTGTAGGATTCTTAAACGTTACAACATAAGTTATGGTTTTTTCTCCTATTACTACACCAACTTCTTTTTTCAACTTTAAAGTATAAGTATCATCCTGCCAAGTCTCAGAATTAAAAACCACATGATTTTTTTCATTATCAGCCGTATAGTATCTATTTTGCTCAGTATCCCTTATAACAGCTTCAACTGGTAATTTATCACCCTCATAATAATCAACCGTACTTGCAACCCCATTAATAGTTAATGACTCACTAAAAAAAGCATAACCTACTCCCATAAATAAAATATATATAAAAATTATTAATCCAATAACAAATAGCCTTTTTTTAATATTAGTATTTTGCATAACGCACCACCTTTAAACTTTAATTAGTAGTTTGCCTATAATTTAATTTAATAGTGAAATTAACATCCTTAGATGAAACATTCGATTTCTCATCCCATAACACTTTAATATCAAAAGTTTTTGAATCATTTTGATTAAGAACAACATCTTTTAATTCATTAAGTCCTGCATATGACACTTTAATAGATTCATCAGTTGTTAATCCATTTTCTTCCACACTTTCTAAAAAAGCCGGAATAGAGCCTTTATTAGTAACCGTAACCAAAACATCAACATATGCCCCAGGATACTCTAACTTTGGAACAGATATATCTAAACTATTCTTATCAGAACTTATAGTAGCAGTAGAACTAGTTGCACCAACTTGCTCTTTAATCGTAGCACTACTAAACTCAACGTCAAAAGTACCCATTGCAGTTGCAGTACCATTAATTTGTAACGTTTCTGAAAATAGTGCATACCCTACTGACAATGACAATAAAAAAGCTACAAGGCAAATTATAATAATATTATACTTTTTCATAAATAAGTCTTCCTTTATTCTATATAATTATAATACCACTATTTCAAATTTTCAGTCAACCATAAAAAAACAAAGCTAATTAAAGCTTTGTTTAGTTTATACATTATTCATTAGTTGCTTGTTCGTAGTCTAGTGTAATTGTAAAAGTAGCTGTTACATCCCTACTTTTAGTATCATCACCAGCATCATTCTCTAACCATTCAACTTTAACAGTCATTTCTTGTGTTTGTTCTGAACTAATTGGCGTATCAGTTGAAGCCGGTCCAGTATATGAAACCTTAATTATGTCCGTATTCTCTTCGCTTGGTCCAGTTTGGCTTATTTGTTTCAATTTTGCCGGAATAGTTCCCTTATTAGTTATTGTAACAGGAATTTCAACATAAGCACCCGGATAATCAAGCTTATTAACGGTTATAGTCAAAGACTTGCCATTTTCTCCTATCACAGCAACATCACTTGAACTCTCAGTTTTTGTATAACCTTTACTAATAATTTCTCCTATTTTAGTAAATTCAATATCAAAAGTACCTTTTGCAGTTGCAGTACCTTTAATTTGTAATGTTTCTGAAAATAATGCATATCCTACTGCTACTGCTAATACAAATGCTACTACTGCTACTATTGCAATATTTTGTTTTTTCACTTTTTTACTTCTCCTCTCTATATTTTATAATTTAATAATACACTTAAGAAAAATATTAGTCAATATAAAAATAAAAAGGTTAACACTTTTTGCTAACCTCTTATATTGTTAATATTTGTCCTGGCTTTATAACATCTGGGTTTTTACCTATTACAGATTTATTATTTTCATATAAAGTTTTCCAATTTACACCATATTTTTGAGCAATACCGCTTAGTGTATCTCCTTTTTTTACTACGTAAGTTGTTGGTTTAATTTCTATACTACCTGGTATTTTTATTATCTGACCTACATATATTTTATTTGGATTTGTTATACCATTATAACTTGCTAAAGACTGATAAGTTGTTTTATATTTACTAGCAATACCACTTAGTGTATCTCCTTTTTTTACTACATAATTAATTTCTTGTTTTTCTTCTTTTTTTATTTCTTCATTATTGTTTGGTGCTGAATAATTATTTAAATTCTTTTCTTTTATTATTGATGGATAATCTTTATAAGCAATGTCTAAATCAACGTTACCATTTATTCCCGGTATGCTACCTTTTGATGTATATTGCCACATTCCAAATGGTTTATTATACGTTGGATTATTTTTCCATTCAGCAAGCCACTTATCATATTCATCTAATACATTACTATTTAGTTTATTTTTAAAATAATCCAAATTTGCATAAATCATAACGTAGTAACCAGCATCTTGAACTGTTTTACAAAAAGTATTTGCTATATCAACTAATGTATCAGATCTTAAATTTGATGTTTCATTTGAACTTTCTATATCTATTACAACTGGATATGTTGGTTTATAATTTTTTATTAAATTTAAAAATCCTTGTGCCTCTTTTTTAGCAGAGTAAACATTAGTAGCATATGAGAAATGATATAAACCATAAGGAACGTTTATTTTTTCTAATCCATTTATATTTTGTTTATATTTTCTATCTTCATAAAAAGATCCGTAACTTGTTCTTACCATTGCAAAATCTATATTTCCTTTTAATTTATCAAAATCAATATCACCTTGATGGTGACTAATATCAATACCTTTCTTTTCCAAAGTATTACCCCCATTCATTATATTAGATGTAATACTTTAAAATATAAATAATTACTAAGCCAAAAAAAAGCACTTAATGTGCTAATTATTTACTTTTTGGTGTACTACTGGACTATCCATTGTAATAGGTGCAAACGTATATCCATTAGCAAGCCCATATTGTATTATTCTTTCTACTGAATCAACAGTATAAGATTTAGTATCATGCATTAAAATAACATTTACTTTATCTTCTTTAATTCCATTTATAACATTTTGAACTATCTTATTTGAATCTTTTGTATTTCCGGCATCACCAGACATAATCGTCCAGTCAAAATATCTAAATCCTATTTCTTCTACCTTCTTCGTTAAATCACTCATTATTCCAGTTTTATATCGTCTACTAATCGTATTAGAACTTCCTCCTGGAAACCTAATTATTTTAGATTCTTCGTTTGTATATTGCTTAACTTTTTCTTGGATTTTTAATAAATCTTGCATATAGGCATCAATGCTTGTATATATTACACCATAATTATGGGTATAACTATGAAGTCCAACGGTATGACCCTCATCATGTTCTTTAGTTAACAATTCATTATAACGCATATCATATCCCGTTACAAAAAATGTTGCTTTTACGTTGTATTGTCTTAATATATCAAGTAATCTTTGAGTATGAGCACCTGGTCCATCATCAAAGGTTAAATAAATTGTTTTATTATTTGAAACTCCTGGAACATAATTATTTTTTGGAAATACCCTTACGATTCTTTTTACAACTGTTTCATTTCCATATTCATCTTTAACACTATAATTCAACTCATATGTTCCTTTTTTAGAGGTGTCTACATTGCCTTTTACTACTACATTTCCTGTTATGTTACCATCACAATTATCTATTGCAACATAACCCGGTTCATCATATTTATTTCCAACAGACATATAAATAGTACTTTCCCCATTTAAAATTAAAGTTGGTTTTTCTTCATCTTTTATTATAACATCAAACTCCTTTTTAGTAGTATTACCAGAAGAATCAGTTACTTTATATATTATTTTATTATTTTTTATCTTATATTTAATTTTATTCGTTATATTGCCATCATAATTATCTACTGCCTCATATGTTGCCCCAATTGTTTTTCCATTAGGACACACACTATTAAGAACACCATTTATTTTTAAAGATGGTGCTTTAGTATCTATTACTTCTACTTTCTTATTTGCAGATGTTTCTTTATTATTTTTTTTAGCTCTATAAGTTAGTGTATAAACTCCTAATTTCTTAGTATTTACCCTTCCTTGAACCTTATATTTAATCTTTTTACACTTAAGGGTATTACCATAGCAAGCTACTACTTTATCATCTTTTTTATAATCAGTAAATACCTCTACTTTATCATATGTTTTTAAATCCTTAAAATATATTTTATTATTAAAATAATTAGAGTATATTAATATTACTAATAATAAAATTGAAAAGAATAAAACCATTAATAATCCCTTGTTTTTCATTATTACACCTTCACATTTATTATAACACGTTAAAGTAAAAGTATAAAGAAAATAACGACATTATTTGTCGTTATTTAATAGCATACTAACCGCTTTCATAACTGCTAATTTCCCGTATGAATAAGTTAATCCTCCTTGTTGATAAGCTATAAAAGGAGGTCTTATTGGACCATCACAAGAAAGTTCAATAGAAGAACCTTGCGTAAACGTACCAGCGGCCATAACCACCTTATCATCATACCCTGGCATATCCCATGGAAGTGGCTTTGAAAATGAGTCAATTGGTGATGCAGATTGTATTCCACCGCAATAGCGAATTAAATCATCCTCGTTACCAAAAATAATATTTTGAACGATGTCAGCTCTTTTTTCATTATATTTAGGTTCAACCTTATAGCCTAGATCTTCTAAAACCTTACTTGTTAAAATAGCTGTTTTTAATGACGATGAAACAACACTAGGTGCCATAAAAATACCTTGAAGAATTTGCTTATTTATTCCAAGGGTTGGGCCAACTTCTTTACCTTCTCCAGGTAAGGTTAATCTTTCACCTGCTAAATCAATTAATTCTTTTTTACCAGCAATATAAGCACCATTAGGAGCAATTCCACCACCTAAGTTTTTAATTAATGAGCCTACTACTACGTCTGCTCCTACCATGCAAGGAGATTTTTCCTCAACAAACTCACAGTAACAATTATCAACCATTATAATAACATCTTTATCTACTTTTCTTATTTCATTAATAACTTTTTCTAACTTATCGATTGTAATACTTTTTCTAGTTGAATAACCTTTACTTCTTTGAATTTCAATTAGTTTAACTTTTTTACTTGTTAAGTAATGTTTTATCTTTTCATAATCAAAATCATCACTTACTAATTCAATTTGGTCATACAAAATCCCAAAGGATTTTAAAGAACTTTTATTTTCCTTTATGCCAATTACCTCATGAAGCGTATCATAAGGAGTTCCAGTTATACTAAGCATTAAATCACCTGGTCTTAAGTATGAAAATAATGCAACACACAAAGCGTGTGAACCTGATATAAACTGACTTCTTACAAGTGCGTCTTCAGCCCCTAAAACTTCCTTAAATACGTTTTCTATTGCGGTGCGACCTATGTCATCATAACCATAACCCGTCGTACTATTAAAGTGTGCCTCTGAAATATTATTATTATGAAAAGCATTAAGCACCCTTAAACTATTTATATCACATGCTTCATCTATTTTTTTAAACTCGTCTTTTAAACTTTCTTCAGCTTTTAAAACTAAATCCTTAGCCTTATCACTTATTTCGAATTCTTTGTACATAACTGCCTCCTATTTAACATTTATTTTATAAAATCTATTAAAAATATTATTAAAGCTACTATTATAATTGGCCCAATTACAGATATAACATCAATAATTATTTGATTTCTTTTTATTTTATTATAATTATTTACAAAATAAATAATTGTTTGATATATATCTTTAGTTTCTTTATCATCTAAATGTACATGAGTTATATCTTTATTCTTCACATAAAGATATAAAATACTATCATCACACTCTATTTTCATATTATCTTTTTTAATAGTTATAAAATTAAATTTTTATCATAGACGATATCGTAATTCATATATTTACTTTTTAATGTTTTAAAAATATCATACATGTTACTACCTCACTTTTTACCACTTTTTTACACTTTTATACCAAATTCATTATCCACAATCTTTAATATTACTACTTGGTTTCTATTTTATCATTTTCATTTATATATTTATATTTCAAATTATTTTTATTATTTATAATTTTTTTACCTAGTTTCTTTTCTATTTCCAGTTTGGTATTACTTGCTACTTCGCCACCAGCTTTAGCAACTTTTTTATTAGCTTCTAAACCATAAGGTTTATGTTCTTTGGCAAGAGCTCTTGTTGTTACTTCACCAATATCAGTTAGTAAAAGTTCTAAATCACTCATATTATCCCTTAAAGATTCTTTTCTTATTCCTTTATAATCCTTATATTCACTTGCTTTCATACCAGACCAAGCTTTATATATTTCATTAGTTAAAATTCCATATTCATAATCCTCTTTAATTCCATTATCCTTCCATACCTTAGTAAGTTTATTTCTATCTAATATAGCTTTTAATCTTCTTTCTATCCACTCGGTGGAATAGCCATGATTAAAATAATATTCTATACCTCTATGAATGGCTTTTTCTGGATCAAATACTTCATCTATCCTTTCTTTACCCAAATGTGCTAACCATACCTTAAAAGGTTCTGCTTTAGGAGAAGGAACAGATTCTATAAGTCTAAATATACCTTCTGTTGCAAGCACATCAGTTAGATAATATTTTCCGTCCTTTAAAGATTTTAATTTCAGTTGGTCACAATTTGTGACCAACTCACTTCCTTCCTTTTTTAGTCTTGATTTTAAAACTGCCCAGTAATGTCTAGGATTATCACTTTCTGTTAACACACTTATTACATCAACAACACTAAAATAGTAATCTTCCTTTTTACTATCCCAAACGCTTCTTATTTCATTACCTTCAAATAATTTTGTTATGGTTTTTAATTTTTCTTCTTTCATAGTAGCCTCCTTGCCATTAGCAATTATATACTACCATACATTTGTTTGATTTGAAACCCTTTTTTACATTTTTTATTCGACATATTTCGACATATATTATTTTAATAACTTTTTATGCGTGATTACTTCCACCATCTACTCTTAAAACCTCATTATTTATGTAGCTTGCGTCATCGCTTGCCAAAAAGTATATTGCTTTTGCAATTTCTTTGGGTTCAGCAAATCTTTTTTGATAAATCTTTTCACATTCTTCTTTTACGTAATTATCATCTAGTTCTTTATTCATTTGCGTGTTTACCCAGCCCGGAGCAACCGCGTTTACTCTTACGTAAGGAGAAAAATGCAAAGATAAATTATGAGTAAGAGATATTAATCCAGCTTTTGAAGCATCATAATCTAAACTATACGTATAATATGTTTCCATTGCGTTGGTAGAGGAAACGTTTACAATAGATCCACATTTATTTTCCATCATATATTTACCAACTTCTTTAGAAACAAGAAAAGGCCCTATTAAATTAACATCTAATATTCTTTTAAAATTTTCTTTGGTTTTATCTTCGAACATAGTATCAATTGCAATTCCTGCGTTATTAACAAGGACGTCTATTTTACCAAAATGATTAATTACATAATCAACCATTTTTTTCACTTCTTGTTCATCCGATACGTCAGCCTTTATGGTTACTACCTTAACATCATAGTTTTCGTTAAGAAAACTTTTTAACTCATTAGCGGCATCATCATCTTTTACGTAATTAATTGCTACGTTATAACCATTTTTTGCAAACTCTATTATGGTTGCTCTTCCAATTCCCCTTGATGCTCCTGTTACTAATACTGTTTTATTCATAAAATTCTTTCCTTTCTAAAAAATATTATAACATAAATAATAAAAGACCGTTTAAAAAAACGATCTTTATTTAGCCCATTACTTCTCCGCCATTAACGTGCATTATTTGTCCGGTCATATATGATGAATCATCGCTTGCTAAAAATACGTATGTTGCTGCAAGCTCATAAGGCATAGCTCCGTGTCCTACCGCCGCGTCTGCTCCTAGAGTTGGTATTTTATCTTTTATCCAGCAGTTAGGTTGAAGTGGTGTCCAGAAAAATCCTGGTGCAATTGCGTTTACTCTTATGTTTTTTAACGCTAAGTTTCTTGCTAAAGACCTAGTAAAACCTACTATTGCACCTTTAGTTGTTACGTAATCAATTAGTTGTGGCTCTCCTTTAAAAGTAGTAATAGATGTTAAGTTAATTATTGAGCTACCAGAATGAAGATAAGGTAAACACTCACGAGTTAAATAAAACATTCCGTATACATTTACCTTCATCGTCCAATCGAACTGTTCATCCGTAATATCTTCTAATTTATCCGCTTGATACTGAACTCCAGCGTTATTAACAAGGACGTCTATTTTGCCATATTTATCTAACGTTTTTCTAACTACTTCCTTACAAAATTCCTTCTTACTTAAATCACCACTTAATAACATACATCCAGCTCCGTAGCCTTCTACTACCTTTTTAGTTTCTAAAGCATCTTCATGCTCGTTAAAATAAGGAATAACTAAATTAGCACCTTCTTTTGCAAACGCAACTGCCGCTGCCCTTCCAAGACCTGAATCACCACCAGTTAGTATTATTACTTTATTCTTTAATTTTCCGCTTGCTTTATAACACGGATCATCATATATGGGTCTTGGTGTCATTATCGATTCAATACCTACCACGCCATCTTGATGTTGAGCGGGTGCAATAGGAATGTACCTTGATATTTTTTCACCATAATTATCATCATAAAGGTATGTATCTCTTCCAAAAGTATATTCTCCCATTATTAAACCTCCTTTAGTATACTATGATACATAACCATTTTAGTGAGTAAAAAAAAGATATACTATTTACAAGTATATCCTTCTTTTTCAAATTCGGTTTTGGTAGCATTTTTAGTGCCCTTAGTATTTATAATATCTAATTCTTTTTTATCTTTTTCACTCATTTTATTTAAATCAAATGATAAATTAGCTTTTACAGTATTACCACTTGTTGACACATCAACAACCGTACCTTCTTTTTTATATTTTTCATATTCATTTTTTAACACACTTTCAAAAGTTGTTGCATAACTAGAAAGCGATTCATCTAACTTTGCATCAATGTATAAATTAAGTTTTACAACATGATCATTTTTAAAAATTGTCTCAACCTTAGTATTCATATTAATTCCTGATTGATTTTTATTCATCTCACACGTAAGTGTTTGATTTCTTGTACATCCTGATAATACAACTACTAATAATATTAGTACAATTGACATAATAATTTTTTTTGCATTTTTCATATTAAAACTCCTTCTTTTTTATTTTTACCTTAAAATTTCCAATCCCTTATTTCCTTTAAGTCACACCCTTCATTTATTATATAGCTTTCATGCTCTTTTAATTTTTTATTCATATCACTTATTATTTTATCACCATATTCTTTTAAATCCAAGTTATTAATAGCATCAATTACTAAATTAAAACGATCTATTTTATTTTTTACTCTCATATCAAAGGCTGTTGTAATAGTTCCTTCTTCTATATATCCATGTACATGAATGTTATGATTATGTCTAAAATAAGTTAGTTCATGAATTAAAGTTGGATAGCCATGAAAAGCAAATATTATTGGCTTATCAATAGTAAATAAATAATCATAAGCAACATCATTTAAAGCATGAGGATGGTTAGTAGTAGAATCAAGTTTCATTAGATCAACAACGTTTATAAACCTTATTTTTAAATCTGGAAGATATTCTTTTAAGATTTTAGTTGCTGCGATGGTCTCTAAAGTTGGAGTATCTCCTGCACACGCCATTATTAAATCTGGATTAGGATCATTACTTACAAAATCCCATGTACCAATACCATTAGTACAGTGTCTTATTGCCTCATCCATGTTAAGCCACTGGTATGATGGATGCTTTGATGCTATTATCACATTAACATAATTTTTACTTTTTAAACAATGATCAACACATGATAACAAACAATTAGCATCAGGAGGTAAATACATTCTTACAACATCTACTTTTTTATTAGCAATATGATCTAAAAAGCCAGGATCTTGGTGAGTAAATCCATTATGATCTTGTTGCCATACGTTTGATGCTAGCAAAAAATTAAGTGAAGAAATAGGTTTTCTCCATGATATTTCATTACATACTTTAAGCCATTTTGCATGTTGTGCAGCCATCGAATCAACTATTCTAATAAATGCTTCATAACTAGCAAAAAAACCGTGCCTACCAGTAAGCAAATACCCCTCTAGCATTCCTTCGCACATGTGTTCAGAAAGCATAGAATCCATTACTCTTCCATCTTTTGATAAATATTCATCATTATCTTTTATTTCAAGTTGCCAAGTTCTTTTCGTAGCATCAAAAACATCATACAATCTATTAGACATAGTTTCATCAGGCCCAAATATCCTAAAGTTTTTATTTTCATCATTTAATTTAAATATGTCTTTAACAAAACTACTTAAAACAAGCATATCTTGTTTCATAACAGAACCAGGATAAGCAACATCTACTTTATAATTAGAAAAATCAGGCATTATTAAATCTTTTCTTAAATAACCACCATTAGTGTATAAACTTGCTCCCATTCTTTTATCTTTCTTAGGACATAATGACTTAATCTCAGGTATTAAAGTACCATTTTCGTCAAATAATTCCTCTGGTCTGTAACTTTTAAGCCAATTTTCAAGTAATTTTATATGTTCTTCCTTTTCCATAGAAATAGGAACTTGATGAGCTCTAAAAGAACCTTCTATTTTTTTATTATCTACCTCTTTTGGCCCAGTCCAACCTTTTGGTGTTTTTAAGATAATCATTGGCCAACTTACTTTTTCATCTTCGTTAGAAGATTTTATCTTTTGTATATCTAACATAACGTTATCTAAGGTAGCCATCATTTTTTTATGCATTAAATTTTCATTGCTACCCTCAACTAAATAAGGCTTATACCCGCATCCATAAAAGAAACTTGCTATCTCATCATTACTCATTCTAGAAAAAATAGTTGGGTTACTTATTTTATAACCATTTAAATGTAGTATTGGAAGAACAACACCATCAGTTTTTCTATTTAAAAATTTAATTCCGTGCCAACTTGTTGCAAGAGGGCCTGTTTCCGCTTCACCATCACCTACTACGCAAGCCGCTATCAAATTAGGGTTATCTAAAACAGCTCCAAAAGCATGTGAAAGACTATAACCTAGCTCCCCTCCTTCATGAATGGATCCTGGAGTTTCAGGAGCAACATGAGAAGGAACACCGCCTGGGAAAGAAAACTGTTTAAATAATTTTTTTAAACCTTCTTCATCTTGGGTTATATTTGGATATTTTTCAGTATAACTACCCTCTAAATAGGTATTTGCAATCATAAAATTACCACCATGACCAGGGCCTGATATATAAATCATATCTACATCATATTTATTAATTATTCTATTTAAATGCGTATATATAAAATTTTGCCCTGGAACGGTTCCCCAATGTCCTACTATTTTCTTTTTTATATCCGATTTTGTAAGTGGTCTTTTTAAAAGAGGATTATCTAATAAATAAAGTTGACATGCTGATAGATAATTAGCAGCTCTAAAATAACCATCTAGAATTTCTAATTCACTCATAATACCCTTCCTATTCTATTTTATTATACCGTAATTATATCACGCAAAATAAAAAAAGAAAATAGCTTAACCATTTTCTTCATTAACAAATTATTATCTTATTTCAATATATTTTTTGTTTTCATTTTCATCTTTTTTAGGAACGATAATTTTTAATACGCCATTATTAAATTCTGCATCAATTTTTTCAGAATCTAAGCCTTGCAAATAAAATGATCTTTGATATTTTCCATATGTTCTTTCACGATGAATATAATTCTTAGTATCATCATCGTCGTTTTTTTCACTAGATTTTTCAGCAGTTATAGTTAAATAATCTTTATTAGCCTCTACTTTTATATCATTTTTTTCAAATCCTGGAATATCCATTTCTATATTATAGTTACCATCTTTTTCATAAATATCACATTTCATATTATTTTCCTTTGAAGGCATAAAATCATCAAATATATCATTCGTAAAAAATCCTCTTGGTATTAAATTCATACTAATCATCTTCCTTTCTTTATATGTTATATCACAATAATTAGCACTTGTCAAGTATGAGTGCTAATTATTTTACTTCTATTTTATCTTATGTAAATATTTAACTTTTATTCAAAAAAAGACAAAGATTATTCTTCGTCTTCGTTTTCGTATAAACTTTTATATATCTTATTTTTTTCTAATAATTGTTTATGAGTACCAAAAGCCCCTATTTTACCTTTATCAACTAGGTATATTACATCCGAATCAACTATTGTTGACAATCGATGTGCAATAATTATTATGGTGTGATCTTTAACTAAATCATCTATAACCTTTTTAATGTAACTTTGTGATTCATTATCTAGTGCGCTAGTGGCCTCATCAAATAATATAACCTTACTTTCTTTAGCAAGTGCTCTTGCAATTGATAACCTTTGTTTTTGTCCGCCTGATAAATTAACCCCTCCTTCTCCAAGTAAAGTGTTATATTTCTTTGGCAAAGACTCTATATATTCATCTAAATAAGCCATTTTACAATATTTTTTAACCTCATTTAAAGTAATAGTGGGTTTTATTATTTTAAAGTTATCAATTATTGTTCTATTAAATAAGAATGGTTCTTGTCTTATTATTGATATATTCTTTCTTAATGATTCTTCTGACAATTCTCTTATGTCAATTCCATCCAAATAAATATTACCACTATTAACATCAAATATTCTTGTAATCAAATTAAAAAGCGTTGATTTACCTTGACCAGACTTACCAACAATGGCAATTTTTTTACCTGATTCAAAAGAAACACTAAAGTCTTTTAAAGTAATATCTTCATTTGGATAACCAAAACATACTTTATCAAAAGTAATATTACCTTGTGGTTTTCTTGCTTTTAAACTGCCAAATAATTCATCATCATATAGCGAATTATCAATTATCTCATTAATTCTTCTAAGTGATACAAATAGCCTTTGATACATCCTATTCATATTTGTTAAGTTATCTATAAGCCAAGTAAATTTGTATATATACCAAGTCATGGCCATAAAAAAGCCTATACTTGATTTTCCATAATAAATCTCAATCAAGCATGTTGCAAAAACAGTGCATTCCATAGCAATTCTAATTGTCCACATAACAATTGAATATTTTCTATGCAAGTTTATATCTTCAATATCTTTATTAAATATTAACTCTCTTAATTTTGTTATTTCATTAATTAAATTTTTCTTTATACCAAGCGTTTTAATTTCTCTTATTCCACGAATTGATTCGGTTGAAAGAGCGGTAAAATCATCCTTTTTAGCTTTCAGTTCTTTATTAATTTGCTTGATTCTAGGATTAAGTTTTTTTGCAACTAAAAAGATAGTAATTAAGAAAAAAATTATTTCAAAACCCACTATATATGAATTAAAAAATACATAAATTAAAATAAGAAGACAACTAAACATATTTATCAAAACCTGAATTATACTATTAAACATATTAGATAATGTTTCAGTATCAGATGTTATCCTATTAATAAGTTCACCACTTGTTTTTTCTTCAAATGCATAAGAAGGTAAATTAAGTGTTTTTTTGTATACTATAATACTCAATTTTCTAGATAAATTAGATTCAACTTTACTTGCAATCATAACACCAATGTTATCTAAAGTATTATTAAATAACACACTAATTACAAAATAAGCACCTAAAAATAATAAAGCATTTTTAACATTTAATGCTATTATATATTCTATTATTTCACCATGAAACCATCCGTTAGTAATTGATAGCAAAGAGCTTATAAAAATACATAAAAAAGCAACTATGAGCCTTATTTTATCATCTTTTATTAATATGTATACATTTTTTAATTCTTTAATACTTTTCCTACTTTTATTTTTCATTATTTTATTGCCTTTCTTTTTATTTATACAAGAAAAATATTGCTTTAGCAAGATTAAAAACGTTTAAATACAAAAAGTTTATTGGAAAAAATTTACGTGATTAATCCTGCATATAAAATAATTATTATTAAATCTTATTTTCATAATAATCACGTTCCTTTCTTCGTTTAATAAAGATAGAATAGCATAATAAAAAATATAAGTCAATTAAATAAAATCCCATTTTATAGTTGGTTTATAAATAAAAAAATTAGAGGCCACAGTCTCCAATTTTAATATTCATATTTTGAATTATTATGTACTAATATTTTATTTATAGCTAAATAAATAATAACTAATAAAGCAAATATAACAAAGCATAAATAACCAGTATTAACTAATAAATCAGCGTTTAAAGTAAACTTATTTGATATATTATTTGATAATACATTTATTATAAATGGTACTATAAAAGATAAAATTAAACCAGATAATACAAAAGATAAAGAAATATTAAAGATCCAACGATAATACGATTTTTTTATTAACGCTATTAAAAAAGTCATAACAAAAATAATACCAAGTAATATAAATCTAAATTTATTACTAATTACTTCATTATAAGTTTTTATAATAGTTATATCTTTTTTAGTTATATCTTTTTTAATATTTTCAGCAAAAGCTTTATAAGCCTCATTTATTTTATTATCATATAATATTTTATCTATAAATTCTTTTTTTTGCTCTTGAGTAATTTCTATGTCGTTATCTTTTAAAATATCTTCATTTTCATCAGCTAATTCAATTATTTCTTCTTTAACATCTAAAGATAATATACTTTTATCATTTAAAACATAATCAACTATTTCATCAAAGTATTTTTGGGTTATATTATTGATACTTTGACTATTTAAAACACTAACTTTTATTTTTTCTAAAGTATCCGCATCAACATCAGAGTATATAGATTCTATATTTTGAGTTATCTGTTTTGTTACTTCTTTAGCTACAACATTTTTAGAAATAGTATTAACTATAACTTTTTTAATACTAAAGCTTATACATAACAAACATATACATAGTGTAATAATAGATGTAAGTACTATATTAAGTATACATAATAAAATTTTTTTCATATAAATACCCTTTCTAATTAAAGTATAGCATACATAAGCAAATAAAAAAAGGACACAGTGGGTAAGTTCCATGTCCTAAGCAATAAGGGAAGTAATGTTTGTACTTCCAATATTAATGATACTATTTTTTTAAGAAAAAGCAAGTATTTTTTTCGCTTTTTAGCCTTTTTTTTACAAAATATTACATTTTAAGAATATTTTTATTAGTTTTATAGTATTTTTTGTTATTTATTTATCAAACTATTTCCTGTCATTTCTTCAGGCTTTTTTAAATTTAACAACTCTAACATGGTAGGAGCAATATCAGATAATTTTCCATCTTTTAACTTGATATTTTTATCTGTTACTATAAATGGAACTGGATTGGTCGTATGAGATGTTACTGGTATATGATTTTTATCCCACATAACATCACAATTACCATGATCTGCTGTTACTATTAAAATACCTTGTTTTTCCATCATTTTATCATATAATCTTTTTAAACAGCCATCTAAAAATTCCACAGCCTTTAAAGCAGCATTATATACCCCCGTATGACCAACCATATCACCATTAGCATAATTTAAAATAACAACATCATAGTAATCTTTATCTATTTCTTCTAATAATTTATCAGTAATTTCCCTCGCACTCATTTGAGGTTTCAAATCATAAGTAGCAACTTTGCAAGAAGGTATTAAAATTTTATTCATACCCTTAAAATTTTCTTCTACTCCACCATCATAAAAATAAGTAACATGTGCGTATTTTTCTGTTTCTGCAATTCGTAATTGCCTTAAGCCCATTTTACTTAAATACTTTCCCATTGTCATGTTTAATTTTTCATGCTCAAACGCATGATCACACAAAACACTATCGACAACAGGCATCATTGTAAGACAACATAAATTTGTTAAATTTTTAGTTTCAATAGGACTTTGTTTTGGATTTGTTAATAAAGTAAACATTTCCCTTAATCTATCTGGTCTAAAGTTAAATGTTATAACCCCATCATTACTTTCTAATTTACCATCATTAATGATTGAAGGTATAACAAATTCATCAGTTATGTTTTTTTTATAATGATCTAGAATACAAGTTTCTACATTATCATATTTTTTTCCAATTCCATAGCATATTGCATCATACGATTTTTTTATCCTATCATAGTTATTATCACGGTCCATAGCGTAGTATCTTCCATGAATAGTAGAAATTAAACCTATATTAGTATTATTTATTTTATCTTCTAGTTTTTTTATAAAAGATAAAGAACTTTTAGGATCAACGTCCCTACCGTCTAAAAAAACGTGATAACATACTTTATTTATTCCATTTTCCTTTAACATATCAATTAGCGCCATTAAATGATTAATGTGTGAATGCACACCCCCATCTGATAAAAGTCCCATAATATGAAGTTTAGAATTATTACGTTTTACATGGTTTAAAACGTCAATTATTTTTTCATTATTAAAAAAACTCTTATCTTCTATTTTTTTATTTATTAATTCTAGTGGTTGATATACAACTTTACCTGCTCCTATATTCATATGACCAACTTCACTATTTCCCATTTGGCCTTCTGGTAATCCAACAGCAGTACCACTTGCCTTTAATAAACTATGAGGATAATTATTCCACAAATAATCAAAGGTTGGTTTATTGGCATTTTTAAAAGCATTACCATCGCTTTCAGGATTAATTCCACACCCATCTAATATACATAAAACAAGCGGTTTTTTCATTATTAACTAACATTCCTTTCTATCGTCCTTTCAGTCCTCTGAAAGGCACAAATTGAATTGAAAAAATTT
>CANQZW010000010.1 GCA_947628435.1 uncultured Bacilli bacterium | reverse complement strand
CGAATGTTTTGTACAACTACATTTTAACAAAGGTCTTCCTTTTTTCATACCTTTTCCCCAAACTATTTTACATAATCTTAAGTATATGATAATTTACAAGTTTGTTTATTAGTGCTATAATTATAATACTTGGAATTCGGAGGTTATGATGAATAAATTAGTAAATATTGTATGCAAAATAAAGGATAAAATAATTAATAAATTTAGAAACATTAGTTTTATTTTATATATTAAAACTAACGTTTTATTTATTACTTTTGTTTTGATTAATTTAATAAATTCATGGTTACTTAGAATTGTTACGATGGGTAATTATTTTAGCATAAAGGCGATGATTGCGGATTTAGCTTTTATTCTTGTTGTTGGTTCTTTTGCTTATTTAGTAAAGCCAAAAAAACAGTTTAGAGTATTAATGCCGCTTACGATAGTTATGACATTAACTTGCATAATAAATGCCGTATATTATGAAAATTATGTTTCTTTTGCGTCTTTTTCTCTTTTATCAACGGCTTCTTTTTTAGGTGAAATGGATGGAGCAGTCGTAACTACTTTAATTAAGTTTAAGGACGTATTATTAATTTTTCCACTAATTGTTCTTCCGGTAGTACATATTTTATTAAAAAAGAAGAAATATTATAATTTCGTAGATAAAATAGAAAAAGGTAAAAAAAGATTTTTAAATACAATTATTTTAGGTGCATTTTCTATTTTTATTACCATAATCTTAATGAAATCCGCAGATTATAGTAGGTTAAAAAAACAATGGAACAGGGAGTATTTGGTTGAAAGATTTGGTATTTATGTATATCAGTTAAACGATGCAATAAAAAGTACTGAGTCTAAGTTTACAAGTCTTTTTGGTTATGATAATGCATCAAAGACGGTAAGGGAATTTTATGAAGAAAAGAAAAGTACTGAAGTTATAGAAAAAAATGAGTATTCAAACATTTTGGAGGGTAAAAATATCATTGTTATTCATGCTGAAAGTATTATGACTCATGATATGACTTTATCGTTTAATAACATGGAGTTAACCCCGAATTTAAACAGATTAGCTAGTGAGGGATTATTCTTCTCAAATTATTATCCTCAAGTAAGTGTTGGAACCTCTAGTGATACAGAATTTACTTTTAATACGTCACTACTTCCTGCTTCAACTGGTACCGTTTTTGTCAATTACTGGGATAGAACTTATGAGGCTATGCCTAACATACTAAGTAAAAAAGGATATTATACCGCAAGTATGCATGCTAATAACGGAACGTTTTGGAATAGGGAGGTTATGCATAAAACGTTAGGTTATAATAAGCTTTATGCTAAAAGTAGTTTTGATTATTCTGATGAAAGTAAAATATTAGGTATGGGACTTTCAGATAAGGAGTTCTTTAAGCAGTCGGTAGAAAAAATCAAAAAAATTAGTGAAGAAAATAATAATTATTACATAACTTTAATTACGTTAACTAACCATACTCCTTGGGATGAAGGCGATAAGTATGGAGATTATACGGTTGATTATAAAAAAGAGGTAACCGAAGAAGACGGAAGTGTAAAAGAAGTTACGTTACCTTTCATGGAAGGAAGGGAACTAGGAAATTATTTTAAGGCAGTTCATTATGCAGATTCTGCTTTAGGAGAATTTATTGATGAATTAGATTCCGCTGGTTTACTTGAAAATACTGCCATAGTTATATATGGTGACCATGATGCTAAAATAGCTAAAAGCGAGTATCGTTACTTTTATAATTATGATTTTGAAACAGGAAAACAGTATGATAAAGATGATGAAAGATACGTTGACGTAGATTATTATAATTATGAGTTAAATAGAAAAGTTCCATTTATAATATGGACTAAAAACAGTAAGGGAGATAAACTTTTAAACAAAAAAGTTGATAAAGTAATGGGAATGTATGATGCTATGCCAACTTTAGCTAACATGCTAAACTTTAGTTATAAGTATGCTTTAGGTCATGATATCTTTAGTAAAAATGACAACATAGTAGTTTTTCCTAATGGTAACTGGATAACTGATAAGATGTATTATAATGCCCAAAAAGATGAACATTATCTTTTTAAGGATAGTGTTGTAACCAAAGAAGAAATAGATAATAATAAGGCGTATGCTAATAAGTTACTCGAGGTATCTGATTCAATAATTGTGTATGACTTAGAGTCGGGAGAAAAAAATGAAGAAAAGTAAAAAAATATTAATATTTATATTAGTTGCTATTATAATCGTAGTTTTAGGTTATTTTGCTTATACATTATTATTTTCAAATGAAAATGAAAAAGAAGTAAAAGTAATAAAGAAAATAAATAAATATGGTTATAATTTAAAAGAAAATGAAACTGAATTATACAAAGATGAATTTGATAAATTAAATGATATCTTAACTAAGGATGAGGTTGATTATGATGCGTATGCTAAGTCTGTTGCTAAGTTATTTATAATTGATTTTTATACTTTAAGTAATAAGTTATCTAAAAATGATATCGGTGGTACTGAGTTTATTAAGGATGATATGAAAGATAATTTCATAGAAGAAGCAAGAAGTACGTTTTATAAGTATTTACAAGTAAAAACTGATGATCGTAACCAAGAATTACCAGAAGTAAGTAGTATTGATGATGTTACGTTAGAAAAAACGGAATTTAAGTATGCTGATAAGACGGTTGATAATAACGCTTATAAGGTAACTATTAGTTGGTCTTATAAACAAGATTTAGGTTATGAAAGTAATGCTAATATGATAATCGTAAAACAAGATAAAAAATTATACGTAGTTGAAATGGACTAAGAGCTAGTTATTCTAGTTCTTTTATTATAATTATTTCTTTATTTATAACGTAATAAATGATAAAATAAATATCGTAAGGTAGGTGCTTTATGATTAGTAAAATAAATAAGTTTATTGATAAAAAAAGTTTTTTAATATTTACTATATTTTTATATATGCAGCCAGTTCTTGATGCTATTACTGGGATAATGTTAAATTATAACGTAACGTTTGGAGTATCTTCTGTTATTAAAACATTATTTTTAGCGTATCTTTTATACTATATCCTTTTTATAAAAAGGTGCAATATTAAATATATAGTTATAATTTTGTTATATAGTATGATGTTTTTATTAACTAACTTTTTGTTTAAAAAAGATGGTAATATCACTTTTGAATTATCTATGTTAATTAAAAATATATATTTACCTATAATGATAGTATACGTATTAAATTTATTTAATGATAATAATTTTAATATCAAACATTTATGTAGAGTTTTAATCATATATTTATTTCTTTTATTTATTCCTGATGTTTTAAACATTGGTTTTAAATCATATGCATACTCAAAAGTAGGCAGCGTAGGCTTTTTTTATTCTGCTAACGCAGTTGGAAGTGTATTGAGTTTTATTATGCCAATTTTAGTAGCATATTTAATCAAAGAAAAAAAGATAATATTACTAAGTATATTTTCTATTATATATTTATATATAATTTTAACTATGGGAACAAAAGCACCTATATTATGCTTAATAATCGTACTTTTATATTATTTTATATTAGTATTACTTAAATTAATAAAAGAAAAAAAATATAAGTGGCTAATATTATTAACTCTATTTGTTACCTTATCTGTTGTATTACTAATTATAATATTACCAAAAACAGCCTTTTATAAAAATTTAGTTATTCATTTAAACTTTTTAGGTATTAAATCAATTGGAGATTTATTTACCTTTAAGAACTTCGATCATTTTATCTTTAGCTCAAGACTAACGTTTTTAAAAAACTCGTTTAGCACCTTTAAAAAAGCTTCTTTAATGCAGAAACTATTTGGTATAGGCTACGTTTTAGCTGATGAGCAGTTAAAGACTTCTGAGATGGATTTTTTTGTTACGATAATTCATCAAGGTATAGTAGGGTTTATTATTATTTATTATTTATACTTTAAGTTTGTTTATAAAATAATTAAATCTTATTTTAATAAAATTAAAGAGAACTTCTTTGATATTAATAAGTCTTCTTTAATAATTTCCATTATTATTTCAATATTAAGTGCATTATTAGCAGGGCATGTTTTAGAGACTCCTTCAGTTTCGATTTTTGTAGTTACCATAATAGGTATTTCATATTTTATGTTTAATATAAAAAAAAGAAATGAATGTTAAATAGTTATTTCATTTCTTTTTCTTTTTTAAAGTTTTCCCATATAATGTTTACTTCGTTTTCGCTGCTAGGGTAAATTAATTTATCATTTATTTTTTTTCTTTCTTTAACATAATTTTCAAACTCACCAATTTTTTTAGCGGGATTCCCGCCAACTATGGTATTATCTAAAACATCTTTGGTAACAACTGATCCTGCTGCAATAATAACGTTATTTCCAATTTTAACGTTTGGCAGGATAGTTACGTTACATCCTATAAAAACATTATTACCAACATAAATAGGAGCGCAATTATAGTTAAAGTTAAAATTATAATCCATTTTATTTAATACTTTATCAATTACATCATGAGTAACAAAAGTAACTCCTGATGCAACCGTAACGTTATTACCGAAACTAATTAACCTAGGTTCATCAGGTATTATTCTTGGTTGGAAAAAAAAGTTTTCACCAACGCTTTTAAACACGTTCTTTTTTATTAAATAATTGGTTCTTTTATCCGCACTAACAGTTAAGTACATCTTAAGTTTAGTTAAGTATTTCATAACAACCTCCAGTATATAAGTATTATAACATTGTTTTATAAAAAATAATATAAAACAATAATTAAAGTATTAAAAAACCTACTATCTAAAAGAAAGTAGGTATAGATATTATTTTTTATATACTCCTTTTCCTATTTGCGTACTTTCATAAGGCTTATTAATTGAAAAGGAAAACTCTTTGTCCATTTCTGGCTTTTTAAGTTCTAGGTTTATCTTCATTGCGTCTGTTATTTCTTTTAAACTTCCATCGTAGTATTCGAAGTAATAAATACCATTTATTGAATTATCATAACCCGATAAGTATAATCTTTGAGTACCTATAAAATCATCATTATTAATGTTTTTAGAGTTAAATATTATGTTTTTAAAGGTATCAAAACCTGTTATCATCGTATCTTTATCTATGTTGGTATCAATGTTATCTCCAACTATGTTTAAAATATCATATATTTTAGATAAACTATTAATATTTTTTAATTTATTCATTATAGCTTTTACTATTTGTTGTTGATTTTGTCCTCTTACGAAATCGTTACTTGTGTAATTTGAATATTTCTTACCACAATACGCAGGCCAAGGATGCCTGTTTCTTGCAAAGGCTAACGCTTGATCTCCATTTAGGGTTTGTAAACCTTTTTCTATATATATGGTATTGTTACCAAATCTTCTTTTTGCATCACTTTCACAAAAAGCGTATGGCACGTCAACTTCAATTCCGCCTAATGCGTTAACAAGTGAAATTACTCCTTGGAAATTAACTTTTGCCCAGTAATCGATTTTTATACCAGTAAAGTTTGTTATGGTATCCATTACGCAGTCTGCACCATATAATGCCGCTGAATTAATTTTATTTTTTGATTTATACTTAGTACAAACAATAGGTACCCTAGTATCTCTTGGAATACTTAGTATGGTAGCATTCATTGTACTTGGATTAAAGGTTATTAACATTAAAGTATCACCGTTAAATGAATTACTCTTTGATAAAGAGTTTGAGCTTGAATCAACTCCCATGATAAGAATTGTAAATGGTTCATCTAACGTTTTATTAGTTGTAGTTTTTTTATTAGATGATGTTTTTTTACTTTTTTCATAAATTACTTTTGTTACGCTTGCAATATTTTCAAAACCTTCTTCGTTTGCAAATAAAGATACGTATGATGAACTTGCAAACATTGCGTCTATTTTTTCTTCATACAAATCATCTATCATGGTAGTATAATCATCATATTTTATTAAATTATCTTTATTTATTTTTTCTTCTTTAACAGCTTCCATAGCAAGGGTGTAACCCTCAACGTTATCATAATCATTTATTATTCCTATTTTTTCATCTTTAATATCTGATATTGATGATAATGATGAGTTTTTTAAAGTTATTAAGCTAGTTGAATAACCCGTTTCGTTTTTTACTATTTTTGATAAAGAACTATTTATCTTATTAATATTTATAGTTATAAAAACTTCTGATGCAATAAGTAAAAAGATAAATATAAAGTAACATACATATCTTTTTGTTTTATTCTTTTTTATACATTTAAATCCTTGATAGGTAAATATAACTAAAATAAGCGATATTAGTAATATTACTGCGTATACAACGTAAGTCATAAAACTTTTTGATGAATTATAATAATATATTTCATTTACAAAGTATCCACTTGATATATAGCTTGCTATTAAAAATATCAAAACCAAGATGGATGTTTTTTTAAATTTCTTTTTTTTCTTTTCCATAACAACACCTCAAATACTATGTAATTATACAATAAAACTTTTTAAAAGACAATTATATCAAAATTATAAATATTAATCTTATTATTATAATTGCTTTATTTATAATAAATTATTATTTTTTATATTTACAATAATTTACAAAAAATCCTAAAATTCATCTAGATTTAACAAAATAAGTAATTTTTATGTTATAATCAATCTTAGTAGGAGTTGGTTATATGAAGAATACTAAAGGTTATAAATTAATATTTATTTTTGTTATTACACTTTTATGTTTTGTTTCAGTATCAAAAGTAAAAGCTGCTTCATATGACGTTTATACCGTAAGATATAAATGTAAGGTAAGAACATCACCAAGTGATTTGGTAAGTGCGATTAAAAATGGTAATGATGATGTTTTTGTTTCACAAAACCAAGAACTTGAATATATAAAGACCGTAAAGGGTCCTAATAATGGTTTGCAAAACCAAGATTGGTATGCAGTTAGGTTTGATTATGCTGCAAGACAGTACACAGGTTATGTTGCAAAAGCTTGTATGTATGATAAAAAAACTTATTCATATAGCGATGATTCGTCTTTTGAACAAAGTATAAGTTCGTTTCCAGAAAGTTATAAACCTTATTTAAGAAAGTTACATGCTATTCATCCTACTTGGACTTATAAAGCTGATTATACTAACCTTGAATGGGAGGCGTCTGCTGATGCGGAAAGCCAAAAGGGTACCAGCGCAATTAGTAGTTTATATCCTTCTTTAATATTTAAAGATAGTTTAAATCCTAATGGAATAGTAGTAGATGGTACAAGTTGGTATGCTCCTTGTAAAGATGCAGTTAAGTACTTTATGGATCCAAGAAACTTTTTAACTGAAAAAAACGTATTTATGTTTCAAAGTTTAAAGTATAATTCTAATGAGGATTCATCAGTACAAAAATTATTAAATGGTACTTTTATGGAGGGCTCATTTACTGAAAATGGAAATAGTAAGACTTATGCTGAGGCCTTTATAGAAGCTGGGAAAGAATCAGGTGTATCATCCATTCACTTAGCATCTCGTGCACTTCAAGAGATGGGAACAAAGGGTTCATCAGCATCAAGTGGAAAAGTGCCAGGTTATGAAGGATATTATAATTTTTATAATATATATGCAACAAGTGGGGTTGATAATTATATAAAAGGATTACAATACGCTAAGGATAATGGTTGGGATTCTATTCAAAAGGCCATTACTGAGGGTGCTAAATGGATTGGCGCATCTTATATTAATAAAGGACAAGATACGTTATATTTTCAAAAATTTAACGTTTCAAGTGGAAAAGTATATAAGGTTTATACACATCAGTACATGACTAATATTATGGCTCCGCAGTCAGAGTCATCTAATATTTTTAAATCATATAGTGATAATAACAAATTAAATGATAACTATAATTTTGTTATACCAGTTTATAATAATAGACCAGATTCTGCTTTTAAGGTTTCAAGAACTGATACTGTTGGAGGTTCAACAACTCCTCAAGAAAAAGATTCAAATCAAAATGGAAATAGTAGTGAAGCTAAACAACCAACAATAAGTCCTGAAACTAAGGTATCAAATAGTGGATACAGATTATCTAGTGGGTATATAACTGGTGTTACTTATGGACAAGATATAAGTGCAATTAAAGCTAACCTTCAAAAACAAGGTGGTGAAATTAGTACTTTAAATAGTGCTTGGGGATCTAAAATGAGTGGTATAGTTGCAACTGGTGATATTATAAGTATCGATAATAGAGCTTTCCAAGTAGCGGTTTATGGTGATTTATCAGGTGATGGTGCAATAGGTATTAAAGACTTATTATTAGTTCAAAAATACTTACTTGGATCACAAGATTTAACCGGATCATATAAAGAAGCATCAGACGTTTCTCATGATGGTGCTATAACGATAAAAGACTTATTATTAGTTCAAAAATATTTATTAGGAACTGGAAATATTAATCAGTAGGAGGTATAAGATGAAGAAAATATATAAACAAATATTAACTGGAGCTTTTATCCTCCTTTTTGTTTTCTTAATTAAATTACCGGATGTTAAAGCTGCAAGTTGTAGGATAGGTGTATCAGCGCCATCTTCTGTTGTGGTTGGAAGAAGTTTTACCGTAACCGTTAGCGTATCTTCAAACGCGTCAATAGGATCTTGGGAGTACACACTTAGCTATGATTCTTCTAAAGTAAGACTTAATAGTGGTAGTTTGCATGTTGTTGATTATGGAAATGGTAGCAAAAAATCCGCAAGTTATTCATATTCTTTTACGGCTTTAACCTCAGGTGTTGCAACGTTTAGGCCAGTTAATGCATCTGTTTTGGACTATACCAGTACTAATGAATGCTTATCTAGTACGGGCTCTTCTTCCGTTACAATGAAAACGCAAGCTGAAATAGAAGCAAGTTATAGTAGAAATAATAATTTAGGCTCACTATCAGTTGAAGGAGCAGAGCTTTCTCCAGCGTTTGATAAAAACGTAACAGAATATACTGCAACTTTACCAGTTGATACAACAAAAGCTAAAGTATTAGCAACCGCAGAGGATAGTACTGCATCTATAACGGGGGCAGGAGAAATAGACGTGGTTGATGGCTTAAACAAAATAGAGATAGTTGTAACTGCCCAACATGGTGAGAAAAAAACGTATGTTATAGATTTAACGGTAGAAGAATTAGACCCAGTAAAAGTAAAGGTAAATGGAAAGAATTATACCGTAGTAAGAAAAAGTGGATTAGTAGAAAATATTCCTGTTGGTTTTTCAGAAACCAAAATAAAAATAGAAAACCAGGAAGTAGTTGCTTATCAAAGTGAGCTTACTAAACTTATTTTAGTAGCTTTAAAAGATGATGAAGGACAAATAAGTTTATTTATTTATGATAAAAATAAAAAAACGTATACCGCATTTACTGAGGTAAAGGGTGCAGAACTTAATTTATTTATTTTAGATAAACCATTAAAAGACGTACCAAATGGTTTTATAAAAACTACGTTTAAACATAATAACGTAACTTTAAATGGTTATAAGCTAAAGGATGATAAAGAAGGTATTTATTACTTGGTTTATGCGCAAAATCTAGAAACTGGTGATAAAGATTTTTATCTATATGATAAAAAAGATGGAACGTTTCAAAGGTATTATAAAGACTTCTTTGATCTTAAAGATACACAAATAAAATATTTATTTTATGGGGTAGTAGGGCTACTTGGTATATTAATTTTAATTATTATAATTAAAATATTTAAAGCATTATCATCAAAAGAAAATAAGATTAAAAGATACGAAAATAAAATAAATAAGTTAAAAAATAAACTTAATGATTCTGATGATGAAGAAGAAAATATTAAGTATGACATTGATGATGTAGATCAAAAGCCTGTTATAAAAAAGGTTGAAGAAGATGAATACATCGTGCCTAAAAAAACAAGAAAACAGAAGATAAAAGAGATTGAAGAAGCTAAAAAAAAGCTAGATAAAACAAAGCCATCTTTTAGAAGAGTATCATTAGAAGATGATGAAGATTAGAAACCATTTATGGTTTCTTTTTAAATTAATAAAATACTTTTATGTACATTTAAAATTATATTTGTTATAATTTAACTAGGAGTTATTTATGAAAAAAGTAATGTTTATATCAAGTATGGGTGGGCACTTAACTGAGTTAATGCAATTAAAAAGTATATTTAAATCATATGATTATAAAATTGTAACAGAAAAGCATAAGTCTACCCTTAATCTTAAAAATAAGTATAAAAGTAGGATTGATTATCTTTTAGCAGGTAATAAAGATCACATGCTTAAGTACGTATTTGTTATTCCGTATAACTTTATTAAAAGTCTAATAATATTTTTAAAGTTTAAGCCAAACGTTGTAGTTACAACAGGGGCACATACATGCGTTGCAATGTGTTATATTGCAAAAGTATTTAGAAAAAAAGTTATATACATAGAGTCTTTTGCAAATATTGAAACTAAAACACTTACAGGTAAACTTATATATCCAGTAGCAGATGTATTTGTAGTGCAGTGGCATTCAATGCTTAAGTTATATCCTAAAGCAGTGTGTGAAGGGTGGATATTTTAATGATATTAATTTTATTAGGGACGCAAGATAAACCGTTTGATAGGTTACTTAAGGCAGTATCAAAAGAAATAAAAAATGGTAACATAAAAGATAAGGTTATTGCACAAACTGGGTGCACAACTCTTTATGATAACAACATAAAAACTTTTGATTTTAAATCAAAAGATGAAATACAAAAGTTAATAGATAAAGCAAGGTTTGTAATAACCCATGCAGGGGTAGGTACCATAACTGAGTGCATAAAAAAAGACAAAAAAGTTATCGTTGTACCAAGATTAAAAAAGTATAAAGAACATACCAATGATCATCAGTTACAAATAACTAAAGAATTTGCCTTAAAAAAATATGTATTACCGCTTTATGATACTAAAAAATTATCAAAAGCATTAGAAGAAATTAAAACTTTTAAACCATGTAAGTACGAATCTAATCAAACGTATTTTATGAATAAAATAAAAGAATACATAGATAAATTATAAAGCACCATTGGTGCTTTTACTTTACATTATAAATACATTTTTTTGACGTTTTATAATTACTTTAGTATAATTAAATTGGTGATAATTATGAAAAAAATAACTATATTAGCACTTCATTTGGGTTATGGTGGTATAGAAAATGCTATAACAACTCTTGCTAATACTTTAGTTTTAAAATATGATGTTGAAATTTTAAGTGTGTATAGGTTATATAACGAACCAATTTATAAATTAGATGACAAAATAAAAGTTAGTTATATATCAAATATTAAACCAAATAAAAACGAAATGATTTATTATTTAAAAAAGAAAAATTTTAGTATGTTTTTTAAGGGTTTAAGCAAAAGTATTAAAACTGGTTTTGTTAAGTATGTAAAAACACCTTTAGTATTAAGAAAATTAAATACTGATGTTATTATAACAACAAGAGAAGTACATAATTTTTTAGTTTCTAAATTTGTTAGTAAAAATATTAAGAAAATAGCATGGGAACATAATCATCATAATAATAGAAAAAAATACGTTAATAATTTAGTAAGATCTTGTAAAAATATGGATAATCTTGTTTTAGTTTCTAATGAATTAGCAGAATATTATAAAAATTATTTGGGTAATAAAGTTGTTTATATCCCTAATAGTTTAGATAAAATACCTAATAAAGTATCAAAGTTAAGTGAAAAAAACATAGTAGCGATAGGAAGATTATCTAAAGAAAAGGGGTTTGATGATTTACTTAGACTGTTTAAAAAAATAAGTGTAAAATATCCGGACTGGAAATTAAATATTGTTGGAGATGGGATGGAGAAAAATAATCTTCTTAATTTAGCTAGTGAATTAAAATTAGGAGATAAAGTTATTTTTCATGGATATCAAAATAAGGATTATATAAATAATTTATTACTTGAAAGTTCAATATACGTAATGACATCTCACACGGAAAGTTTTGGTTTAGTTTTAATAGAGGCTATGAGTTATGGTATTGCATGCGTATCTTATACTTCTGCACAAGGAGCTAATGAAATAATTGATGATGGTGTAAATGGATATTTAATTAAAAATAGAAATGAACAAGAGATGATTTTAAAAATAGAATCATTAATCGAAAGTGAAAAATTAAGAGTTAAGCTAGGAAAAAATGCTAGATTAAAATCAAAAAATTATAGTAGTAATAACGTTTTAAATAAATGGCAAAGATTAATAAATAAAAGAAAGTAGGTGTTTTTATGGAATTATCAATAATTATTCCTTGTTATAATGAAGCTGATACTTTAGATGAACTTCATGAGCAATTAACTAATAAATTAAAGGAAGAAAAAATAACTTATGAACTTATAATGGTTGATGATGGTAGTACTGATTCAACTATGGAAAAACTAAATAATATTTGTAAAACAAATAAAAATGTTAAAGTAATTAGTTTTTCTAAGAACTTTGGAAAAGAAGCTGCTATGTTAGCAGGATTACAAAATGCAAGTGGTAATTATATATCTATAATGGATGCAGATTTACAACATACTGCTAGTACTTTACTAAAAATGTATTATAAGTTAAAAGAAAATGATGAATTTGATGTTGTTGCATCATACATAGAATCAAGAAGTAACGAGCCAGCTTTGAAAAGAACTTTAACATCTATGTTTTATCGTATTAATAATCTATTGTCAGATGCAAAATTATTACCAGGTGCAAGTGATTTTAGGGTATTTAAATCAAACGTTAAAGATGCAATTATATCACTTCCAGAAAAAAGAAGATTTTTAAAGGGTATTTTTTCTTGGATAGGTTTTAATACTTTGTATGTTCCATATACTCCTTTAAAAAGAGCTCACGGACATTCAAAATGGTCTATATTTGAACTTATTAAATATTCTATTGGAGGAATAGTATCTTTTTCAAATAAACCTATTAAAGGTATTTTTATAGTAGGTGTTGTATCTTTTATTGTTTGTTTTATTAATTTTATATTAATGGGTAATTTATCACACAGAACAATCATATTACTTATTGGAATACTTTTATTTTGTATAGGTATATTATCACTTTATATATCAAGAATATATAGTAACTTGCTTGCAAGACCATGCTATATAATAAAAACTAAAATAGGATTTGATAAGAAAACAACCAAATAATGTGGTTGTTTTTATATTTTTATGTTAAAATGGTTATAGTGTGGTGATAGTATGAAAGATAAAATAATTTTAGTATTACAAATAGTTATATTAGTAACTTTTATGACTAGCATTTTTTATCCAATAGTAAAGTGGATTTCTAATCACGTAAACGCACTAGATTATCCAAACGAAAGAAAAGTTCATAAAAAACCAATGCCATTACTTGGCGGGCTTATGATGTTTTTTGGTTTTTTATTTGGTTATATGTGTTTTGCACCACAAAGTACGCAAATGCTTGCAATATTAATATCTGGATTCATTGTTATTTTAACTGGTATGATTGATGATATAAAGCCATTAACTGCAAAAGAAAAACTAATAGGGCAGATAATTGCAGCTTTAGTAGTTACCTTTTATGGAAAAATATTACTTAATGATATAACTTTTTTTGGTCTTTATTTTGATTTTGGAATTTTTTCATACCCACTTACCGTTATATTTATAGTTGCACTTATGAATTGCATTAATTTTATTGATGGATTAGACGGGTTAGCTTGTGGAATTTCAACTATCTTTTTTGCAACGATAGGTGTTATAGCATTTATCATGCATAATATAGGTAGTTTAGAGATAACCATTACCTTTATAATGTTAGGTGCTTGTTTAGGATTTTTAATATTTAACTTTCATCCTGCTAAAATATTTATGGGTGAAACGGGTTCGATGTTTTTAGGATTTATGATAGCAGTTGTTTGTCTAATGGGATTTAAAGCAGTAACGTTAACCTCACTTGTTGTTCCAATGCTTATATTAGCAATTCCAATACTTGATACGTTATTTGCAATAATAAGAAGAATAATACATAAAAAGCCTATTTATATTGCGGATAAACAGCATATCCATCATCAATTATTAAATAAAAAGTTTTCACAGAAAACAACCGTTTTAATAATATACGCAGTAAGCTTATTATTTTCATTAGCATCTATTTTTTATGTTTTAAAAGATAAAAAAGCAGGATTAATAATTTATATTGTTATAATGATTTTAATAATTTGGTTAGTATTAACAACTGATATATTAACGGATAAGGCAAAGATACATCTTAAAGTACCTGATGTATTAAAAAAACATGTTATAAAAGAAAATGATAAAAATGATATAAAAAAAAATTAAAGGTAATAATAAGAAATAAAGGTATTAATAAAAAGCCTTTATTTTTTAGTTATAAATTTTTGACAACTTTAATAAAATATGATATAAGTATTATCCGTGGAGCAGTATTCTAGTTTGAATTGCACTATGAGGACGGGCCTAAAAATCCGTTAAAGAGCATACCTGTGAAACGTCTTGTGCTTGCTTCATTCGCCCAGATTGGGGTGAGTGCTGGATATGAGTTTGCTGGGCTGGCTGTAATGGCATACAGATTATAAAGACCCATCAATACGCGGAGACTTAAGTGCGTGCAGGGCATTTGACTTTGTACGGCTTAAGATTAAACCTACTATGTGGCTTGCGCTATGAGTAGTGTAGCTTGCCTTGAGTGAGAATATTGGGATTGTAGATCAGACATTTATTCTAGGCATAGATTAAGTGTTATTGCTACTTGAAATTTTTCTTGCAAAAAAGAGCTAATAGTGACATATTCATTTGAAGAAATTTCCTAGACTGTAGAATTCATGAAATTGCAGTGCGTACTAAGTGGTAATCAAGTAATGCTTACCCGTAAGGAAGCATGCTACCTCTTAAATGGGAACAGCCTAATGGTAACAGAAGGTGGGGTTTCGGGAAATCCAACTTGACCTAAGACGCAAAGTTTGTCATGAAAGATTCCACCCATTTTAGATTGTATTTATGTACAATCTTTTTATTTTGTGTTATTATTATCTTATAGGATATTAGGAGGTAAAGGATATGAGCGATACTAATTCCAAAATAAAGTTTTATAGTTTAGGTAGTGAAAAAATAAATTTATCTAAAATATCTAACAAAGATGAGTTAGATTCTAAAAAAACTATAATTGCTTCTGAAGGTTTTAATAACGCATTGAAAAGCGTAATAGAAAAGGATGTTAATCTTTTATCAGATAAGGTAGATAAAATAGCTAAAGAAATAAATAAGATGCTTATTATAAATAATTTTTCTGATGAAAAGATAAGTGATAATATAGATGATATTGATAACATAGTAAATGATGTGGAAACCATAATTAGTAAGTTTATAATTGAAAAAGAGAGTATAAACGTTGGGATATTTACTACTAATAAAAAGGAAAAAAGAAAAAGGTATAATGATTTAGATGCGTGTGTTAATAGTTTGTTAAAGTATCAAACTGAGTTAGTTTCGGTAAAAAATGAATATAATAAATTACTAGAAAGAAAAAACGTAGTAGTGGACGTATGTTTTGAAGAGAACAAAAAAGAGGTAAGTAACGAAAATCCTTTAGAAAGAACGGTTAACTTTTATATTAATAAACAAAAGGAAAATTAATTTTTCCTTTTTATCTATGAAGGGAAGAGATTTATGAAAGTAAAGTCTTTTAATGAAAAATATGAAAAAAAGATAAAAAAAATAGATAAAATACCTAGACGTTTAATAGATATGAAATGGGTAGTTACAATTACTTTTTGTGCTTTTTTAATATCTTTATTTATTTCATGCTTAACCCAAAACGTAGTATCTAGCTTAAGCGTTATTATTGGAATTATTATTGTTATTTTAATAATAGTTATTGGTGTATTATTTGATATGATAGGAGTTGCGGTAACCGCATCAGATTTAAAACCTTTTAATTCAATGGCATCAAAGAAGATAAAGGGAAGTAAAACTGCAATAAATTTAATTCATAATGCAGAAAAAGTATCAGCTTTTTGCAATGATGTTATTGGTGATGTTTGTGGTATAATATCTGGATCTATTGGTATTCTTATATCAGAGAATATTGCGGTAAAGTTTAATATTAACATGGCGGTAGTAACTTTAGTATTAACCGCTTTAATAGCAGCTTTAACAATTGGAGGTAAAGCCATGGGTAAAAGTTATGCAATTAATAAAAGTGATGTAATAGTTTTTAAGTTTGCTAAGTTAATTAGTATTTTTAAAAGAAAGGATACTTAAAATGAAAGTTTTATTATATTCTGAGGGGTTAAAGGTAGTTGGAAAATCTGGGTTAGGTAAAGCAATAAAGCACCAGTGTAAGGCTTTAAAGTACGCTAATGTTTCTTATACTTTAAATCCAAAAGATGATTATGATATTTTACATATAAATACGTATTTTCCTAAATCATACTTCTTTACAAAAAAAGCAAAGAAACAGGGTAAAAAAATCGTTTACCATGCTCATTCTACTGAAGAAGATTATAAAAATGGGTTTATTTTTTCAAAAATAACATCTAAATTATTTAAAAAATGGCTAATTAAGTGTTATAGCTTAGGAGATGTTATAATAACCCCAACTTTATATTCTAAAAAGCTATTACAGGGATATAAAGGTCTAGAAGATAAAAAAATTTATGACGTATCAAATGGCATTGAATTAGATTTTTTTAAAAAAGATCAAAAGCTAGGTGATAAATTTCGTAAAACATATGGATATTCAAAGGATGATAAGGTAATTTTTGGTATCGGTTTATATATTGAAAGAAAAGGGATCGTTGATTTCGTAGAACTTGCTAAAAGACTTCCAGAATATAAGTTCATTTGGTTTGGGTATAGCCCTTTAATAGCAGCTACTAAAAAGGTAAGAAAAGCGGTTAATACTAAGCTTGATAATTTAACGTTTGCAGGATACGTTGAACAAGACGTAATAAAAGAAGCGATGAATGGCGGAGATTTATATTTATTTCCAACGTTAGAAGAAACAGAAGGAATTCCTATAATAGAGGCTTGTGCTTGTAAACAAAATGCTATCATAAGAGACATACCTATTTTTGATAATTGGCTTATTGATGGAAAAAACGTATATAAAGCAAAAGACGTTGATGATTTTGAAAAGAAAATCAAATTATTTTTTGATGGCAAGCTTCCTAGTGTTAGTGAGCAATCTTATGAGGTTGCTAAACAAAGAGATTTAAGAATAATAGGAGAAAAATTAAAAAAAATATATAAAAGTTTATAATGCTTTAGAAATAAAGCATTTTTTTATGAGTGTTTTTTTGAATTATAAGAGAATAATTAAAGTGGAAGATTATATATGTTTGAATTAGAAGAAAAAAGTAATCAAGCGGTAAAAAAATCTAGATAAATTTCCGGAAAAATATTGTTTTAAAGTGACTACCTCAGAATTTAAAACTTTGCGGTCAAAAATTTTGACTAATAAATATTGTTAAGAAATGGTGAGTTAAATAAGATTAAAAATGATGATTTGCGGTTCCAATTTGGAACCGCAAATATGAAAAGAACATTACCATATGTATTTATAAAGTAAAAAGTTGCAATGTTATCAAGCGTATTAAGAACAAAAGATGCTGCAAGAGCAAGCGTAAATATAATGCATGTATTTGTATTAATGAAAAAATTAAAAAATATTTAAAAGTATTAAAAGAAAGGATAGATAAATGTTAGAAATAAAAGAAAAAGTTAATATAAAAAATTTGATATATGATGTAAGAGGAAAACAAGTTATGTTAGATAGTGATTTAGCTATTTTATATGGATGCACAAATGGTACAAAAACGATTAATTTAGCAGTAAAAAGAAACATGGAAAGATTTCCGAGAAATTTTTATTTTCAGTTAACTCAAGATGAATATGAAGTAATAAAGGAAAAGTACAATTTGCGGTTTCAAATTGAAACCGCAAATATGAAAAGAACATTACCATATGTATTTATAAAGTAAGAAGTTGCAATGTTATCAAGCGTATTAAGAACAAAAGATGCTGCAAGAGTAAGCGTAAATATAATGAATGCATTTGTATCAATGAGAAAATTAATAAATGAAAATAAAGATATATTTAAAAGGATAATAACAATAGAAAATAAAACTGATTATATACAAAGTACGTTAATAAAGCATGATATAAAAATAGAAGAGTTATTTGATAAATTTGATAGAAAAGAAGATTTAAAAAGCAAGTTATTTTATAATGGAGAAATATACGATGCTTATAGCTTATTAATAGATATAATAAAAAGTGCAACTAAAGAAATTATAATAATAGATAATTACGTAGATAAAAAAACACTAGATGTATTAACTAAAAAAAACATAAATGTGATTGTATACATAATAACAAGTAAAAAAAGTAATATAACAAAACTGGACATAGAAAAGTTTAATAATCAGTATCCAAAAATAAAAATAAGATATACTAATATCTTTCATGATAGGTTCATAATAGTAGATAAAAATAAGTTATATCATGTAGGAGCATCACTTAAAGATTTGGGTAAAAAAGTATTTGGTATAAATAAAATAGAGGATAAAATTATAATAAATAATTTATTATTAAATATAAATGTAAAAGATAAAGAATAATCTTTATCTTTTACAGTTGCAATTATTATTACTACAATTACATTTATTATTACATAAACATGAAAATATTGCATTTATAACTATGAATAATAAAGCAAATGGAAGTAATAATATAAAAATCGGTATAAAAAGTATAATTAATATTAAAAATATAAACCACATAAATTATTCACTCCTATTTAATTAAATGATATAAAATTAATATTGACGATAACATAATACTATTTTTAGTATTTTAAACAGGCAAAATTTATGTTATAATTAGCTTAATTGCATGGAGGTATTAAAATGGAATACAAAATTCCTAATCATGTGGCCATAATAATGGATGGTAATGGTAGATGGGCACAAAAAAGAGGATTAAAACGTACTAAAGGTCATCAAAAAGGAGCGGAAGCTTTAAAAAAAATATCAGAGTATGCTTATGATAAAAAAATAAAGGTTTTAAGTGTTTTTGCTTTTTCAACAGAAAATTGGAAAAGAGATAAAGAAGAAGTTGATTTTTTAATGAATTTATTTCTTAAAGCTTTTAAAGAAAATTTTGAGGCAGTTAAGAAAAAAGGGGTAAAGGTTATTTTTTCTGGAGTTAAAGATAAACTAAGTGAACAGGTTATTGATTCGATGGAAAAAATGATGCAAGAAACTAAGAATAATACTAATGGTATTTTTAATATATGCTTAAATTATGGTGGACAAGATGAAATAATAAATGCTACTAAAAAAATTAGTAAAGATGTTAAAGAAGGTATTATTGATTGTAATGACATTAATCCAGACTTATTTAATAAATATTTATTTAATGATTTACCACCAATTGATTTATTAATAAGAACAAGTGGAGAATATAGAATTAGTAATTTTATGTTGTGGCAAATGGCTTATGCTGAGCTTTATTTTACTGATACTTTATGGCCAGATTTTGATGAAAAACAGATGGATAAAGCAATAGAGGCATACAATAACAGAGATAGAAGATTTGGAGGGGTAAAGAAATAGTTTTTTATTTCTTTTTTTATATAAAAAATAAAGGTATTTATATCTTTACTTAATATATCCATTACTTTTAAAGCGCTGTATTGTTGTATCTCTTGATACTTCTCCAGTTATTCTGTTTAATGTTGTTTCTTCTTCACCGTTAGTTATAAATGCTATTGTAGGAGTTCCAGAAATATTTATATAAGTACTAAATTCTGCGTAGCTATCTTCATCTAACTTACTATTATCAATATGATAAATTGTTATATCATAATCATCTAATACTTTCTCTAATATTGGTCTATAACTTATACAATGTGTACAATTCTTATTTCCTACGTATATTGCAAATGTTTCTTTGTTAGCAATTTTTTCTTTAAATTCATCTAAGGTAATTTCTTTAATATGTTCTTTTTTTGAACACCCACATAGTATTAAACAAAAAACAAATAGCATTAAAATAATTTTTGAAACTTTTTTCATATATTCATCACCTAAAATAATTTTATCACTAATTTATTAAATATACAAACTAATTATTATGAATTAACGCGCATTTGTATATTTTATAAATATTAATTGACAAAGTTTTAAAAATAGTTTAATATTAGTTTGTAAGAAGTAGATAAGGAGGAAATAAAAAATGTTTATATTAGAATGTTCTGGAACTTATGAAGGGTTATTGCCTTTACTATCTATTGTTCGTTTCGTGCTTAAAATGGTTCAATGGATAGTACCAGTAATATTAATTGTATTAGGTACAATTGACTTAGTGAAAGCAGTTATTGCAGGTAAGGATGAAGAAGTTAAGAAGAATCAACAAGCACTTATTAAGAGAATTATATCGGCAGTAGTAGTATTTTTAATACCACTTATTGTATCAGTTATAATGGGATGGTTTGGTAATAGTGACTGGAAAGGTTGCTGGGCAGAAGCAAATGAAACAATTGGTGGTCTATTTAACCAAAATAATAACTGGGGAGTAAGTGAAAAATAGACATAAGTAAATTAGTTATTTTAATCAAAATAAAAGTAGTAGTTTTGTTAATGTTGTTAGATTACAATATTCAAAACTATTACTTTTTAATTTTTATTAGTGACAAAGTCAAAAGAAAATGTTATTATGTATATAGGGTAAAGTAGGTATATAGTGCATGAGGTGTTTTATGAGAAAAAATATTAAAGAAAAGTTTAGTGAAATATTTATGTTATTGGTATTAACGTTTATAACTATGCCATGCAAAGTTTTTGCAGATAACACAACAACTTCAAACGAAACAGTATCGAATTTAAAATGTGATACAGATATTATTGATTTGATTCATAAGTATTGGAAATGGGTTGTGTTTATTGTACCCTTAGCTCTTATTGTTACAATAACCATTGATTTTATAAAGGCTATGACCTCCGGTGATGCTGATGCTATAAAAAAGAGTGTTAATAATATGGTAAAAAGAGTAGTAGCAGCTCTTATATTAATTGCTTTACCATGGGCATTAAGTGTTATATTTGGTTGGTTCGGATTGCAAATTTGTTTTTAGGAGGTTACTATGCTTGAAATATTAATAAGTTGGTTTAGTCCACTTAGAGCGATACTTATACTATTGGATTCTGTTGCTTATGGTCTTATTGATAATGTTTATAATTTAATTAAAATATTATCTGAGGCAGCAATCTTTGATGAAAAAGCAATTAGAATTATTATGAATAATACTTATATAATAATAAGTATTTTTGCTTTGTTTAGAATTGCACTTATACTTGTGAATGCTATAATAAATCCGGATAAATTAACGGATAAAGAAACTGGTATTGGTTCTGTTTTACGTAACTTAATAATTATGTTTGTACTATTAATTTTTACACCTATGTTATTTCATGAGTTATATCATGTTCAAAGCGTAATAGTTGAAGGTAATTATGTATCAAAGGTTTTTACAGGTAGTAATATTACAAGTGGTGATGATCCGGGAAAAACAATGCAAAGAATTGCTATAAAAGCCCTTATTCATCCCGATGAACAAGTAGCAACTTTAAAAGATGGAAAATATGTTGCGAATGACAATTGTGAAGGCAAATGTTATACTGCGGTGGATGAATACAATAAAAATGTTTTAAATGGTGATGAAAAATTATGGCCAACTCTTATAAAAAATATAGGTAGAACAATAAAAAATGATGGTGAAACAGTTTATGTTTATACTTATATGTATTTAGTAACTTTTGCTGTTGGTATTTTTATAACGTATGTTTTACTAGGCATGGCTATTGATATAGCCGTAAGGTCTGTTGAACTTGCTTTTTTACAGATTGTGGCACCGCTATTTATTGTAACTTATATTGATCCTAAATCAGCTAAAAGTGGTCCTTTTCATAAATGGTTAACTACTGTTGGAAAAACTTACGCTAGTTTATTTATAAAGCTTGCTGTTTTAGAATTAATGATAATGTTAATTAGTCTATCTCAAAATGTACAAATAAAAGGTTTAGGAATCATGGGTACATTAGTTATTTTAATTGCTATACTAATATTTGCTAAAAAAGCTCCTAAGTGGATTGGAGACATGATTGGTGTAGATGATGAAGGAACTGGCATAGGTGGATTAGGAAAGAAACTTGGAAGTGCAGCTTTAATCGGAGGTGCTCTTACTGCAGCAGGACATGCTGCTGCTGGTGCGGCTGTAGGAGCGGCTTCGATGATTCATAAAAATAATCAAAATAGACGTGCTCAAAAAAAGGCTGCTAGAGAAGAATTAGGATACAAAAGAGGGCCTGGTAGAAAAGCAAGAGAAGCTAGAGATGCAGTTTATGAAGCAAATAAAGACAAGTATGCTGACATGAGTAAGAAAAAGGCATTAAAACAGATGAAACGGGATGCTTATAGAGATAATAATGTAGGAGTAGGTGATTCACTTAAACAATTTGGAGCTGCTGCATTTGTTGGTACTTTAGCAGGAGGCAAAGTAGGTTTAGCATCAAATGATTTAAAAGGAGCCTTTAAAGGGGGCAAAGATGCTGCTAAAGAAAAGGCTGATCGTTTAGCATTTACCAAAAATACTACTAAGGCAGGAGAATGGATTAGAGATATACCATCAAATGTCGAAGGAGTTTTTGGTGATCCGAATGAATTATATGATAAAAGAAAAGCCCTTGAGGATGCTAAAAATGCAAAATTCCATTCTGGTGGAAAATATCAAGCAGGTCTTGGTAAAGGTAAGATTGTAGAAGGTAATGGTGATGCTAAAAAACTATTTGATAATTATAAAGCTGCATCTGAAGGTGAAGCTGTGTTAGCACAATATCTTGAAGCAACTGGTGCGAAAAGTTATGATTTAGCTAAAACAAAAGAAACACTTAAAAAAAGAGATTCAGATGGTAAGTTTATTGCAGATATTATTGACGAAAATGGTAACCCAACAAAGTCTAATGTAAATTTAAACGATGAATTATATGTTAGTGGAACAGGTGGCATTGAAAATCTTAAGAAAATGTTTAATACTTATCAAAGTAATGCACTTGCAAATTCAATTCATTCTCAAGAGCAATACATGCAGCAAGCAGGAACTTATCAGTCAATTCTTTCTACCCAAAATGCAACAGTACAAAATGCTCAAGTTCTGGCTTCAGCTTTAGCTAGTTCGTTATCTAGTGCTGGTATATCAGTGGAAATTGATGCAAGTTCTATGTCAGGAATTAAGAACGCTATTACGAAAATAGGAACAGAATTGGGTAATGTAGCAAATGAAAACCAAAAAAAATTATTAACACAAAAATATGATGATTTAAAAAAGTATGAAAAAGATTATGATGATTCACAGAAACAATTAAGTACTATTAGAGAGTCTATGAATGATTTAAAATCTGCTTTTGATGAGCTTCAACCTATTGTTGCTGGTATAAAGGGTACTACTACTACTGAAAAAGAACAAACACTTGCAATTGAGTTATCTAAACTTGAAAAAACTCTAGAGGGTATAAAAAAACCAAGTGAAGATAAAAAATAGAAAGGGGAATAATTTATGAATCAATATTTAATAGCGGCTAATACCAAAAGGGGCCAATTAATATTTAATGTTTTTAGACCGGTTGATTTAGGAATAATAGGTGGTGGTACGGTTGTTACGTTTATCTTATTTTTGATATTTCAACCTGATACGTTATTTTTAGGGATATTAGTACTTTTACCTTTTCTTTCTTGTGCTTTTTTGGTAATGCCAATACCAAATTATCATAACGTACTGTGTGTTTTAATTAATATATATAATTTTTATTTCGTTGATAGAAATGAATTAGTATGGAAAGGATGGTGTGCTAAAGATGAGTACAAAGACTAGTGGTACTACGGAAAGCTTTGTTCCTGTTAAAACAATTATAAATAACATGATAGAGCTTGATAGTGGGTTTAAGGTGGCTGGTGTTAAAGTAGCTCCTAAAAACATATTTATAATGGAAGAAAATGAACAGTTTAACGTTATAGATAGTCTAAAAGATTTTTATAACACCTTAGATTTTGAATTTTGGCTTGTTATAGCGGATAGACCAGTTGATATATCTGTTTATATAGCAGAGCTTCAAATGATGTATAATAGGGCTCAAAATCCAGTTATAAGAAAACTAATTAACCAGGATTTGAGTAAAGCTGATGATTTTAATGATGATGTATCTGATGTTGAGTTCTATTTTCTATTTAAGGATAAGAATGTTGAAATGATTCAAAAGAAAATAAGAATTATGATTAATGGTCTTGCTAATGCTGGATTATCATCTAGTCAAGCTAATAATGATGATTTAAGAAGTATACTAGATAACTTCTTAAATGGTGGAAATAAAACTGAGTTTGGGACGGTGTTAGCATAATGGCAAATATTAATATAAAAAAGGAGCTTGCTCCTAAAGGACTGGAATTTAAACCATCTGAGTTTATAATCAGTGATAAATGGTGTACCATTTTAACAGTTGTTTCTTATCCTAAATGGATAAGTCCTGGTTTTTTATCTAGTATAACTAGTAATCCAGGGGTTAAAGTTGTAATAAAACATATACCTCTTCCTTTTTCTGTTATGTCTAAAATGCTTAATAAACAACTTGCGGAGTTAAAGGCAAATTATGAGAAGGAAAATGATAAAACAGTTCAAGAACAATTAAGACAAGATTATGATTCATTAAATGATTTTATTCAAATGATTACTACAAATCAGTCAAGAATTTTCGATTTTCAAATGCACGTTGTTATAACTGCGGATAGTAAAGAAGAATTAGATCAGAAAAAACTTCAAATCAAAAATTTCTTATCCACAATGGAACTAACAGCTATACCTCTTAGATTTGAACAAAGAAAGGTGCTTAAGTCAATTATTCCTATTTTTCCAAAACAGGATATAGAAGATCAAATTGGAACACCAATAACATCTCCAACCATAGCGGCTATGTATCCTTTTATATTTGACAGTTTAAAAGATCCTGGACCATCATGTCTTCTTGGAACGGATTTTTCTGGAGGGGTTGTATTATTTAACCAATTTCTTTATCAAATAAGAAAAGAGTTTAATAGAAACAATGCCAATTTGATTATTTTAGGTACTACTGGTAGTGGTAAGTCTACTGCTGCTAAACTTCTATTAAGAACTCATATAAGAAATGATTATAAAGTAGTTTGTATAGATCCTGAGGGTGAATTAGAAGAGATGGTATCTCGTATGCATGGAGACTTTATTGACCTTGGTAAAGGTGGAGAGTTTGGTATGATTAATCCATTAGAGGTTATTTTAGAGGCCGATGAGGAAGATTTAAAAGATGGACTTGGTTATACCGTATTAACTAAAACTTTACAATTTTTAAAAGCGTTTATGAAGTATTATGATCCTACAATAACTGAGGATGTTCTTACTATGTTTAGTGAGATGGCACAACTTACTTATCAACGTTTCGGAATATCTTTTGAAACTGATTTTTCTAATTTAACTCCAGAGCAGTATCCAACGTTTTCAGATCTTTATGAAACATTAGTAAGAAGGTTAGAAGCATATGGAGACCAAATGACTCATGAAAGAGATATTTTAGAGAGACTAGAATTAAAAATTAGACCTCTTGTAAAAGAATTAAAGTTTTATTTTGATGGCCATACAACGATAAGACCAACTACAAAGTTTATTGTGTTTAATATCAGAGATTTAATGAACGCAGATGAAAACATTAGAAATGCATTATTCTTTAACATATTAAAGTATGCTTGGAGTCACTGCTTAGATAGAACAATAAATACGATTATGATGGTTGATGAAGCACACATATTACTTTCTGGTAATAACACAATAGGTGCAGATTTCTTAGCCCAAATACAAAGACGAGCTAGAAAGTATAATAGTGGTACTATTCTTATAACACAACAACCAAGTGATTTTGCAGATCCATCTGTTATAACGCAAGGTAAAGCAATATTTGATAACGCATCATACTATCTTGTGATGGGATTAAAAAAGCAAGGTGTAGAGGATTTAGCTCAGTTAATAGACTTAAATGAGCAGGAAAAAGAAAGTATAAAAAAATATAATCAAGGTGAGGCCTTACTTGTATGCGGTAGTAGAAGAATGCGTATTGATGTTGTTGTAACAGAACCAGAATTAGATTCATTTGGATCAGGTGGAGGACTATAAGATGTCGAAAGACGTCTTTTTTTTAATTCCTAAGTATGTTATAATAACTCTATAATCTATATAATGTAGGTGGTGTATTTATGAACCAAAATCCGAATAATAAGAAGCCTGGGCTTGAAAAAGATGAACTTGAATTTAAAATAGAAGATTTAAGTATAGACGATGCTAAAGTAGATGTAAAAATAAATTCAAGTTTTCAAACTGATGCAGCTATAACTGAAAACGAAGACGAAAATACTCAAGATAACAATGATGAAAGTCTAGTTGAATCAGATGATCAAGACCAAACTGATCAAAACGAAATTGAAGACATTCAAGATAACGCTGATGAAATTGATAATGAAGAAGAAAATCTAGATGAATTAGATGATCAAGACCAAACTGATCAAAACGAAAGTGAAGGTATCAAAGATAACTCTGATGAAAATGTCAATGATGATAAAAATTCAGATGAATCAGGTGATCAAAACCAAACTGATCAAAACGAAAGTGAAGGTATCAAAGATAACTCTGATGAAAATGTCAATGATGATAAAAATTTAGATGAATCAGGTGATCAAGACCAAACTAATCAAGACGAAAATAAAGATGAAGACACCCAAAATAACGCTGATAAAAAAGATAATACTAATCAAAATCTAGATGAATCCAAGACAGATGAAACGCAAAATGATAAGAAAGATGGTTCTAATTCTGATAAACCACATAAAGCTGATGATAAAAATGAACAATTAAATAATCCTAATAGCTCATCCGGTAATAATGATGCTAAGAAAAATAATCAAAGTGATAATAATGCCCAACCTAAAACAGGTTTAGATAAAAAAAGAGATGATTTAAAAAACAAGTGGGATAACAGACCTAAAAACGCTAAAGACATGAAGGATCGAATTAAAAATGGTGCTAAAAATCATGCTAAAAATATGGTTAATAATGCTAAAGAAGGTGCTAAAAACGGTTTTAAAAATAGTGATTTGGGTCAATCTATAGATAAGGCAAAAAATGCAGTAGATAAAGGGAAAAAAGTTGCTAATGGTGCTAAAAAAGCAGGTAAAACGGTAGCTAAAGCTGGAAAGGTGGCCGCAAAAGGTGCAGCAAAAGCAGCACAAGGATTAATAAAATTATTTATATCGGCTTTGCCTTGGAGTGCAATAATATTATTAATAGTAATTATAATAGGCGGTTTAATTTTATTATTCGCAACTTTTTCACCAGGAATAGGTGGAGATGTTAAAGAAGATGATAATTTAGAGAAAAACTATTCAAAAGTAGATCAAAAGACCTTAAAAAAATTACAGGATTTGGCTGATAAGTATCCAAATGCTGATCCTACATTAGCAATGGCTACGGTTTTATATCCGTATTTTGATACATTATGGGATGGTAACGTTGACTCATTAATTAGTTTAGATAATAACAATAATGATGCCGAAGAAGAACCATCAGATGAAGTTGGTGATGAAGATATTGGTGATGATATAGAAAAAGAAGAGTCTGATGAAGAAGATGATGATATATATTTGGAACCTTTTAGAAGAAGAAGTGTAAGAAAGAAATTTAAAAAAGCATTGAAGCTTATTGATGGTAAAACAAATTCAACCTCATCTTCTGGTACAACTTATTTAACACCAATTAATTCCTTTTCTGGCACTAAATATGATAATTTAAGTGATAAGGATATAACATATATTGCAAAGCTATGTCAAAGGGAACAAGGTAGTGCTGAGGGTGCGGCTGCGGAAGCATCATTAATAGCAAATAGATATGAATTATTTGGGAAAAAATTTGGTAATATTGCCGATTATGTGAAAGATTCTGGATGGTGGAATACAGGAGTAAGTTTTGCAACACCAAGTGCTTCAGTAATGGAGGCTGTTAAAGATGTGTTGTTAAATGGCAATAGAACTTTACCACCATATGTGGATGAACATGATTGTATATCATGTGGGTTTAATTCTTATGATATAAAAAAAATAGTAACAAATGGTGAAGTAATAACTAATAAAAGTGAATTAAAAAATCATAACAATTATGTTCAAGATCAAACCGTTATTTATAATAGGTATGGTTCTATTTATACTTTTTATACTTTTCCTACGAAAACATCGGATCCTTTTGGATATACTAGTAGTTCATATAACAAAGCTAATAGAGGTAATACAGAACCTAATTATAATATTGTTAATAAACAGACCACTACCAGCAATGATGAAGATGATTCATTGGAGTATACTGATGCACTTTATGATGCTTTAAATGAATATTTTAATTGGGATGGTGGTTATTGGACTTATTCAGGAGAAAGTTTCAATGGCTATAAAAAGATGTTCAAATCAGTTGATAAAGATGATTATGAAGAACTTGCAAGAGCGATAGTTAGAGATTTAATGGAGAAAAAGAATTGGTTTGTTGATTATTTTTATGATAATAAAACTTGTTCATCTACATATGAATCAGCGGGTACTGTTGAGGTTGATCAATTATTAAAAGGTAACGTATTAATTGATGTTAAAGTTTCAAGCTGTAAAAATGATATAGATAGTTGTGAAAGTATGTATTCTGAACCAATTCCTTTTGAAAAATATGTTAAAGGGGTAGCATATGAAGAAATCGGAGTTAATGCTAATTCTGATATTGAAAAGGTAAAAGCACAAATGTTAGCAATAAAAAGTTACACTTTAGGAAGAAGAACAGCAACGGTAGATTCAAATGGTAATTATGTAATAAAAATGCGTGCAAATACTAACGATCAGGATTATTGTGATATAGATATAGGATGTAGTAGCGGAGCAACTATTGTTAGTGAATCAAGTGCAAAAAGGGAACCAGTAAATGAACAAACAAGATCAAAGTTAGATGAGGCTTGGAATGTGATAAGTTCTGTTTACATTTATGATGATAAAAATCAAAAAACTGCTGGAGCTTATTGTCAGGATAGAAGCGGTTCATGTAGTTTTTGTAGCAAAGGAACATGCTTATCACATACTGAATTAAATAGTTTTAAATCAACTGATTATATGTCAATCATTGCTGATCAATATAGTTCATATAAGGTTATAAATATACAAGATAATGTGGCTAATTTAATGGTGTCTTCACCTCTTAGCTGTGAGGGTGTTAATAATGATGGATCATGCGGAATTCCTGATAATTCGTTTGTTTATTATGATCAAAAAGATTATACTGATGCATTTTGTGGCAGGACAGATGGTAGTAGTATAAAAACATCTGGATGTGGTGTTACATCTATGGCAATGGTAATAGCTAATTTAACCGATGAAAAAAATATAACACCTGTTGATACTATGAATGAGGCTTATAGTGGTAATTACTGTGGAACAGGAATTATAGGTACAAACTCAGCTTATTTTTCAGCAGCTGCAAAAAAACACGGTTTGACATATGAACAATTAAGTGTAGATAAAGCAGGATTGCAAAAAGCCGAAACTATTTTAAGAAGTGGAGGATTAATAATTGCAAATGTTAATTCTGCAAGTCCGTTTACTAATTCAGGACATTATATAGTAATTAGAAAAATTAACTCAGAAGGCAAAGTTTATGTTGGCGATCCTAATCATAGGGAATTTTATAATACTACTTACTCTTTATCAAGTTTTATTAATGGCTGGATTTCTCCAGGACATGCATGGTTTGCATTTACTAGTGGTAAGTCAAAAGAAATTGTTGAGAAATATTGTTCAACATCTGTTGATAATACAAATGGTCAGTTTGCTTCAAATAATAGAAAATCAGGTGTTCATTCAGGCCAATGTATAGAATATGTTGAGCAAAGAGCTATTGATATAATAAAATCAGCTAAAGTTGGCTATGATGGTATTATTAATAGATACAAATACACGAAAATATGGAGTGAACGAAATTTTGGAGGAGCAAAATGTGCTTTGCAATATGCAACAATTTGTACTGATCGTACTAAGCCTAGTAGAATGAAAAAACTGTTTAAAACAAGTAATGATTATACAAAACCTCAAGCAGGAGCTGTTATTGTATGGGATGGGGATGAAAGAAGCCCGTATGGACATGTTGCAATAATTGAAAAAGTAAATGATGATGGTACTGTATTAGTAGGTCAAAGTAATTGGTGTAAAAGAAATTGCGAAAAATTCAGTACTAATGTTCTAACTTTAAATCAAATTAAAAAATATGGCACACATGATTTTATAGGTTATATTTATCTTCTTCAACCTATAAAATAGGAGGTTAATATGAGAAAAAGAATAAAATATGGTTTGATTATATTTATTGTGATGATATTTTTATCAGGGTGTGATGCAAAGGAAAGTATTTTAATCGAAAATACAGGATTGACAAATGAATCTTTAAAAATTTATGCAGATAATGAATATTATTTTTCATTTGATGAGCCTATTACTACTCACATTAATAATCAACTAGATTTATATGAAAATAAATTGTATGATGAGGGTTATAATTATAAGGCATATACTAATATGGATGAAAGTGGTGCCCAAATAAATAAGACTTATGATAATTTGTGTGATTATTTTAATAAATCTTTATTTATAAAAAATTTATATGGTTCTGTTAATTGTTTAGAAAAAGATGGTTACTATGAAATAAGTAGTAATTCTAATGTACTTTCTAGTGATTCAAACTCAAGTAATTATGTTGTTGATAATTTTGATAATATTAGTTTTTCTATCGAGAGTAGTTTTGATATTGTAAAACAAAATGCTGATGATGTTAAAAATGGTATTTATACATGGAAATTTAATAAAGATAATTTAGATAAATCTATTCATATTAAAATAAAAACTGATAAGAAATTTTATGGTAATAATTCTACTAGTTATAAAAAAAACAAGAAAAAAGAATCTAGTGCAATTTACATACTGATTTTATCAGTAATATTAGTAATTATTTTAATTATTATGTTCTTACGCAAAAGACGTAATAAAATCAAGTTAAGTTATTAGGGAGGATAATTTGAAAAAATTAAAAAAATATAGTTTTATTTTAATTATTTTGTTGATGCTATCTGGTTGTACCGCTAAATCTAACGTAACTATGGATTCTTATGGAAAAGTAAAAGAAGAAGTAACAATAGGTACTTCTTCTAATGAAATTAGCAATAATAAGGATAATGTAAATGATGTAATAAATATGTATTTTGATAAATATAAATACGTATTAAATTATAGGGGATATACTAAAGAAAAAATAGACGATGAAAAAATGGCATTAGCTAAGTTCACTAATGATTATGAAAATATATGCTCTTATTTTCAAGATACCGTATTTAATCAATATATTTTTAAACATATATCGTGTACTCAAACAGATGAATATTATGAAATAAAAAATGATACTAATTATATTCCTTATTGTGAAGATTGTAGTGATTGGCCAAAATTAGATGAGGTAGAATTAAATTTAAAATTACCTATTAAAGCACTTGAAACAAATGCAGATTCAATAAAAAAGAATGTATATACATGGTATTTTGATAAATATACGCCAGGTGACAAATCAATTTATGTTAAAATTGATAAAACAAAATTAAAGGAAAATGAAGTTAAGTATGAAAGAAAAAATAAAGTTTTAAACGTTGCTAAATTAATTTTAAAAATAGTAGTTATTATTGCAATATTAATAGGGTTAGGCTTTGGTAGTAATAAATTATATAAAAAATATAAAAGTAATAAATTAGAATATTAATAAAAGTTATACCAAATATTTAAAATATTTGGTATAATGTTTTTGAGATTTATTTACTTTTTTACCAGGAGGTTAGTTATGAAATTAAAGTTTAGAGCAGATCATAAAGATGTTATCGCATTTTTATGGGCTTGTTTATTACTTTTGATGGTGGTTGCTATGTGTGTTGTTAATTTTTATCATGTAGCAAATGAAGAAACAACAATGATAGTAAAACAATCTAGTTGGACATTTAATTTTGTAAAGGGCTTTTTTCCACCTTATTTAGGTTACACTCTTATATTTTGGATTTTATCAGTTGTATTACTTACTGCAAGTGTATCAAGTCATTTTTTTACCAGAGAAAAAGGTTTCGGATTTAAAGAAGGAAAAAAAGAAGATGGTTTTGGTAGATTTGCTAAGGAAGATGAATATAAAAAATTTAAGGATGTTGAACCAGTTGAATTAACCGCTAAAGAAGCGGTTAGTGCGGGTTTTCCTTTGGTTTATGATAAAAAGAAAAAATTAGTTTACGTCGATAATGGAGAGTCACACTCACTAGTTATTGGTGCAACTGGATCTGGTAAAACTCAGATGATAATAAACCCTTTAGTTAACATATTAGCTAAAAAGGGTGAGTCAATGGTTATTACTGATCCTAAGGGTGAGATATTTGAAAAAAATGGAGAAATGCTTAGGGACTTAGGTTATGATGTAATCGTTGTTAACTTTCGTGATCCAAAAAATGGTAGTTGTTGGAACCCTTATACATTACCATATAAATACTATAAAGAAGGTAACCAAGATAAGGCAAATGAGCTTTTAAATGATATGGCAATTAATATTGCAACTGACGAAAAAGCTGATGACCCGTTCTGGACTAATTCGGCAGCAGATTATTTAACCGGACTTTCTTTGGGTATGTTTGAGGATGCTAAAGAAGATGAAATAAGCATTTCAACCGTTAACTTAATGATGACCGTTGGAGAAGAAAAAGTTGGTGCATCAACTTACATGAAAGAATATTTTAAATTTAAGGATCCGGCAAGTCCAGCAGCAATAAATGCTTTAGGTACGGTAAACGCACCTCAAGATACTAAAAATTCTATTTTATCAGTATTAAAACAAAAAATTAAAGTATTTGCGGTAACCCAAAATTTAGCTGAAATGTTATCGCGTAGTGATTTTGATATGGAAACAATAGGGGAGAAAAAAACTGCTGTTTTCATGATTATTCAAGATGAAAAAACAACGTATCACGCTTTAGCAACTATATTTGTAAAACAATGTTATGAATCTTTAATTGCTGTTGCTCAAAGGCATGGAGGAAAGTTGCCTATAAGGACAAACTTTTTGCTAGATGAGTTTGCTAATATGCCAAAGTTTAAGGATATTACTACGATGATAACTGCGGCTCGTTCAAGACAGATTAGAATGACTATGATTATTCAAAACTTTGCACAGCTAAAGCAGGTTTATGGTAATGAAGATGCTGAAACTATTCGTGGTAACTGTGGTAATATTCTTTACTTATTAACGGGAGAGTTATCAGCTTTGGAAGAAATAAGTAAACTTTGTGGTGATAAAATAGTTAAGGTAGGTAAAGACCAAAAAGAAGAAACAAGACCTCTTATAACGGTTACTGAATTACAACGATTCACGCAAGATGAAGTACTCATTTTAAAACATCGTCTTCCACCGTTTAGAACAAAGTTTTTACCGTTTTGGAATACTGATTTTGGATATGGTAAGAATAATGAAAAAATAACTAAAGCAACTTTGCCATCACATGAACAACAACCTATAAAATTATTTGACATAAGAGAGTTTGTTCAAAAGAAAAAAGATGAAAAACGAAATGAATTATTTGGTAATTCTGGTAATAATCCTTTTTCACCAAATAGCTCTTCACCATTTGGTAGTTCGTCACCGTTTGGTGGTGCATCACCGTTTGGCGCATCTCCATTTGGTCCAGGAAGTTCAGCAAGTCCTTTTGGAAGTAGTAATTCCAATCCTTTATCACCTTATCCTGGATCTAATAATCAGCCTTCACCATTTGGTAACATGAATAATAATATTTCAAACTCTAACATAATGGATGAACCTTTAAACATTGATGATATGATTAAAAAGATTGATGCTAAGATTGCTGAATTAGAAGAAGAAGAAAAGAAGGATAATGCTGCTAAGGAAAATGAAGAAAAAGCCTCAGATAAGTCTTTAGTAGAAGATATTAAATTACCATCTACAAATAATGTTGTATCATCTGATGTGATTATGCCTGCTAATAAAATAGATTTTTCTGAATTCAAAAAATCTAATGATGATGTAAAAGTAGAAAAACCAGTTGAAAAATATGATTTGATGGATGATTATTTAGAAGATTTATCTGACGATGAACCATTAAATGTTGATACAAAATCTAATGATGATGCTAATGATAATATAAAAAATGATAACGAAGTTTTAGATTTTGAAAAACAAGAAGAAAAAGTTTATACAAATAATGAAGAGATAAAAAAAATAATGAATGATGATAAAAATGGTGATGATGAAGATTTTTTCGATGAATTCTTTGAGTAAAAAGCACTTAATTACAAGTGCTTTTTTACATATATTAAAATAGGTGATAGTTGTGCAAATAAAGTATGATTACGTATTAGATAAATCTAAAATTATTGATATTAGAAGTTCATTGGATTATAATGAGAAACATATATTAGGTAGTGTTAATATTCCAAGAATAATACTTATGTCTAATCCTGATGTTTATATAAATAAGGATGAAGATTATTACTTGATTTGTGATAAAGGTACGGTAAGTTTATCTTGTGCAAATATTTTAAATGCACTAGGTTATAAATGTTATAGCATTATTGGTGGAATACAAAATATAAAAGAATAATCATAGTTTTATGTATTAAAATCTTTGAAATTAAATAACTAAAGAATGAAATTTATTTCATTCTTTTTCTTAAATATGTTGTATAATAAAAATATAGATAAAATGGAGGTTTAAATGCAATACTTAATTTTAGGTTTATTAATATTAATAGTAATACTAACTATTTTTTCAATATCAAAAAATATTAATGAGAGTAATATTACGGAAAGATTAGGCAAATTAGAAACATCTCTAGTAAAGGAATTAGGAATGTTTAAAAACGATTTAAGTACATCATTAAATAGTAATTTTAATAATTTAAATGAAAAAATAGAAAAAAAATTAGACTTAATAAATGATAGGGTAAATGAACGATTAAACGAAAATTTTGAAAAAACTAATAAGACATTCACATCCGTTCTTGAAAGATTATCTAAAATAGATGAGGCTCAAAAAAAGATAGATAGTTTATCAACTGATATTGTTTCTTTACAATCTGTTCTTACTGATAAAAAAACTCGTGGTATTTTTGGAGAAGTAAATTTAAAACATATTTTAGTTAGTGTTTTTGGAGAAAATAATGATAGTATTTATAAAATGCAATATATGTTTGATACGGGTGTTATAGCAGATTGCGTGTTATTTGCACCACAACCATTAGGAACAATAGCAATAGACTCTAAATTTCCTTTAGAAAATTATAGAATTATGATTGATAAAAAGGCTGGTGCTTTAGAAAGACAAAATGCTGAAAAACAATTTAAAATAGATGTTAAAAAACACATTGATGCAATAAGTAGTAAATATATTATAGATGGAGTAACAAGTAACCAAGCAATAATGTTTTTACCTGCGGAAGCGTTATTTGCGGAGCTTAACGCATATCATTCTGACATAATTGATTATGCTTATAAAAAAAGAGTATGGATAGCATCACCAACTACTTTAATGAGTACGCTAACAACGATAGAACTTGTTATTAAAAACATTGAAAAAGATAAATATACTTCCATAATTCATGAGGAATTAAGTAAATTATCCGTTGATTTTAAAAGATATAAAGAAAGATGGGATAAACTATCTAGAAGTATAGATGCAATAAGTCGAGATGCAAATGATATACATATTACTACTGATAAAATATCAAAAAGATTTGATGCCATAAATAATGTTGATGTATTAAAAATAGAAAATAAAACTGATGAGTAATTTAAAAGGCTTAGTACAAAGTGTATTAAGCCTGTTTTGATAGTTCAATAATTAAATCCATATCATCATCTTTTGCCATTATATTTTTATGCATTTGACCACAACGCTCGCATTTATATATAATTTTATAAGAGTTTTTAAACTTTTCTATGCCTATTGGTTTTAACATTCCATTACATTTGTTTTTTCTATCACCTGGGTTAATATCAACATGCTTTGAGTATAAACAAAAAGGGCAGTGATCTCGTGCGGAATAACTTAATTTATTTACTTTTTTGTTACAATTTTCACAAATAAATTCTTCATCTAACATATTAAATTTTTTCATGTTTATCACCATATAAATTATATCATACATGTTTAAAATATTTATTAAATATGTTATAATTATTAAGAAAAAGGTGGATAACATGGTAATAACAAATAAGGAAATAAAAAAAAATAAAATAAATGAAAGTATTATGAAAGTAGGTAGTTTTATAAATGCAATATAAAATCACCATAGATAATTTTGAAGGTCCATTAGATCTTTTATTACATTTAATTAAAGAAAATAACATAGATATATATGATATAGAAATTAAAGAAATAACTAAGCAGTATTTGGATTATATTAAAGCAATGAAAGATCTTAACTTATCAGTTGCTAGTGAATATTTAGTAATGGCAACAGAACTTATAGAAATGAAATCAAAAATGTTATTACCAAGTCATAAAGAAGTTAAAGAAGATGATTATGAACAAGATCCAAGAGAGGTTTTAATTGAACGTTTATTAGCTTATAAGAAATATAAAGAGGTTACCAGTGAGTTTAAAAGTTTAGAGTTATCTAGAAAAAACATTATAACAAAAGAGCCAGAAAACTTAAGTTATTATGCAAAGCAAGAAGAAAAAAATGATGATTTATCAATTGATGATCTTATAGAGGCATTTAATGCTATAATGGAAAGAAAAAAATTAGATAAACCAATATCAACAAAAATAACAAAAAAAGAGTTATCTTTAGAGGATAAGATAATAAGTATTAAAAATGTTCTTAAGATTAAAAAGAAAGTTAATTTTGAAGAATTATTACGAGCAAATTCTAAACAAGAAATAGTTATTAGTTTTCTATCTATTTTAGAAATGATTAAAAAAAATGAAATTGTAGTTAAACAAGATAGCAATTTTAATACCATTGTAGTCTCATTAAAAGAAGGTGATAAAAAATGAAGTTAGGAATACTAGAAGGATTACTTTTTGTTATGGGAGAAGATGGATTAGCAAAACAAGAAATAGCAAAGATATTAGAAATAAGTGAAAAAGATACTGACGAATTATTAAAAGAATATCAAAGTATCCTAAATAAGGAAGATAGGGGATTAAAACTTGTTTGTTTAGGAAATAAGTATAAATTATCAACTAAAGAGGAACATAAAAAATATTATGAGTTGTTAGCAAATCAAAGTGTTTGTAGTGTGCTAACTCAAGCATCTTTAGAAGTTCTTGCAATTATTGCTTATAATGAACCTATATCTGTTGGTAAAATTGATGAAATAAGAGGAGTATCTAGTAGGGATATAATAAGAAAATTATTATTTAGAGGTCTTATTGATGTAGCAGGAAAAAGTGATTTACCTGGTAAACCAATGCTTTATAAAACGACGGATAAGTTTTTAGATTATTTTAATTTATCGTCTATTAATGAACTTCCTAAATTAAAGATTCCAGAAGATACTTTAGAAGAAGAAACAGAACTTTTTATTACTAAGTATAAAGAAAAAAAATAGAATTAATATAATAATAAAAGTAGATTTATGTATCTACTTTATTTTTTATTTTATAAATTAATTTTTACTTTGCTTTTTTTTATGCTTTAGAAAAAAACTATAAAGTAATCTAGGTGAATAAATATTATTAACGTTCTCCATTTCTTCCTCAACCTTTTCATGTACTATTTTGCTTTCGTTTGTATGTAAATATAATATGTACCTAATCCAATCGTTATATTCATCAATTTTACCAACAGCATCAGCTTCTTTTTGGTTCAAATCAAAAGTATCAAACTGTTTTAAAAATTCGATATCAGAATCACTATAACCTGAGTTTGTAGTATTAGTTTTCTTTTTAATTAATAAATTAATATCAGTTATAAAATGATTTATAAGGTTTTCTTTTTCTTTCGGATCTTTTGATTTTTTGTTAATTCTATTTAATAATAAAACTACTAATTTTTCATATAAAACAACTTTCTTTTTATTGTTATGCTTCTCAATTGTATAATTAGAACTCATTAAAACGTTATTTACAAAATCTACCATATCCAGATATTTTTCGTATTTATTCATTATATCACCCCTTTGTTTAGCTGCTATTTTATCATAAAAAAATTATATATGCAAATATTTAAATTATAAAACTAGAGCATAAGTTGGTTTTTATGTGAAAATTAAGTATACCAATTTGTTTATATTATAATAAATGTGGTTTTTAAATTGGTAAAATAAAACTACTTTCAATTTAATTTTGATAAGTAGTTTTTATATTAACCTCGTATTTTTTTTCGAGTTTCATTGCAAATTTGGTACCGGTAGTCGGGCTTGAACCGACACGGTATTACTACCACTGGATTTTGAGAAATGCACATCAGTTTATGAATTTGTCTGAAATTGCTTGAAATACAAATGGTTTCGATACATTTCATACAATTTCAAATAATATCGAAAATTAATATTTTAATGAAATATTGTGATATATTCCCACTAAATTCCCACTAAAATCTTATTGTATTAGTTTTGTGGGAAATTCCCCACATCTATATAAACATTTGATTTTCTATCAATTTGGTGCTCATATCCGGAGTCGAACCGGAACTTTCTTTCGAAAAATTGATTTTGAGTCAATCGCGTCTACCAATTCCGCCATATGAGCAAGTACTATCTAATTATATCATATAATTGATATTTTGAAACAAAAATCACAAAAAAAGATTAAATTCTTAATGAAATAATCTTTCTGCTAACTTTTCAACCGCCTGTATATCATCTTTATCTACAGAGTGGGTATATGTATTTAAAGTTGTATAAATATCTGAATGTCCTAATTTTCTACTTACAGTTGCTATAGGTGTTCCTATACTTAATAAGTAAGTAGCACAAGTATGTCTTAAATCATGAAGTCTTATATGTCTTAAATTATTTTTGTCAATAAAAGAACTCCATTGTCTAGTAAGCCAATCTGGTTTCATACAAGTTCCCCAAGGCATTTTAAATAAATATTTATTATCGGACCAAGCGCTTCCTAAAATTTTTTTTCTTTCTTCTTGTAAATTTTTATACTCCTTTAATAAAGTAAAACATTCCTTTGGAAGAGCTACTTCTCGATTACTTCTTGTCGTTTTAACTGTACCTTCTTGTATTCCTATACCTTTATATGATAGTAATGACTTATAAATTTTAACGCTTTGATTTTCAAAATCTACATCTTCCCAATATAATCCTAATAACTCTGATCTTCTAAATCCACCAAGCACTAACATATATACTGCTACTTTAAATCCAAATTCTTCATTATCTAATAACTTGAATAATTGTTTAATTTCTTCTTCGTTATAATAAGCCATTTCAGGTGTTGATTTAGTTGGTGGTTTTAATATTTTACTACAAGGATTATAATCAATAAAATCCCATTTCATTGCGGTTGTATACATTAAACTAATTTGTCTATGTTGTTTTAGTACAGTAGTAGAAGAGAGGAATTTTTGGTTTTCTTTTGGAAGATCTTTTGTATATTGCGTTGGTGTTTTCTTTAAATCATTGTAGAATTTCTCTAAATCATAGGGTGTAATCTCATTTAATTTGTAATCTTTAAATCTTGGTAAAATGTAAGCATTAAGATTACATTTATATCCATATAAAGTATTTTTTTTAACATTTGGTTCTGCATAATCTTTAAGCCATAATTTTGCATAATCTAAGAAAAGCATACTACTATCAGGTTTAATCTTTTCATGTTTAACTTCATATAGTAATTCATCTCGACGGTCTATAGCTTGTCTAAGTGTTCCATAAAATGTTTCTACTATTCTATTTCTTGAACCATCATGTTTACGACCTTTTTCTATATCTATCCTATATTTTTCATTAGGAATAAT
>CANQZW010000009.1 GCA_947628435.1 uncultured Bacilli bacterium | reverse complement strand
GTTATCTAACTTTGTTCTACATATAGGACAATAATAATTATTATCAATATAAAATACTTTAGAATTTATAGTATCATCCATAAATTTTTTAATTTCATTAGGTATATCTTCATAATTTTCCCATATTTTATTCATGTTTAGTAGCACCTCCACAAAACTTGATTTCATCTATTAAATCGCCATCAGTAAGTTTGTTTTCAATATGGTTTAGTAAAGTACCATAGTTATTTTTAACAAAATTACATACTAACTTAAAATCTTCAATCTTAATATTTAATTTTCTATTAATTAGAATTTTAGGGTTGTCTTTACTTATGCTTATAGGTAATGTGTTTTTATAATTTATCTTATTTTCATAATCATTTTGAAATCTTACTATCTTATCTCTTGCTGTTAGATAATTAGAGTATACAATTAAATTTACTGGTAAACCTGTTATTTTCTTGCTTAAATTAACTATACCAAAATATTCGTTTTTTTCTTCAAAAAATATCTGTTTGGCTTCTTGTTCTTCTATTTCTGCCTTCCAATATTTCAATAATAATTCTTTATGTAATTTTATATAATCATAAGCACAAGCAATTAATGAATTATCGTTATTATCAAAATTTTTGGGTTTAATTGTTCTCATAGTATCATCTAAATATACAGTAACTAGTCCTTTAGTTGTTTCTAATTTAATATGTGGAATTTCATTTTTTAGTCTTTCTTTACCATTATAGATTAAATAAATGATAATATCTCTATAACTAGAATTTTCAAATGATATAGTAGGTTTAAATAACTTATTTCCCATAAATATCATTTCCTTTCTAGTAATTCTATTCTACACCAGAAATAGATTTAATAAAAGACTATATAACAAAAGTAAATGATTTAACTTGAAATATTCCCACAAAATTCCCCACTAGAACACGTTTTAACAAACAAAAAAGAGTTTTCAATATCATTGACAACCCTTATAAACATTAACAAAATTAATTTTTCTATTTCAAACGATTTTGAATCAAACGCGCTAGGTTTTGAGTCCAGCGCGTCTACCAATTCCGCCATACCGGCAAGTACAAATGAATTATATCACAAAACTTTGTAAATTCATACAGTTTTTTTATTAAAAGTGATATAATTATAAAGAGGTGGTGCTTATGAAATATTACTGTATTGGAATAAAAGGCTCTGGAATGGCAACTTTAGCAGAAATTCTTTTTGACTTAGGAAATGAAGTAATTGGTTATGATGATTATAAAGAATATAAATTTACTCAAGAAGGTATTGATAAGCGTGGTATAAAAATATATTATGATTCTAATCATGATATTGATAAAGATACTATTGTTACTTATTCTAAAGCTTTTAGTATGGATCATAAAGAAATAAAAAGAGTAAAAGAATTAGGATTAAAGATTGTAGCATATAACGACTTATTAGGTAATTTAAGTAAGCAATTTAAAACTATTGGGGTAAGTGGTACTCATGGTAAAACAACAACATCAACCATGATTTCACACGTGCTTAAAAATACTAAAGGATGTAATTATTTTATAGGAGATGGAACTGGCTATGCTAATAAAGATAATGAGTTATTTACTTTAGAATCATGTGAATATCAAAAACATTTTTTATCTTATCAACCTTATTATGCAATTGTTACTAACATTGAACTTGAACATACAGAGTGTTATAAGGACATTAATGAAATAATTGATACGTTTGGAATTTTTTGTAATAAGGCAAACGTTGTTATAGCTTGTGGTGATGATTTAAACGTAAGGAAGATAAATTTAAATAAGAAAGTTATATATTACGGTTTTAATGATAGTAATGATGTTGTTGCTAAAAACGTTAAACTAACTAAAAATGGAAGTTCCTTTGATGTTTATATGAATAATAAATTGTATGGTCATTTTGATATACCATTATTTGGTAATCACATGATTTTAAACGCACTTGCATGCATTATTGTATGTAATTTAGAAGGTGTAAAAAAAGAAGATATTCATAATTTACTTCATACTTTTGAAAATGCAAAAAGAAGATTTAAAGAACATTTATTTGGTGATGTTATAACGATTGATGATTATGCTCACCATCCAACGGAAATAAAGGTAACCATAGCATCTGCAAGACAAAAATATCCAAATAAAGAAATAGTAGCAGTATTCTTACCGAATACTTATTCTAGAACAAAGGACTTGATGGATGATTTTATAGAGGCTTTAAAAACCGCTGATAAAGCATATGTTATGGACATTCATTGTGATAGAGAAAAAAAGGAAGATTATCCTAAAGTATCTAGTGATGAAATAATTAAAAACGTTCCTAATGCAGAAAAAATATCTATTAAAACAGTGGATAAATTATTAAAACATGATAATGCTGTAATATGTTTTATGAGTTGTACGAATATATATGAAATATTAAATGAATTTGAAAAGTTATTAAAGAATAAAAAACAATAAGAAGGTCATCATAATAATGGTGATTTTTTTATGAGGATATTAATAACTGGAGCAGCAAGTGGAATAGCGTATCTAACAGCCTTAACTTTAGCCGAAAGAGATCATGAAGTATATCTTACTTGTCATAGTGAAAAACAAGCTGAAACGGTAAAGCAAAAAGTTAAGGATTATAAAAATATAAAGGTTATGAAAATAGACATAACAAAACAAGAAGATAGAAAAAGGGTTTTAGACTTAAACGTTGATGTCTTATATAATCATGCAGGAATAGGTCTTGGAGGCTCAATAATTGAAGCAGATATGGATAAGGTAAGGGAAAACTTTGAGGTGAACGTTTTTTCATCATTTAGACTACTTCAATTAGTTTTAAGGCAAATGGTTGAAAAGGATAAAGGAAGAATAGTTGTTATGTCATCATTAGCAGATACCTTTCCCATTGCTTTCGCGGGCGTTTATTCAGCAACTAAAGCAAGTATTACTATGATTATAAAATCTCTTCAAAAAGAGTTATTCTTAATGGCAACTAACGTTAAGGTCACTTTAATTGAACCAGGTTTATATCATACTGGTTTTAATGAGGTATTTTTGGACAATAAATATGATGATGGTAAATATTTTAGTGATATAAAAAAGGAATTATACAACGTTGAACATTTTTTGTTTAAATTATTTGAGAAAAAGAAACTAGACTCAATAGTTGTTAAAATAGTAAGAGCAGTAGAAGATGAAAAACCAAAAAGTGTTTATAAAGCTCCTTTATCACAAGCACTATTAGCAAGACTTTATAGTATATTTAAAGCATAAAGATTAAAAAGTTAAGAAAATATTCTTAATTTTTTTAATATAATTTAATATGAATAATGCTTATCTTTCTGAAAAATTAAAAGAATTAGACAAAGAAGACTTTATATGGCTTATATATGTTGGAATTATATTTGCAAGTTGGTATTCTAATATTTTTGAAAGAAAATATTTTATATGGAATGATATAAAAGCAAAAGAGAAATATAGAAAGATAACAATAGGTATTTTTGCAGTATTAATAGTTATTTACACATATTTTTTAAATGATGCCAAAAAAGCTGTTGAAAAGCTTAACATTTATGATTCAAATCAAAAAAAAGAGCTAACTAAATTAGCTTTTATAGGATCATTACTTATATTAATTAGTGGATTTATATTTTTTTATATAGCTTTAAAAGATGAAAATATAGATGTTGAAATAGCGTTTAATTAATAATAGAAATTATTGTTATTTTTAATGAATATAATTTCATAGAAGGAGGATAAAATAATGTTGCCAAATATTCCTCCTAAACTTTTTTCTTTATCTGCTATTGTTGTTGGTTACATATTAATTGATGATGCAACCGCCAACGAACAAAACGCAATAGGAAACTGGCTAATGCTTGTTGCACAAGTGTTATCTACTAATGCTTTTTATCGTGCGGTTATGCAGGAAAGGGGATTAGAGCCGGTTGGTTCAACAGAAACAGGAAGAAATAACGCTGATACCTTTTCTGGAATGCAAGGACAAAGTGCTGGTAATATAAATACCAATACTGGTAGTTCTAGTGATAATCAAACGCTTATAATGCTTGAAAAAATGGTAAAAGCAATGCAAACAGAAATAGATAATATAAAAAAAAGTTTATAGCTTTTTATAAACTTTCATCTAGTTCTTTTTTTATCCATGTCATTAATAGGTTTACAATAAAGTCTATTTCATTGGTTGTTAAGTTTTTATCTTTAGGTATTTTATGCCATTTAAAAAGGCAACTTCTGCAACAACAGGCACAAGCATGTTGAGCGATAAAAACAGGATGTCCTTTCATTGGCGTTTGCTTTCCATCGTTTGGTAAATTAAATGGGGCAAGTCTTTTGTTTATAAAGTCATACGCATGCTCTTTTATTTTTTCTAATCCTTTATCATTTACGTATTTTATATCTTTTTCCTTCAAATGAAAACTACTTCTAAATTTTGATTTAGATAATTTTTCTAACATTTCTTTATAATTCATGTAATACCTCTTATATAACTTTAATTATTGTTTATTTTTTTAAAGTAAACAATATGGTTGCTATTATTAAAAGTGAGTAATTTTTATTTATGATAACGTAATAAATTGTATATATAAAAAAATAAGTTACGTACATAAATAAACTTATACGAAAAATATATTAATATAAGTTACAAATATTATAACATCCCTTTTTATATTTTAAAACCTTAACCATAAAATTTTAGGTATAATATTTATAGGGTACGTAAGATAATATATTTAAAACTTAAGAAATGGTTAATAAATTCCTAATTACTAAATGAATTTTAACCTAGATATGAATTTCATTAATTACAATTGATGAAATTAAAATAGTATGTTATAATATCAAGTCAAACAGGGAATATTTTAGAGGTAAAAATATGTCAGAAGTTGAAAAATTAGATAGAAAATATGCACAATTGTTGCTTCATAAATGTTTATGCTTTAAAAATACTGATACTTTAAAGGAATTGATTGAAAATTATAAAAACTCAAATCGACTTGGAGAAGTAGCTTTAGTTAACAACAATTCACCAATATCTAATACTAAAATAGTATTTTATAATACACTATTCGATGAAAATGCTTCTTGTCATTTGGCACTCGGAAAGGGCAACGCAAGTACAATTAATTATTATCAAAATTTAACGCAAAAAGAACTTGATAAAGTTGGAATAAATAATTCAAATGTCCATGTTGATTTTATGATTGGAACGCCAGATTTAGAAATTGTTGCTGATACACCAAAGGGGAAAAAGTTAATTTTAAACAGAGGAAATTTTAATATTTAAAAATAGTAATACATTAAAGACAACTGCAATTACAGTTGCCTTTTTTATGAAAGTTTAACATAACTTTTTACAAAAAAATCATAAAAGCTCAAGGTTCATATCAATTGGTCACCCTAAAGGAAGAAATGCGACAACCTTATTTTATTAATTTCTTTTGTTTTTCTTGTCTGTATAAATATTCTTCTATATGCATTTGATGATAGTCCGGATCGTATCTTTGTAAGTTATTGAAAAAATCCATCATAAGAGCATTGAAAGGTTTATATCTACTACGAGCATTTCGTATTCTAATACTTCTTAAATGAGGATATGAGTCTTCATAATAAGTAAATCTTAATTTATAATATTCTCCTTCATTACTAATTGTCATAGAATCAGCATTTTTATAGTCAAAAGAAATACTATCATCACTAATCCAAATAATTTTTTCATTATTAAAAACTTTTTTATATAATTCACTATTTTTTAAGTTTTTATTTGCTTCAAAAACTCGTGTATATAATTTCCTTTTTTCATTAATATCACTACATTGTGACAAATCATAGTCACTTACATTAAATACATTTCCATTTTTAAATGATTTATATAATGCATCAAATAAATTATAAATAACCATATTTTCTTTTGTTATAAAAAAATTGGTTTCCTGATTTCTATCAAAAGGAGTGAAATATAAATCATCGTTATCACAATATATTATTCCTAATTTTTTATTGTCATCTATCAAATAATAATTATAAAATCCACTATCACTTATATTATCTCTTAATATCTTCAATATCATCACCTTCTTATTGTTTTTGACAATATTCAAATGTGTTTTCTAAATTGTCATAAATTTTTATAAAACATATTGTTTTAAGAACAAATGTTTGGTATAATTTTTGTAGGGAAACTTAATTGTTGAGTGCTTGCCAACTTTCTTTTAGAAAGGAGGCTTGATATTATGAAGAAAAAAGATTTATTAATCTCATTTCTAATACTAATTATCATTTTATTAATAGTCTCTGTAATGATTCTATGTATAAAGAAATAGCACTCAATCTAGCATAGATTAAGTGCTTACCACTTAAGGGCAAGTACTCAACTCGGCAAAGTTAAGTCTTCCCTTTTTATTTTATGCAAGGCATCCTTGACATATTCATAATAACATAAAAACGCACTTTTATCAAGTACGTTTTCTATCTTTACTCGTATTTTTTCGAGTTTCCTATCAACCTGGTAGCGAGAGGGGGGATCGAACCCTCGACCTTTCGGGTATGAACCGAACGCTCTAGCCAGCTGAGCTATCTCGCCATAAACTGCATATTTATAATATCAAGAAAATAATGTTTAATCAAGTCTTTTTTGAAAAAAAATTAATTACTTAAAAAAAACTTTAAAAAGTTAGAAAATATTTAAAAATAATGTTGATTATTGTAATTTAAACGATTATAATAAATAACCATACATGGCAAGATAGCCTTATATTATTAAGCAGGTGGTGGTATTTATGAATTATGAAACTGTTTTATTAAAAACTAAACGCTTGATAATGAAAAGGGGAGAAAAAGAAGATTTTTTAAAAGTTTATGAGTATGATTTTTCAAAGCTAAAGAACATAGATGGGGTCTGTAAGTTGGTTAAACAAGACAGCAGCAAAATTGAATCTTGGTTTAAGGGTGGTATAAAAAAGTACTATGCTAAAATAAAAAAAGCACATATGTTTGATTGGATTATATATTATCTTGAAAAACCAATAGGGAATATATTAACAGAAGATGAAACAAAAGAAGATAATTCTATTGAAGTATCATTTAATATGCATCCGAATTATTGGGGTAATGGTTATATGACTGAGGCTTTAGCATGCGTAATTGAGTATCTTTTTAGTTTGGGATATGATAGTATAACTTGCACTTATCAAGATGGAAACTTAAAGGCTAAAAGAGTTCTTGATAAACTTGGATTTAAAGCATATAAAATAATGAAAGATAGTTATAAAACTGATATTGGAAACTTAATAGATAATTATGTGGTAATAATGAGTAAGGATGATTGGTTTTCAAAAACTGGAAGAATAAAAAATTTAAAGGATTCTTTATAGAATTCTTTTTTTATGATATAATTAAAACATAATATGGAGGATAACTATGAAGATATTAGTAACTGGTGGAACAGGTTTTATAGGAAGTCATACGTGTGTTGAATTACTTGATGCGGGCTATGAAGTAGTAATTGTTGATAATTTATCTAATTCAAAACTAGAGGTCGTTAAGTATATTGAAAAAATAACTGGTAAAAAAGTATCTTTTTATAAAGCCGATGTTTGTGATAAAGAAATATTAAGAAAAATATTTAAAGAAAATAAAATAGATGCTATAATTCATTTTGCAGGTTATAAAGCAGTAGGTGAGTCGGTTTCAAAACCTCTTATGTATTACCGAAACAACATAGACTCAACTTTGTCTTTGCTAGAAGTTGCAAATGAGTTTAACGTTAAAAAAATAGTATTTTCATCTTCTGCTACTGTATATGGAAAGCCTAAGAGTTTACCTATTAAAGAAAATTTTCCTTTATCTACAACAAATCCATATGGAACAACAAAACTTATGATAGAAAAAATATTAAAAGATTTATATAATTCAGATAACTCATGGGGCATTGCAATATTAAGATATTTTAATCCTATTGGAGCTCACAAATCTGGTCTTTTAGGAGAAAACCCAAATGGAATACCAAATAACTTAATGCCATATATTATTAAAGTAGCAACCGGTGAGTTAGACTGTTTAGGCGTTTTTGGAAATGATTATGACACTCATGATGGTACTGGAGTAAGGGATTATATTCATGTGGTTGATTTAGCTAAAGGACACATTAAGGCCATTGAAAAGATTTTTAAGGATAATGGTTGTGATGCATATAATTTAGGAACTGGAAATGGTTATAGTGTTCTTGATTTAGTTAACACTTTTGTAAGGGTTAATAAAGTTGATGTTAAATATGAAATAAAGCAAAGACGAAAAGGGGATATTGATGCTTGTTACTGTGATCCTAGTTATGCGTATGAAAAATTAGGATGGAAGGCTCAAAAAAATATTGAAGAAATGTGTGCGGATGCATATAATTATATAAAAAATAAAGAATAAGGAATAAGGATGTGTTATTGTGAAAAAATTCAATAATGTTTTAATATTTATTTCATCTTTAGCTTCACTATGTTATGCGGTTAGAGATCTTAATATGGGAATATATGATAGATTATTAGCATGTTTATCAATTATATTTGTTTTATTTATTCCAAGAATTATTAATAAAATATTTAAGCTTAAAATAAGTCCATATATGGAGTTTGTATACGTAGTATTCATAATTTTAGCCCAGTTTTTAGGAAGCGTTGTAAATCTTTATAATAGCGTATGGTGGTTTGATTTATTTACTCATTTTTTATCTGGGATTTTAACCTCCGTATTAGCTTTAGTTATTATGGATTGGTTTGGGGTTTATAATAAAAAAAATAAATGGTTTAACGCATTATTTATTATTTGTTTTACTCTTATGGTAGCTAGTTTATGGGAGTTTATAGAATTTGGTGCTTTTGTATTTTTAAAAATGGATGTACAACATCACCTTACAACAGGGGTTTTTGATACTATGGAAGATATGCTAGTTGCATTTTTAGGAAGCATTATTGTATCAGTTTCATACTTAGTAGAATCAAAGGTAAGTAAAAGTGGTTTTTTAAAGAAGGTTGTTAATGACTTAAAATAAATAGTTAAAAAAATAATTAGTTGACTTACTAATTATTTTTATTTTGTATTCCATATATATTTTTAATTGGATCTAAAAATAGATTGTTTTTTGGTGGAAAATAAGTTAATAAACCAAATATTATATATATAGCTATTACAAATATTATTGTAATTTTCTGTAAATTTAAATTCTTCTTTTTCATAATTACATAAGACATTATTTTTGCTATTATAATTGCTAATAACATTATTATAATAGTTATTACAAAATTTTTTCCAATTATATTATAAACTGGCATAAACATTATAAGAAAAATAGGTATTGATATTAGTGCTGATAAAAAATTAGATATAAAAACGTTATTAATATTAAGTTTTTTAGTTTTAACTATTATTTTTTCAATGATTCCTGAAATAAGTATTGCTCCAAATAATATTTTCATATGTTCCCATATGCTTTCATTAACGGGTGCTATTATACTTGTTAAAAAACATGGTAATTTATCATATAAAAAATGAAGTGGAAAAGTAAGTAAAAACGCAATTATAATCCCAATAATCTTTAATTTTTTAATATTCATATAAAACCTCCATTTAATAATATGATATATTGGTATTTTTAAATTACTAAATTTATGATAAAATTACTACTAGATATCGAATGGGTGGTTTTATGAAAAATTATGATAAAGTGCAGCATAGTATAATAGTTAGATTTAGAAAAGAAATATGGAGATTATTTACAAAAGCAGTACGGGATTATAAGCTTATTAATGAAGGTGACGTAGTTGCAGTATGTATATCTGGTGGTAAGGATTCTTTTTTACTAGCAAAATGTATGCAAGAGTTAAAAGAACATGGAAAAATTAAATTTGATGTTAAGTACATCGTTATGGATCCTGGATATAATAAAGAAAATAGATATTTAATTCAAGAAAATGCTAAAAAATTAAATCTTGATATAACAATTTTTAATTCAGATATATTTGATAGTGTGTATTCTTTAAATGAGGGCTCACCATGTTATTTATGTGCAAGAATGCGAAGAGGATGTTTATACTCATATGCTAAGAATTTAGGGTGTAATAAAATTGCTTTAGGTCATCATTTTGATGATGTTATAGAAACTACCTTATTAAGCATTATATATGCAGGAGAAATAAAAGGAATGATGCCTAAACTTCATAGCGATAATTTTGATAATATGGAGCTTATAAGACCACTTTATTTGGTAAGAGAGCGTGATATAAAAGCTTGGGCAAAATATAATTGTTTAACATTTTTAAATTGTGCTTGTAGGTTTACAGAAAAAAACACCTATGATAAAAATGAAAATTCAAAAAGATTAGAGATTAAAAAATTAATAGAAAGTTTAGAAAAAGAAAATAAATTTATTCCTTATAATATATTTAAAGCTACGGACAACGTTAATCTAGATACGATAAGACAATATAAAACTAATGGAAAAAAATATAATTTTTTACAAAGATATGATAATAATGAAAAAAGGTGATAATATGGATTTAAAATCTTCAGAGTATGTGATTTTAGAAATTATTCCTACCAGTTCGAACGCTAAAGTAGGAGATATAGCACAACTTTGTGCATTAAAAATAAAAGGAATAAAGTTAGAGGAAAGATTTGATTATAGATTAGATAAAACACTTATTAATATACCAGATATTTTAAACATGATTAATTATGATAATGATTCTTTTAATTATGTAAAAAGCTCAAAAACAATAATGGGAAGATTTAAAAAATTTATAGGCGATTTACCATTGTTAATAATAGATAATGAGTATACTAAAGATTACTTATCAAACTTAAAAAATGAAAAGCTTTCAGTATTTAAATTTCTTAATTTAGAAGTTACGTTTGATGTGTTTGATGAGCTTATTAGAAAGTATAACTTAGAGCCTACTAATCATTTAGTTGATCTGTTATATGAGGCTTTAATTATGGAGTTATAAAATGAATATAGAAAAAGTCTGTGTTGGACAACTTAAAGAAAACTGTTACGTTATTTGTATTAATAATTATGCATTAATAATTGATCCTGGGGATGAAAAAGAAAAAATAATTAATTTAGTTGGAAATAAAAAAGTTTTAGCAATTTTAATTACACATTATCACTTTGATCATATAGGGGCGTTAGATGATATAAAGAAATATTATAATTCTATTGTAATAGATTATAAAAGTAGTAAATTACAAAATATAGGTCCATTTTCTTTTGAAATAATTCCTACTAAAGGACATAAGACAGATGCCGTTACATATTATTTTAAAGATTATAAAGTTATGTTTGTTGGTGATTTTATTTTTAAAGGAACTATTGGAAGATGTGACTTAGAAGGTGGTAATTTTAAGGAAATGAGAAAATCTTTAAAGAAAATAAAAACTTATGATAAAAATATAGAGCTATATCCAGGTCATGGAGAAAAAACTTCAATAAAAGATGAACTTTTATATAATGAATTTTTAAAGGGTGATTATAATGAATAAAAAAGTTGTTATATTAGGTGGTGGAACGGGAACTTCTACTTTAGTTAGGGGATTAAAGCAATTTCCGGTTGATATATCGGTTGTTGTATCTGTTTGTGATGATGGAAAGTCAACAGGAAAATTAAGAGAGGAATTTGATATTCCAGCGGTCGGAGACTTAAGGAAGGTAATAGCATCATTATCTGATACTGAACCTCTTTTTGAGAGTTTATTAGAATATCGTTTCAATACTAATAGTGATTTAAATGGACATGCTGTTGGTAATCTTCTTTTAGCAGCTTTATGTAACATAACTGGAAACATGTCAGATGGAATAAAGTCTTTATCTAAGGTTTTAAATTTAAAGGGTAAAGTTTTACCATTAACTGAGGATAATGTTACTTTAGTTGGGGTTATGGAAGATGAAAGCTTAGTAGAAGGTGAACATAATATTACAAAGGAAAATAAAAGGATAAAAGATATTTATTATAAAAAAGATCCTGTTATAAATAAAACCGTAATAAATGACATAAAAAACGCGGATATGATAATTCTTAGTATGGGAAGTTTATATACGAGTATAGCTTGTAACTTAATATGTAAAGATGTTATAAACGCCATAGATAAATCTAAGGGTAAAATTGTTTATGTTTGTAATATGTTTACCCAACCAGGAGAAACGGATAATTTTACGGTTTGTGATCACATAAACGTATTAAATAAATATTTAGGTAAAAGAAAGATTCAAACCGTTATTGTAAATAATGGAAAAATATCTAAAAAATTTATTGATAAATATCATCGTGAAGAAGAAAAGGATCCCGTTGTAATTGACGCAGATAAGCTAAAAAATAAAAATATTAAAATAATTAAGGATGATTTTATAACAACTAAATTTGATTCTTTAAAACATGATCCTATTAAATTATCATTAAAAATATTTGAAGAATTAATTAATTAGTGCTAGTTTTGCTAGTGCTTTTTTTTATTTTTTATAGTATTATATTTATATTATTATTAATTAAATATTTTAGGGGGAAAGTAATATGAGACAAATACAACAGCATTTTCAAAAGTTAAATGGCATGTTTGCTAATAATAAAGAGGAGTTTTTAAGGCTTATACCTAAGTGTGAACAATTTAACAGTGATCAAATTAGAATTATTTATAAAGCTTTATATAAGGCTAGCTACCTTCATTTAAATCAAAAAAGAAAAAGCGGAGAAGATTATATTGTTCATCCCATTGGTGCAGCAAGTATATTAGCAAATTTTGGGCTTGATTTTCAGACGGTTTCAGCAGCTTTACTACATGATACAATAGAAGATACCTCATATACACTAGCACAGTGTGAACAAGATTTTGGACAAACTATAACCAAAATAGTTGATGGTGTTACTAAAATTGGTAATGGTAGTGAGCAACAAACTCATAATAAAATACTTTTATCATCTCAAGAAGAACCAAGAATAATAGCGGTTAAAATTGGTGGCGATAAAATGCATAATATGTATACGTTAGATGCTTTAGAAAGAAAAAAACAAATTAGGTTTGCAACTGATACAATGAATTTTGATGTTCCTATAACAAAAATACTTGGTATTTATCAGTTAAAAGATGAATTACAAGATCTTTGTTTATATTATCTTGATAAAGAAGAATTTTTAAAACTTGAGCAATTAAGAAACAAACTAAAAGAACTTTATAATAAATACCTAGATAAAATAGGAACTAAAACTCAGGATATTCTAAGTGAAAATGGAATAGCAATGGATTTTAATTATAGAATTAAAAATTCTGGTGGTATTTATGAGGATTTAAAAAAGGGTATTAAACTTAATCAAATAGATGATTTGCTAGCTATAAAAATGGTTTTAAGTGAATATTTGATGTGTTACCAAGCGTTAGGTGCAATTCATCAATTTTGTACTCCGGAAGATGAAGGCGTTTTAGATTTTATTGCTTTACCTAAAAATAACGGGTATAAATCACTAAATACGAACGTATTTTATAAAAATATTAAAGTTCAAGCTAGAATAAGAACTAAAGAAATGCAAAAAACAAATAATTTAGGCGTATTCTCAGATTTGAATCAAGATGTAAAAGAAAGATTAAGCGATGATATGAGAAAAGAATTAACTAAACTTTCTAAAAAAAGAAAAGGTGAAAATTAATGAAAAAAATAAAAAAAGAATATTATTTTATATCAATACTTTTGATTCTTTTTGTTATGTTAACTATTTTTGTAGTAGTAGGTAAATTAGATGTTATAGATCAAAACGTTTTTAATGCTGTAATAAAGTTAAAAAGTAATTTAGTAACAAATTTTTTATATATCATAACCAATCTTGCTTCAACTACTGGAGTTGTTATTCTTCTTATAATAACTTTTATGATATTTTTCAAACGAAAAATATTATCAGACTTTAAGTACGTAGTTGCAAACGTATTTACCTCGGTTATTTTAATGGAATTATTAAAATTTATGATAAAAAGGGTAAGACCAAGTTGGAAGTGGATAATTCAAGGTGGTTTTAGTTATCCTTCTGGGCATACGATTTGTGCTTTTGTTTTTTATGGAACTTTGATGTTATTAATTTATAAAAAAGTAAAAGGTAAATATAAAAAACCATTACTTATAGGTTTTTCTTTAATGATTTTTTTAACTGGTTTTAGTAGAATATATTTTGGAGCACATTATTTAACCGATGTTTTAGCAAGCGTAATATTAGGATTAATAATACTTATAATATCTAATATGTTTATGAATAAGGAGTTTAAAAGTGATAAAAATAAAGATAGAAAAACCATTTGATTTAGAAAGTACTATTTGTTGTGGTCAAATATTTAGGTTTTTTAAAAATGAAAATAAAAGCTTTGATATTATATTAAAAGACCGAGTAATAAACGTCTTTAAAGACGATGATTATTTATACGTAAGTTCTAATAATGAAAAAGATTTAAAAAATGTAGTAGAAGAGTATTTTGATTTAAAAAATGATTATCGTGCTATGAATGATTTTTTAATCAAAAGCGATGAAAAACTAACAGATGCAGTTTTGTTTTCAACTGGACTTAAAATGATAAAACAAGATCCCTTTGAAACCATTATGGCTTATATTATTTCTGCTAATAATGGTGTTTTACAAATCGCAAGTGCACTTAATAACATAGCAAAAAAATATGGAAAAAAGGTTATTTTTAATAATAAGGAATATTATCTTTTTCCAAGTTATAAAGATTTATCTTGCGTAACTTTAGAAGACTTTAGAGGTTGTAAGGTAGGATTTAGGGATAAATATTTAAAACAAATGGTTAATAAGCTTAATAATAATGAGATAGATTTAAATGAATTTTATAATTTAGATACTAATATTGCCTTGGATAAATTAATGCAAAATGCTGGTATTGGACCTAAGGTTGCATCTTGTATACTTTTATTTGCTTATCAAAAGTACGATGTTTTTCCAATTGATACGTGGGTTAAAAAAGTAATGAAAAATGATTATAAAATAATTGGTGAAAAAAACATAAGAGATTTTGCTAAAAAAACTTATGGTAAGTATAGTGCTATTGCTATACAATACTTATTTAATTATGGAAGAAATAAAAATTAAAAATATAAAAAAGTTTAAAATGCTTTATAAATAAAGCGTTTTTTTAATGAGTGTATTTAAATATAAAATAATAATTTATACGAAGATATAAATGGGGATATTTGTTATTTAATAAAATAAACGTGGTGAAAAATTAGTGTCTAATTATGTAACCTTAAATTTACATCTTTTATTTTACGTGATATAATTAATTTAATGATAAATAGTGGGGTGCAATTAATGGCAAAGAAAAAAACATCATCTTCTAACAAGAAAAAAGGAAAAATTCCTGTTGAAATATTTGGAATTTTATATATAGTTTTAACAATTTTAGGATTGCTTAGATCAGGTTTTGTAGGAAGAATGGTTAGTAATTTTGGAATATTTTTATTTGGTGCTTTTTATAATTGGGGATTAATTTTCTTTTTAATTGTAGGAGGTTACGTTTTAATATTAAGGCAAAAGCCAAAGTTGTTTACAAAGAAATTGATAGGTTTTTATTTGTTTTCAATAGCAATTCTTTGTATTTCACACATTAAATACATAATGTGTGATACTAATATTGGTAAAGCTGTTTTTGAGGATACTATTGCAAATATTGTCTCAGGTTTTAATGATGTTAATTTTATAGAAGGCGGAGGAATTTTAGGTGCAATATTCTCTTATTTATTTGTTTTAGCCTTTGATGTACTTGGTTCTAAAATAATTTGCTTTGTTCTTATTATATTTGGTATTATACTAATCTTTAACGTTTCACCAGTAGTAATGATAAAAAAAGTTATATCTTTCTTTAGCTCTAAAAAAGAGCGTAATAAAGAAGCTGATGAACAAAAGCAAGATGATAGTGAGGATGAAGAAAATGATAAAAGGGTTGTTATATCAAGCGTAAATGATTTGAATCATGTTAATATTGATGATCAAGAAGATGATAAAGAACCAATTAATGGAGAGTATAAGCTTCCTCCATTATCCTTACTTAGTATTCCAAAGAAGGTAAATACTAAAGTTAATGAAGAAAACATATCTTCTAACATAAAGTTACTTGAACAAGTATTAAGTGATTTTGACATATACGGAAAAGTAGTAGAAGCACATGTTGGGCCTACTGTAACTCAGTATGAATTAGAAATAAAATCTGGTACTAAAGTTAGTAAAATACTTAGTTTAAGTAAGGAAATAGCACTTGCTTTAGCTGCAAAAGATGTTAGAATACAAGCTCCAATACCTGGTAAAAGTACAATTGGAATTGATATTCCAAATAAAGTAACGACACCAGTTTCTTTAAGGGAGGTTTTAGCAGCAGTTCCTAAAGAAAAGGAAAATAGTAAGTTACTAGCAGTATTAGGTAAGGATATAATGGGTAATCCAAGGTGGATGGAAGTAAATAAAACACCTCATCTTTTAATTGCAGGTGCAACGGGTAGTGGTAAATCTGTTTGTGTAAACTCGGTTATTACGAGCATTTTAATGCGGGCTAAACCAGATGAGGTAAAACTTGTTATGGTTGATCCTAAGAAGGTTGAGCTTTCAATGTATAATGGTGTTCCTCATCTTTTAGCACCAGTGGTTAATGATCCTAAAAAGGCTTCAATCGTTTTAAAAAAGATAGTTGAAGAAATGGAGAATAGGTATGATCTTTTAAGTGAAACTGGAACTAAAAATATAGAAGGTTATAATAATAAGATTCAAAGTAAGATAGATGCTGGTGATAAAGATGCAAAAAAATTACCTTACATAGTAGTTTTAATAGATGAGCTTGCTGATTTGATGCTTGTTGCAGCAAAAGAAGTTGAGGATTCTATTATGAGAATAACTCAAATGGCCCGTGCTGCGGGTATTCATTTAATTGTTGCAACTCAAAGGCCATCAACTGACGTTATTACCGGTGTTGTAAAGGCTAACATCCCATCAAGGATAGCTTTTACGGTATCATCTTCGATTGATTCTAGAACTATTCTTGATATGACGGGTGCTGAAAAATTAATTGGTAAAGGTGATATGTTGTTTCTTCCTATGGGAGAAGGTACTCCAACTAGAATTCAAGGATCATTTGTATCAGAAGAAGAGGTTCAAAGAGTAGTTGACTACACCATTAAACAACAAAAAGCAAAGTATGATGAGACTTTTACTAACATAACAGATAAACCACAAGGTTCATCAAGTTATGATGAAAAAGATGATCAATATGATGATCCTTTGTATAATGAAATAGTTGATTTTGTAATAAAAAGTGGTAAAACTAGCGCTTCTTTGCTACAAAGAAAATATAGATTAGGTTATAATAGAGCTGCTAGAATGATTGATTTACTTGAGCAAAGAGGAATAGTAGGTCCTCCTAATGGTTCTAAACCTAGAGAAGTTTTAGTTAAATATGAAGAAAATAATAATGAAGAGGAACAAGATTAATTGTTCCTCTTTAATTTGTTTAGATGTTTTTTTAATACGTTTGAACTAATATCAATATCACTTTCTTTTAAAACTTTTTCTTCATTATTATTATCTATTTTCCTAAATAAATGGTTTAAATTTTTTATTGCAAGTATAGGATCACATTGGTATTGGTAATAAAAATTTATAGCTATAATATAAGAGTAGTAATATGATGCATCTTCAATTGCATTTTTATACATATGTATTTTAGCTTTTTCTGAAATATTTTTGTTATCTTTATTTACTAAAAATCTCAAATCAAAATAGTTACTAATAGTATTTATGTTATTTAATAATATACATCTTTGAATTTCTAATATATCATTATCATTAATTACGTTATGTTTTTTTAAAATATCCAATCCAATATGTTCATTAAATATGCTTAATACCTCACTATATAAAAAAGTTTTTTCATCGTTAATTTTAGATAAATTATGAATACAATGTTCATAGTAATGACCAAGCTCGTGATTAAGACAACAAAAAGAGTTTATATTATCTGTATCATAAGATAATATATAACCTTTTTTTCCATAAGGATAAAATAAGCCAGCTATTATACGATTACTTAAAAATAATAAGTTGTTTTTAGGACCCATTATGATGTCTAATTTTTTACTATTTCCACCGATACTTAAGAATGTTTCTTTTGCATATGTTAATATTGATTTTTTTGATAGATAAAAAGACATTATTTCATCATTACTTTTAAAGTCATTACCTAAAAAATATTCATACGTATTTTTTATAATTTCATGTTGTAATTTTGATACGTATTTATTAAGCTTTTCTTGTGCAACCTTATAATTAAAATTTTTATCATACGTTGGTAAATTAATTAAATTTTTAATATAAGTTTTAAGTTTAAAAGTATTACGTATATCATCTAGTGTTGCAATTTTCAAATTTAAATCAGCTATTATATTATTTGGTAAATTTTCTTGATCAAGTTTTTCTTTTACGTATTTATATTCGCTATTAAGTTTTTCTTTACTAAAACAATAATCATTCACTTTTTTACTACTTCCTTTTCTTTGATTGTATATTTTAACATAATTTTTTAAAAATTCAACAATTATAAGAGGGTTTTTAATATTTGCATGGTATAATAAAAATAGATAATGAAAGGAGTGTTACAATGCCAACACCACATAATGAAGCTTTAAAACAAGATATTGCTAAAACGGTTATAATGCCAGGAGATCCGCTTAGGGCAAAATATATTGCAGAAAAATACTTAGAAGATTATAAATTAGTTAATCAAGTAAGAGGAATGTATGCATATACTGGGTATTATAAAAAAAAGCGTTTAACGATAATGGCACATGGTATGGGAAATCCATCAATTGGTATTTATTCGTACGAATTATTTAAAGATTATGACGTTGATCAAATAATAAGAATAGGAAGTGCTGGAGCTACAACAAAAAAAATTCCTTTAAGATCTGTTTTGTTAGTAGAAAAGTCATATTCTAAATCAAACTATGCTAAGATTCAAAATAATGATGATAAAAAAGTTTTAAGCAGTGATAAAGACTTAAATGAAATAATAAGTAATGTTGCGAATAAACTTAATATCCAACTACTTAAATCAGTTGTTTATTGTACTGACGTATTTTATGGCGAGGTTGATAAACCAGATGTTTTATTTAATGAATATGGTTGCGTTGCGGTTGAAATGGAATCTTTTGCACTTTTTCATAACGCCAATTTCTTTAATAAAAAAGCAGCTTGTATTTTAACAGTATCTGATAATATGGTTACTAAAGAAGAATTATCTAGTGATGAAAGACAAAACAGTTTTGATGAAATGATTAAGTTAGCTTTAGAATCAGCTCTTATAAAATAGCCATATTATAAATGGAGGTTTTAATATGATAATAACAAAAAAATTATTTAATAACGTTCCTGTTACCATTTTAAAAAGCAATAAATTTAAATCAGTAACTGGTACCATTTATTTTAAAAGTAAAATAACTAAGAAAAACGCAACTTATCGTAGAATGCTTAAAAATATTCTTATAGAATCTTGTTATAAATATCCTACTAATGAAAAATTATATATTAATTCATTAGAAAATTATGATTCATATTATTGCACGTCATCAGTAAGATATGGTAATTATATAGTAAATTCTTTTACTTTTGCATCATTAAAAGATAAGTATACAAAAAAAGGAAACTTAAAAAACGTTATTTCTACTTTTTGTGAAATGATTTTTAATCCGCTAGTTAAAGATGGATGCTTTGATGAAGAAACATTTGATATAATAAAAAAAGCGTATAGAAGTTCCTTAGAAAAAATAAAGGAAGATTCAAGTGCGTATTGTGAAAAAAAAGTTTTTGAAAGCCTAAATAAAAAAAAGTCTTATTCTTTTATGAGCGAAATAAAATATTTAGATAAGATGAGTGCTAAATCGTTGTATGAGGATTATCTTGATATGATTAATAATAGTGAAATACAGCTTATGCTTTCTGATGATATAGATGATGATCTTATAGAAATTATAACATCTAAAGTTAAAACAAATAAAAAATGGGAAGATGATTTAATCATTAATAATGATGATGAAAAAGATGAACTTATAATTAAAAATGGAGTTGGTTATGGTACTCAAAATGTATTATCAATTGTATGTTATTTAAAAAACTTAAGTTTTTATGAATTGAATTATGTTGCACCACTATACAGAATAATATTAGGTGGTTCTGGTTCTTCAAGATTATTTAATAATATAAGAGAAAAAAATTCTTTGGCTTATTATGTTTTTGCAAGATTAGAAAAAGATGATTCATTAATGGAAATAATAATGGGTATAGAAAAAAAAGATTATAAAAAAGCTAAGGAACTTACTTTTTTGATATTAAAAGACATGGTTAAAATATCAGATGAAGAATTAAAAAATGCTAAAAAAGAAATTATAACATCTTTGTTAGATTCTCAAGATAACATGTTTAATATTACATCAAGGCAATATAATGCTGATATTTTTAATTTACCTAACATAGAAGAATATATAAGTAACTTAAAAAAAGTTAGTAAAGATGATATTGAGACTTTTGCAAGCAAGATAAAGCCAAACTTATGCTATTTTTTAAAAGGGGGAATTTCGCAATGAATGAAATTATTATGACTTCTTTAGATGAGAAAATTTATCATGAAAAGTTAGATAGTGGTTTAAACGTATATGTTTATAAAAGTAAAGGTTTTTCTAAAAAAGGAGCATATTTCTTTACAAAATATGGATCTTCAATTAATGATTTTAAACCGATAAACGAGGATAAAATAGTTAGTTTTCCAAAAGGAATTGCACATTTTTTAGAGCATAAATTATTTGAATCAGAAGATAATGAAAAGGTATTTGATAAGTTTAAGAAGTATGGTGCAAGAGTAAATGCATACACAAGTCATTTTGTAACTAATTATTATTTTTCTACTAATGATAATTTTTTTGAATGTTTAAGTACCCTTATTGATTTTGTTTGGAATCCTTATTTTACTGATGAAAACGTAGAAAAAGAAAAGGGAATTATAAATCAAGAGATAAATATGACAAATGATGATGTAGAAAGATTTATGTTTGAGGAGATGTTTTCATTAGCGTTGGTTAATAATCCTAATAAATATAGAACTATTGGTGATAAAAAAAACGTATCTAAAATAACAAAAGAAGATTTATATAGGTGTTATAATACTTTTTATCATCCATCAAATATGTTTTTAGTTGTTTATGGGGATGTTGATGTTAAAAAGACTTTTGATTTGATTAAAGAAAAGCAAAATAAAAAGAAATTTTCTTTAAATTATGATGTAAAAATTAAAAAGACGAATGAACCATGTGAAGTTAATACGAAGTATAAAAACATAAAAAGAAATGTTACAAACCCTAAAGTATGCATATGTTATAAAATTATAGTTCCATCTGTTGATGGTGAAGAAAAATTTAAAAAAAGGCTATTTATGAATCTTTTAATGGATATGAAGTTTGGTAATACAACGTCTTTTGAAAAAGATTTAGTTAAAGATAAAATAACTAAAACTGGTGTTTTATTTAGTTGTTCTTATTTTGATAATATCGTATTATTATTTTTCCAGGCAGACGTTATAAATAAAGATGAATTTATTAATAGAATTAATAAAAGATTAACTGAAAATAATTTTGATAAGAACATATTTGAACTTAATAAAAAAGCGTGTTTAAGTTCTACTATAAGAAGTTTTGATAATCCATCTGGCATTGCAAATATAATTGAAAGTAATATTATAAATTATGGAAAAATAATTAATAATGTTTATGATATATATAAAAATTATGAGTTTGATAAGTTCGTAAGTGAATTTATTGAATTAAACTTTGATAATTCATCTATTTTATACGTAGATTAAAGGAGGTAAGTATGCTTAAGGTAAGTAACATAACAAAATATTATGGGGATTTTAAGGCTGTTGATGATCTTTCGTTTGAGGTTAAAAAAGGTGAAATTTTTGGACTTTTAGGTGTAAATGGAGCGGGCAAAACAACAACTTTTAGAATGATTATGAACCTTATAGAGCCAAATTCTGGTAACATAACTTTTAATGGAAGAAAAATTGACTATGATATTACTGATAAAATTGGTTTTTTAACAGAGGAAAGGAGTTTACTTACTAAACTTACGGTAAAAGAGCAAATGCTTTTTTATGGGGCTTTAAAATCACTTGATGAAAAAACTATTTTAAAAAGATTAGATAAGTTGCTTGAGAAGTTTGGTATACAAGAGTATAAGGATAGAAAAATAAATACTTTATCAAAAGGTAATCAGCAAAAAGTTCAATTTATAGCAGCTATTATAAATGAACCTAGCTTACTTATTTTAGATGAGCCTTTTTCGGGATTAGATCCTATAAATATAGAATTATTTAAAAGTGTTATATTAGATTTAAAACAAAAAGGAACATCAATAATATTTTCATCTCACCGTATGGATCACGTAGAATTTTTTTGTGAAAAACTTGTAATTTTGGTTAGAGGAAAATCAGTGCTTGAAGGTTATTTAAAAGATATTAAAAATGATTATAAAATAAAAAAGATAGTAATTGAAGGTGATGTTAAGTTATCTGATTTAAAGAAGATAGATGGTGTTATAAAAGCTGTTAAAACATCTAGTTCATATGAGGTTAGTATAAAAGATGAAAGTTATTGTAAAAATGTATTTGAATATTTAAAAACGGTAAATAACGTAACTAAGTTTGCTCTTCAACAACCTAGTTTAGAAGAGATTTTTGTTTCGAAAGTAGGTGAAACATATGGAAAATAAGTTTAAGTTTTTAACAAAACATAGTTTATTAAAAAAAGTTAAAAACAAATGGTTTTTAATAGCAAATATAATAGTTTTTATAATTACGGTAGGTTTAATTAACATTGATTCAGTAGTTAAGTTTTTTGGTGGGGATTTTAATGATGATGTTAAAATAAATATTATTGATAATACTAATTATTATAAAGAAATAAAAAATAGTTTGGTAGATGTAAGTAAGTATGTTGAAAATTATAAGATTGTAATAAATAAGGTTTCTGATGAAAAAAAGCAAAAGAAAAAATTAAAAGGAACCGATGATATTTTGCTAATTATAAATAATGATGAAGAAAACATATTTAAAGTAGATTTTATAACGGATTCATATGTTGATACCATGACGTATCAAGCTATTGTATCAAGTTTAAATACCGCTAAAAGTAATATTGCTTTGGCAAATTCTAACATAGATAAAAATAAACTTGCTAAAATATCTAAGCAAGTTGAAATAACAAGAAGTTTTATTAGTAATGATAAGAGTAAAAATGAAGAAAGTTCACGATTATTATTATCTGTTTTGTCACTTATAGTTGTATTACCTTGTTTTATGCTTATTATTTTCTTAGTACAAATGATAGGTGCAGAAATTAATGAGGAAAAATCTACCCGTGGAATGGAAATAATATTGGGAAATGTTTCTGCTAAAACACACTTTTTTTCAAAAGTATTAGCAAGTAATATATTTGTTATTTTACAAGGTATATTATTAATACTTTATAGTGCTGTTGGTATTTTTATTAGAAAGCTTATTTCACCTTCTACTAGCAAAGCATTAATTACTGATGTTGCATCTCAATTAGATGTAAAAGAGGCATTAGAGGTAATTACAAGTAGCGGAATAATAAATAAGTTAGGATACGTTATTCCACTTATAATTTTATTAATTATTCTTAGTTTTTTAGCTTACTCTTTATTAGCAGGTATTCTTGCTTCTATGACAACAAACATGGAAAACTATCAGCAATTACAAACACCACTTATGGTTATTAGCGTAATAGGTTTTTATTTAATATTAATATCAACTTCTTTTCCAGGTTCTTTATTTATAAAGATAGTAAGTGTTATTCCACTAATTTCTGTTTCTCTTGCACCTAGTATGCTTTTTTCTGGGCAAATAACAGTACAAATTTTGATAATTGCAATTATTTTGTTAATGTTATTAAATTTTATTTTAATAAAATACGGGCTTAGAGTATATAAAGTTGGAATTTTAAATTATTCTGAAAATAATTTGTGGAAAAAGATGTTTAAGGCTGTAAAAGAAAAATAAAAAATAATTTTAAAATTAAAAAAATCATGTCAAAGAAGTTATAAAATATCACAAATTTCACCAAAATATTATTAGTTATCATATTTTTAAAAAATATGAGAGGAGGTGAATTGTGAAAAAAATAATTTCTTTGATTGTTTTTTTTGTTGCAGTATTTGGATTTGTTTTTAAAGCAAGTGCATTAACGACTTATAACTATAATGATTGGTACGCACAAGAAGGATATGGTAGCAAAGAAAAAATATCTGATAATATAACTAATCTTAAAGGTATATATGATGCAGAAATGGGAATGAATGTTGGGCCATATAGTAAAAAAAGTTCAACTAAGTTAAAAGATGGTATAACAGAAGAGGTTAACGTAGAAATAAATTTTGATACCATGGATAAGGATGAGCTTTTTGAAATAACTTTAGGTTTAAAAAACAGTGATAATCAGTATGTGTCAGAAGCTGTTGTAACAACTCAAAAAACTAAAGATGATGAAGTAAAATTAAGTGCTACTTGGGCGCCTAGATTTTCTTTATTAGTAAAAGAAAGTGGCATATATACATACAGATGGAAAATGTTCATAAAAGATAATGTTACTTATGTAAATTTTACGCTTTTAAATTATGATACCGTAGTTGGTACGACTGGAGATATTAATCTAGACGAAATAAAAACAGGTGATACAAAAACTCCAATTGCAAGTGAAAAAGACGTTTCTATAAAATATTTTTGGTTTTGTAATATTAAGGCTAATAAAGGTGTAAACGTATATACTATTTTACCAGCAAAAGAAGTTTCAAATCCAAATACAAAAGATAACGTTAATTTATATTTTTTCTTAGCATCAATTAGTTTGGTATTAACTGTGATATTATTTAAAAGTAAAAAATGTAATTTATAATTAATATTCTTAAAACATGTTAGAAATAACATGTTTTAAGTTTACTAAAACATTGATATAAAATAAAAAATGAATTATAATACTATTTAAGGAGGATTACTATTATGAAGCAAATAAGCATTTTACCAGCGGATACTTTCGTAGTAGTAAACCGCACTATATTAAATGAAAATGATAGAAAAATAATAAGCATGTTATACCAACCTATAATAGGGAGCATAGCAACTAGTTTGTATTATACTTTTTGGGCGGATTTAGATAAAAGTGAACTTTTAAGTGCTGAGTATACTCATCACCATTTAATGACCAGTTTAAGAATTAAAATGGATGCTATTATAAGTGCAAGAAAAAAATTAGAAGCTATTGGTCTTTTAAAAACTTATGTTAAAACTGGTAATTCTAATTCTTATGTTTATGAAATGTTTTCACCAATATCCGCAAACGAGTTTTTTAATCATCCAATTTTAAATATAGTTTTATATAATAACGTTGGAAAAAAAGAGTATGAAAATTTACTTAAATATTTTAAAATTCCAAAAATTAATTTGTCTTCTTATGAAGAGATTACTTGTAGATTTGATGATGTGTTTGAAAGTGTGCCAGGGACTTTATATGATAATTTAAATGAGGATTTAAGGGTTAATAAAACTGGTCAAATAAAAATAGATAGCTCATTTGATTTTGATTTGTTAATATCTTCTGTACCGGGTGGGATAATTAATGAAAAAACTTTTAGTAAAGAATCTAAAGAATTAATTAATAATTTATCTTTTGTATATAACCTTGATGCTATTGATATGAAATCTTCTATTTTAAGTTCTATTAAAGAAAATGGACTTATTGATAAGAATTTACTTAGAAAAAACGTAAGAAATTATTATAAGTATGAAAATCAAAATAAATTGCCATCTTTAATATTCAAAAATCAACCAGAATACTTAAAAAATCCAATAGGAGCATCTTCGAAAAGGGCTAAGATGATTTATATTTTTGAAAATACTAGCCCATATAATTTTCTTAAAGGTGTTAATAATGGTGCAAAACCATCAGTTAGAGATTTAAATTTATTAGAAACATTACTTACTGATTTTAAGTTAAATCCAGGAGTTACTAATGTTTTAATTGATTATGTTCTTAAAATAAATAATAAAAAATTAACTAAAGCATATGTTGAAGCTATTGCGTCTCAATGGAAAAGACTTAATGTTGAAACCGTTGAAGAGGCAATGAAAACGGCAGAAAAAGAATATAAAAGAGAAAATAAAAAAGTACAAAATAAATTAAGTAGTATCAATAAGGAAAAATTGCCTGAGTGGTTTAATAAGGACATAAAAAAACAGGAAATAAGTGAAGAAGAAGAAAAATCTCTTAAGGAAATGTTAAAAGAGTTTTCTTAATAAAACTTAACTAAGTAGGTGGTATTAATGAAAAATATTAATGAAGTAAAAAAAGAAAGCAACATAAATAATAAATTAAGATCATCTTTTGAAGAAGCAAAAAAGGATTTTGAATTCAAAGAAATGATAGATAAAATAAATTTGCCAGAAGATGAGCTTATGAAATATACCTCTTCAATAGAAGATTCTGTAAAAGAGTATAAAAATTGTAAGATGTGTAAATCTATTTTAGCATGTAAGAATAATATGCACGGCTTTTGTTATTTACCTAAAGTTGTTGATAATAAACTTTGTTTTTCTTATGTTTCATGTAAATATCAAAATAAAATTGATAAAGAAAACAAGTATTTAAATAACGTAACTAATTTTGATGTGCCAAAAGAAATAAAAAATGCCAAAATAAAGGATATTTATACTGATGATAAAAACAGACAAGTAGTAATAAAGTGGATATTAAATTATATTAAAGAATATAAAAAGCAAAATTATAAAAAAGGTCTTTATTTGCATGGCAATTTTGGATGTGGTAAAACTTATCTTTTGGCAGCTATGATAAATGAACTTGCAAAAGAAAACGTTAAAGGTGTAATTGTTTATTGGCCTGAGTATTTAAGAAGTTTAAAGGATAGTTTTCAGTCTAGTTCAAGTGATGAATTCAAAAATAAGTTTAATGAGATTAAATATGCTAAGATACTTTTAATAGATGATTTGGGAGCAGAGGCAGTAACCTCGTGGAATAGAGATGAAATTTTAGGTAGTATCTTACAATATAGAATGCAAGAAAAATTACCAACTTTTATAACATCTAATTTGAATATTAAAGAGTTAGAGGAGCATTTAAGTGTTACAACATCAAATAAATCAGAAAAGTTAAAAGCACTTAGAATAATTGAAAGAATAAAACAACTTACTGAAGATATTGAAATGATTGGTGAAAATAATAGAAAATAATTAATTAAAATATAAAAATAAATACCTATTTAAATTTATTTGACTTAAATTATCTTTTGTAGTATTATTTTGTTAGAAATGCGATAATCAAAGACATGATTATGTAATAATGTTTCAAAGAGAGTCTATGATGGTGAAAATTAGATAAACTAATTATGTAATTACTACTTTGTAAGCTGGACTTGAAAAAGAACCCCGTGTTTAGTTATACACGTTATCAAATTAAGTTAAAGTAAGGATGGTACCGTGCTTTTGCACTCCTTTGGTATCATCTTTTTTTTATAGAAAGAGGGTGTTTTAATTGATAGAAAAATGGAAATTTGCTTTAAAAGAGTTTTTAAAAAAATATGAAGAAGATGATGATGTTGTAGGAGCTATTTTATGTGGTAGCTACGCAAATGATAATTATAACGAATATTCAGATATTGATGTTTATTTAGTTATGAAAAATAGCGTAAATTATCAAGAAAAAGGTAATGTTGATTCTAATAGTTATTTAATAGAATATTTTAAAAATCCGGAATGGAGAATAAAAAAATATATGCAAGATGAATATAATGATAATAATTTATGTACTGCTAATATGTTTGCGTATGGAAAAATAATTTATGATTTAGATGGAAGCGTCAAAATGCTTCAAGATTTAGCACTTGATTATATAGATAGACCATCTAATAATATTAGCGCTAGAAAATTAGATAATAATAATTATTTTATATGGGATAATTTAAATGAATTAAAAGCATGCTTAAATGAGAATAATCCAGAGTTTAATTTAATTTATTATAAATTATTAGATAAAATTTATGATAGTTACTGCGAATATTTAAGCATACCAAAACTTCCTAAAACAAAGATATATAAAATACTAACAAATGAGGATTATAAAAGAAAATATCATGTGTTTAAATTACCAGAAGAGGAATTTATTAAATTATATATAAATTGTTTTGAAATTCAAAAACCAGATATTATGCATAAAAATATTGAAGCTTTAGTAAATTATTATTATCAAAAACAAGGTGGTTTTAATATAAGAAGTTTTTGTTTAAAAACAGAAAATATAAAGGAGGAAGAATAATGATAAATATTAAAGAAAATGAAAAATTAAGCATTTTAAATCACAGCTGTGCACATTTACTTGCGCAGGCAGTAAAACATTTATATCCAGAAGCTAAGTTTTGGGTAGGCCCTGTTATAGAAGAAGGTTTTTACTATGATATTGACTTAGGAGATAAAACTTTAACTAATGAAGATTTAGTAAAAATTGAAAAAGAAATGAAAAAATGCGCTAAGGCTGATAAAAGAATTTATCGTGAGGAAATATCTAAAAAAGAGGCTTTAGAAAAATTTAAAGATGATCCATATAAAATAGATTTAATTAGTAGAATGGATGATAAAAATACTGTTATTTCTTGCTATACTCAAGGTGATTTTACTGATCTTTGTCGTGGGCCTCATGTTGATTCAACAAAAAAAATGAAGTATTTTAAATTAATTAAGTTTTCTGGAGCTTATTTTAAAGGGGATTCTAAAAATAAGATGCTTCAAAGAATATATGGTGTATGTTTTGAAACCGAAGAAGACTTAAATAACTATTTAAACGAAATAGAAGAAGCTAAAATGCGTGATCATCGTAAAATTGGTAAAGAATTAGAACTATTTATGTCTGATGATTTAATTGGACGCGGATTACCAATGTTCTTACCAAAAGGTTATATTGTTTGGCAACAATTAGAAGATTATATTAAGGCCAAAGAACGTAAGCTAGGTTATCTACATGTTATGACACCTTGTGTTGGTACGGTTGATTTATATAAGACAAGTGGTCACTGGGATCACTATAAAGAAAATATGTTCCCAGCTATGGAGATTGATGGTGAGGCATTCGTTTTAAGACCAATGAATTGCCCACATCATATGATGATTTATGCTAATAAGTTGCATTCTTATAAAGAACTTCCAATTCGTATTGGTGAAATTGCTCATGATTTTCGTTATGAAGCTAGTGGTGCTGTTAAAGGGATTGAAAGAGCTCGTCATTTCTGCCAGAATGATGCTCATATCTTTGTTACACCAGAACAAATTAAAGATGAATTTAAAAATGTTGTTGACTTAATTTTTGATGTTTACAAGGATTTTAATATTACGGATTATCGTTGTGTTTTATCTTTACGTGATCCTGCTGATAAAGAAAAGTATCATCCTGATGATGCTATGTGGGATAAGGCAGAAAATGAACTTCGTGCGGTTTTAGATGAACTTGGTATTGAATATACTGAAGAAATTGGTGAAGCAGCTTTCTATGGACCAAAGTTAGATGTTAATGTTAAGCCAGCCGTTGGAAATGAATATACTCTATCAACTTGCCAGTTAGATTTCTGTTTACCAGCTAAGTTTGATTTAAAATATGTTGACGCTAATGGTGAAAAAAAGACACCAGTTGTTTTGCATCGTGCTATTTTAGGATCATTAGATCGTTTTATGGCTTATATTATTGAAGAGACCAAAGGTAATTTACCACTATGGCTTGCACCAGTTCAAATTGAAATAATTCCAGTTAATAATGCATTTCATCTTGATTATGCTAAAGAAGTTGAAGAATTATTAGAACAAAATAACATTCGTTCTCATCTTGATGATAGAGAGGAAAAACTATCTTATAAGATGAGAGAAGCCCAAACTAAGAAAATACCAATTACTTTAATACTAGGCGATAAAGAAAAACAAGAAAACTTAATAAGTTATAGAAGACACGGTTCTGAAAAGACGTATTCTACTGGTAAAGATGAGTTTGTAAAGTTATTGGTTAATGAAATAAATGAAAAAAGAATTAAAAAAGATTAATAAAATAATATCTTGATTTGATTTTTATTCTTTGGTATACTTTAAAAGTATTTTATAACAAAGAAACGACACACGTAGAGTTTTTACTCGTAAATCTGATTACGGAAACGTTATAATTAGACTTATGATAAAACTTTACGTTTTTTTGTTGTAAAAAATAGTATGGAAAGGAGAATATAGATGATTAAAACAAGAAAACAAGGATTAATATTTGCACTATTAACTGTTATTATAACGGTACCGTGTTTTGTATTTTATTGCCTATCAATTGAAAATGGTGGTATCCTTAACGTAAATTTTAAATTTGCTTTAACGCTTATTCCAATTGAGTTTGTTTTAGCTTATTTATCGGAGGTATTTATTGCAAGCCCTTTGGCTATTAAGCTGGCTTTTAAGGCAATAGATCCTAAGAAAAATAGCCCAATGATAGTAGAATCAGCAATTATATGTGCAACGGTTGGAATAATGTGCCCATGGATGAGTTTTTTAGCAACCATTCTTTATAAAGGCGTATTCCCAGTTCTTGTATTTAATGATGTAACATGGAAATTAAGCTCATTTATGATTAATTTTATACCAAATTTTTTACAAACGGTAGTACTTAATTTTCCGTTTGCGTTTTTTACACAAATATTTTTTATACAGCCAATCGTAAGAAGAATATTTAAATGTATATTTTATAAAGAATCACCCGTAAAGTAAGGTGATTCTTCTTTTTTTTATTTTATAAATTATTTAAACATTTCATCTATTGCTTTGGTATAAATATTTTTAGCAATTTTTTTACCATCAGGTATTAATTTTATAAAGTTCTCTATCATAACCCCGCTATTTGCCTCAAGTACTAATATTTCACCCGTAAAAAGTTCAATAATATCAACGCTAACAAAATTTAAATCTAATGCGTTAGCAACTTTTTTGGCTAGTGATTGAATGCTCACGTTTAATTTTTCATTGGAACTAAAAAATGGTTTTGCTCCTTTTGACAAATTAAATTGCCAATTATATTCATATTTTTCATTTTTAGGTAGGACTTTAGATAATTTATCTTTGTTTGATAATTTATTAAAATAATATGGATTAAACTCACATAACAACTCATATATTGTTTTAACTCCATTTCCTATAACACAAGGCTTTTGCTTACCATAAAACAACTCAACATTTTTATTAAGAAGAATTGTGCGATATTCATTCTTAATATTATAAAAAGGTGAGATACTAATTGAATAATTTTTAGATAGTAATTTATCAATATAGGTGAATAATTCTTCTAAAGTAGTTGTGTGGTACATATTATTGCCACATGTTCCTAAATTGCTTTTAACAACCATATTATAATTAAATTTTTTAGCATACAAAGATACTTCTTCTTTATTATAATTATTAAATAAAATATGATGCTCGGCAACTGGTAAATTAAGCAACTTTAAAACATCATACAAAGCATATTTATCATCACATATTTGACCAATAGCATGATTATTTAATGGGAATTTATAACCAGTTAAATATCTGATTTTATTATCTTTTTGTAAAACCATTATCCAATTTTTAGAGACAAAATTAACCTTAATGTTTTTTTTATCACATATTTCTTTAATTAATTTTTGTACTGAATTCATATAACCACTTCCTAAAGATAGTTGAAAATTTTATGATAAAATTTAATTTTATTGTAACATATAAGAATTAAATTTAAAAAATTATCTGTAAAGTAGGGTAATTATTCTTCCTTTTGTATTAATAAAACCTTCTTCTTTTAAATATTTAAGTTCTCTTGACATAGCACTTCTGTCTACTGCTAAATAATCTGCTAAATCGGTAAAACTAAATGGTAAATATATTATTTTTGTTCCGTGTTTTTTTGAATATATATTAAAATATTCAAGTAATTTATCACGGATTGTTTTTTTAGTTAGTATTTGTATTCTTTCGTTTTTTTCATCAATTATATTAGTTGTTATTTCAAGTAAGTTTTTAATAAATTGATTATAATAGGGAAAAGAGTTATTTTCTAATTCAATTATTCTATCATAATCTATTATTAATACTTTTGTATCTTCTTTAGTTATAATCTGGCATTCATTACTTGATAAAGAAGATATCGAAGAACCAAAAATATCATTTTCTTCCAATTCTTCAATTATTGTCCTATTTCCATTATAATCAGTTCTTATTATTTGGGCATATCCTTGTAGGATTACACCTATTATATTTTCTTTTATAGTTGATAATATAATGGTATCTTTTTTAAAATTAAAAACATTAGTTTCTAATAATTTTAGTAATTTTGTTTGCTCCTTTACATTAATTTTATTGAATAATTTGTTCATTTTACACCTCTTGATAAAATAATATCATTTTTTTCGAAATGTTGCAAATGCAACATACAACTTTTTTTTAATTGTGCTATATTAAAATTGTAAAGTAGGAAAGGAGTACAACATGAAAATAATAAAAAGAGATGGACACATAGTTGATTATTGTCCAGAAAAAATTGAAAACGCAATAATGAAAGCTAACCAAGAAGTAGATGAAGAAGAAAGAGCATCAAGCACACAAATTAAAAACATAATTAAATATATTGAGGGCTTAGGTAAAAAAAGAATGCTAGTTGAAGACATTCAAGATATCATAGAGACAAAGTTAATGTCAATTGGTAAATATGCTTTAGCTAAAAAATATATAACTTATAGATACACAAGGGAGTTAGTAAGAAAAAGTAATACTACTGACCTTTCAATAAAAGAGCTAATTGATGGTGAAAACGATTACTGGAACACTGAAAACTCAAATAAGAACGCTAGGGTTGTAACTACCCAAAGAGATTATATTGCAGGTATTACATCAACTGATATAACAAGAAGGTTTTTACTTCCAGAAGACGTAGTAAAGGCACATGATGAGGGAATAATTCATTTTCATGACATGGATTATTTTGCCCAAAACGCCCTTCATAACTGTGATTTAATAAACCTTGAGGACATGCTTCAAAACGGAACTAACATTAACGGGGTTATGATTGAAAAACCACATAGATTCTTAACTGCCATGACGATTGCAACTCAGCTTATTACGGCGGTTAATTCGAGTCAGTACGGTGGTGCAACGGTAACTCTTACTCATTTAGCACCTTTTGTAAGAGAAAGTTATAATCGCTTTTTAAAGAAATATAAAGATAGAAAATTTAGTAAGGCTGACTGTGAAAAATATGCTAAAGAAGATTTGAAAAAAGAAATTACAGATGGAGTTCAAACCTTCCAATATCAAATTAATTCTATGACAACAACTAACGGACAAGCTCCATTCTTATCTGTTTGCATGTACTTAGGAGAAACAGAAGAATACAAAGAAGAGCTTGCAATGATTATAGAAGAGGTTTTAAAACAACGTACGCAAGGTATGAAAAACGAAAAAGGTGTTTACATAACTCCTGCATTTCCTAAACTTTTATACGTACTTGAAGAAGATAACGTGCATAAAGAAAGTAAATATTATTATTTGACGGAGCTTGCTGCTAAATGCACGGCTAAACGTATGGTTCCTGATTACATATCAGAAAAAATAATGAAAAAACTTAAGATAGATAAAAATGGTAACGGACAATGCTACCCATGCATGGGATGTAGATCATTTTTAACTCCTTACGTTGACGAAAACGGAAACCCTAAATATTATGGTAGGTTTAACCAAGGTGTTGTTACCATTAATTTAGTAGATGCTGCTTTATCTTCTGATAAAGACATGGACTTATTCTGGAAGATAATGGATGAAAGACTTGAATTATGTCATAGGGCTTTACAGGCAAGACATAAAAGATTATCTAAGGTAACTAGCGATGTTGCACCTATCTTATGGCAACATGGAGCTCTTGCAAGATTAGGTAAGGGAGAGTCTATTCATGATTTACTTCATAATGGATACTCAACCATATCTCTTGGATACGCTGGATTGTATGAATGTGTTAAGTTTATGACGGGACACTCTCATACCGATAATGGTGAAGGTAAAGAGTTTGGTCTATCAGTAATGAGAAAGCTTAATGAAGCATGTAAAAAATGGAAATCTGAAGAAAACATTGATTATAGTGTTTATGGAACTCCAATTGAATCTACTACTTATAAATTTGCTAAGTGCTTAAGAGAACGTTTTGGTAAGATTAAAGGTATTACTGATAGGGATTACATAACTAATTCATATCACGTTCCAGTATTTGAAGAAATAGATGCATTTACAAAATTAAAACTTGAAAGTGAATTCCAAGAACTTTCTCCAGGTGGTGCAATAAGTTATATTGAAACTCCAAACTTAACCAATAATTTAGATGCCGTAATGGAGGTAATTAAATTCATTTATGATAACATTATGTATGCTGAATTAAATACTAAATCAGATTATTGCCAAGAGTGCGGTTATGATGGTGAAATTCTTTTAGACGATAATTTAGAGTGGTATTGTCCTAACTGTGGTAATAGAAATCATGATAAATTAAACGTTGCAAGAAGAACTTGTGGTTACATTGGAACTAACTTCTGGAACAAAGGTAGAACACAAGAAATAAAAGAAAGAGTAATTCACATTGATAATAAAGATGCTGATGAATGCTAATTATGAGATACAATAAAATAAGAAAAATGGACATATCAAATGGCCCAGGGGTTAGGGTATCAGTTTTTATGCAAGGCTGCACATTTAACTGTAAAAATTGCTTTAACCCTGAAACCCATGACTTTAAAGGTGGTAAAGAGTTTACTGATGAAACAATTAGTAAAGTATTAGAATTATGTGAAAAAGATTATGTTGTTGGGCTATCAATTTTAGGCGGAGAACCAATGCATCCTTTAAACATAGAAGCAACTACCAAACTTGCTAAATCATTTAAAGAAAAATTTCCAAACAAAACTATTTGGTGTTGGACGGGATTTTTATTTGATAGAGATTTAAAAGATAAAGAAGTACTAAAATACATTGATGTTTTAGTAGATGGACAATATAAAGATGAACTTCATGACTTTAGATTAAAATGGTGTGGTTCATCTAATCAAAGAGTAATTGATGTTCAAAAATCACTAAAAGAAAATAAAGTTATATTAATAGATGAAAAAGAAATAGTAGGTGTATAAAATGAAAACAAGAGGTTTTGAAATAGCAAAAGGTTTTGAAGATAAAAACATAAATTTACCAATAAGAAAAACGAAATTTTCTGCAGGATATGATATAGAAGCTGCAGAAGACATTATAATTGAACCATTTAAGCCAGGAATTAATCCAACGTTAGTTAAAACTGGATTAAAGGCTTACATGAAAGATGATGAATACTTAATGCTTTGTAATAGAAGTTCAAATCCTAAAAAAAAGGGTCTTATACTTTCAAATAGCGTTGGAATAATAGATGCTGATTATTATGGCAATCCTGATAATGATGGAGCGATTATGTTCTCATTTTATAACGTAAAAGAACAAGCTGTAACAATAAAAAAAGGTGAGGCAATAGGACAAGCAATATTTATGAAATATTTAATATCAGATGATGATAACGCAAGTGGTGTTCGTACCGGAGGGTTTGGTTCCACTGATAAAAAGTAAAAATAAATAATTGTTAAAAGGTATGTAGAAGAAATAGATGATTTTTTAGATAATTTTGATTAGAAAAAAATTATACTTTTAATAAAAAGGGTGTCTTAATAAGACACTTTTTTATATTGTTATTTTAATGAGATTTATCTTTAATTTACAATAATAAATAAAAAATGTTATAATCTAAATAAGGATGGTATGTTATATGAATAAACAAAAAGATTATATAAGATTAATAGATAGATTATATAAAGACTTATATAAAGATAAGCAGGTGCTTCATCATGGAAAAGGAAATGAATATGATAAGTTTAATAATATTAAAAGGTATTTAGAAAAGTTAGAGGATACTCATAATAAAGTAAAAGAAAAATCAAAACATATAGAATATTTAAAAAAATGTTACTATGAAAAGTATGTTATAAAAAAAGAAAACATACCACAAAGTTATTATGAAAAACAAAAAGAATTAGCTCTTGAAAGAGGATTTGGACATGTTGAAATAACTGATGAAATGAAAAAAGAACTAGAAAAAGAAGTAATAGAAAACCAAAAGAAAAGTATGGATAGATGGTTAGATTATTTTTTAAGTGACGATGCAAAGGTATATCCGTTTTGGGCAAAATACTGGGCTTTTCAAGGAATGCTAAAAATAGGAAAATATGATAAAGAAAAACAAGTATTCTATAAAAGAAGTGAACATACTGTAAGTCCATTTTGTGATTTAAATAGAGAAGCATTATCTAAATCAATAGACATGATAATAAAAGCAATGAACAAAGAAGAAATAGATGATAAAGATTTAGAAGGATTGGTAAGTGTAGGCTCATTTCCTAAAATATATACTTATATATTAACAAAGGTACTAAGTAATAATAAAAATATAATAAAAAGAAACATAGGTAAATGGGTAAAGTATGAAAAGGGAAGTAATCATATGCCTTTGGTAAACTCATTACAAGGATATAATACAGGATGGTGTACGGCAGGGGAAAATACTGCAAAAAATCAATTATCCAATGGAGACTTTTATGTATATTACACTTTAGATGAAAAAGATGAGTATAAAGTACCAAGAATTGCGATAAGAATGGAAGGAAATAAAATAGGTGAAATAAGAGGAGTAGCAGAAAATCAAAACATCGAATCTGAAATGGAAGAGGTAGTAGAAGAAAAGATTAAAGATTTCCCAGATAAAGAAGAATATTATAAAAAAGTTAATGACATGAAAAAGTTAACAAAAATATATAAAAAGCATAAAAACAAAGAAGAATTAACAAAAGAGGAATTAACGTTTTTATATGAGATAAATGATAAAATATATGGGTTTGGATATGGAAAAGACCCAAGAATTAAAGAAATAAAAAATGAAAGAAATAATAAAAGAAAAGATTTGGCAATTATTTTTAATTGTGAAGAAAGACAAATAGCATCATTAAATAAAGATGAAAAAATAAATGAAGATACTATTTATTATGATGGTAATTTATCTTTAAGCTACTTAACTAGTGCCGAAGGATTAAAATTACCACAAAATATAGGCGGTTCTTTAGATTTAAGCGGTTTAACTAGTGCCGAAGGATTAAAATTACCACAAAATATAGGCGGTTCTTTATATTTAAGCCACTTAACTAGTGCCAAAGGATTAAAATTACCACAAAATATAGGCGGTTCTTTAGATTTAAGAAGCTTAACTAGTGCCGAAGGATTAGTATTACCACAAAATATAGGCGGTTCTTTAGATTTAAGCAGCTTAACTAGTGCCGAAGGATTGGTATTACCACAAAGTTTAGGTTTTGATTTAGGTTTAAGAAGTCTAAATAGTGCCGAAGGGCTAGTGTTACCACAAAGTATAGGAAAATCTTTATATTTAAGCCACTTAACTAGTGCCAAAGGATTAAAATTACCACAAAATATAGGCGGTTCTTTAGATTTAAGAAGCTTAACTAGTGCCGAAGGATTAGTATTACCACAAAATATAGGCGGTTCTTTAGATTTAAGAAGCTTAACTAGTGCCGAAGGATTGGTATTACCACAAAGTTTAGGTTTTGATTTAGATTTAAGAAGTCTAAATAGTGCCGAAGGATTGGTATTACCACAAAGTTTAGGTTTTGATTTAGATTTAAGAAGTCTAAATAGTGCCGAAGGATTGGTATTACCACAAAGTTTAGGCGGAGATTTATATTTAAAAAGTTTAACAAGTGCTGAAGGTTTAATTATTCCAGAACCATTAACATATACGATACATCTGAATGGATTTGAAATAAATACAGAAAACGTTGAACAATATAGAAAAAGCAAAAGTAAATAAGATTTAATAGTTTAAAATGAAATTAGTTAATGAAATTTTTACTATAATTGTAATTTAAATGAATTTTAAGCTATAATGTATGTAATTATTTTTTAGATGCCTACTAAAAATTATATAGCTTAAAAAGTAAAGAAACGTAAAAGTTTCTTTTTTTTATTAAGTATAAAATTGACTAAAAATCATCATAATGATATTATGGTGATAGGTGATAGTATGAAGAAAAAAAATGGTTTTACTTTAATTGAATTACTTGCAGTAATAGTAATACTAGGAATAATACTTGTTATTGCAACAACAAATGTATTAAAGAGCATAAAAAATTCTAGGGCTAAAGCTAAGTATATCGCTGCAAAAGAAATTGTTGATGCGGCAGAAGCTTATATAGCAGCAACAAATCAATGTAGAAACGAAACTGGTGAAATAGTGGAGTGTATAGGACTATGTAAAGAAGAAGGTCATTTCAAGATATGTTCTACTGATAATAGCCAAAAATATGTTACCATTGATGACATAAAAGAATATTTAGAAGCTGATGCAACTAATCCAGAAACTGGAGAAAATGATTTATTAACTAGTGGAAAAAGCCAAGTTGTTTGTAAGAATAAGAATTACTCATCAGATGAACAAAAAGGATATGATGTTACAGATGATGGTTACTATTTTGATGGTTATTTTTATGGATTAAATGGTAGTTGTAAATAAAAAAAACACTTAAAATTATTTTTTTAAGTGTTTTTATTATGCTGCTTTCTTTTGCTTTTTAGCTTCTCTAGCACTCATTATAACGGTTTTTCCGTCAACCAATACTTTTTGCATATTTACTTTTTGTACTTTTTTAGTTGCGTTTAAAGCATGTGAACGATTATTTCCGTGTAATCCTTTTCTAGTTGATACTTTCTTAGCCATATTTAATTCCTCCTTAAATACGTGTTTGCCTAATAACTTTACCATATAATTAGTAAATAGTCAAATTAAAATATGAAAAAAACTTTATTTGTAGTAAAATATTATTAGAAAGGAAAGTGATAGCTATGAATTACGTACCACTATGGATAAAAACAGATTATTCGCTTCTTACAAGTTTAATAAAAATAGATGATTTAATAGCTAAACTTTCTGATTATAAAATAAAAGCTGCAGCAATATGTGATGATAATTTATTTGGTGCAATGGAGTTTTATGATAAATGTAAAAAAAATGGTATTAAACCAATTATTGGTTTGGAAGTTAAATTAGATTACACAATTTTATTATATGCAAAAAATTATCAGGGTTATCAAAATTTATGTAACATAAGTACTTTTATTAGTGAAAAAAAACTTGATTTTAATATATTAACTAAATATTTATCTGATTTAGTTATTGTTTTACCTTTTAAGTATAAAGATAAAAAAGAAAAGTTAGAATTATATTCTTCTGATGTTTTTATTGGTTACTCTTCTTCTTTGGAAAAAGATTTAATAAAGGGTAATAAAGTTTTTATAAAAAAGACTTTAACTTTAAATAAAGAAGATGAAAAGTATTTAAAATATTTATATAAGATAAAAGAAGATGAATACGAAGGTAAAGATGATGTAACGCTTGATGTTAAACTTGATATTGAAGATAACAAAACAAGTACATATTTAAGTGAATTATGTAATGTAAATATCCCAAAGCGAAATGATTTGTTACCAGTATATAATGATGATCCTTTGTTTGATGAAGAAAAATATTTAACTAATTTATGTATAACAGGTCTTAAAAAAAGATTAAATAATAACGTATCTAAAGAATATGTACAAAGATTAAAATACGAACTTGACGTAATAATAAAAATGGGATTTTGTAATTATTTTTTAGTTGTATGGGACTATGTTAAATATGCCAAAAAAAATGGGATAATGGTAAATACTAGGGGGTCTAGTGCTTCATCTTTAGTTTCTTATTGTTTGGGTATTACTGATATTGATCCAATTAAGTATGATTTATTATTCGAGAGGTTTTTAAACCCACAAAGGGTTACTATGCCTGATATAGACGTTGATTTTGATGCTTTTAAAAGAGATGATGTTATAAATTATGTCGTAGAAAAATATGGAAAAGATAAAGTATCAGGAATAATAACTTTTTCTTGTTTACTTTCAAAGCAAGTAGTAAGGGATGTTGCAAGAATATTTGATATTAGTAATTTTAAAGTTGATAATTTACTTAGTAATTTTGATGAGAAGAAGGATTTAAAGAGTCAACTTAATAATATTAATGTTAAAAGAATATTAAACGATGATGAAAGTTTAAGAAAAGTATATGATATTTCAATGCATCTAGAAGGATTAAAAAGACATCTTTCCATTCATGCTGCTGGAATTATTATATCTAGTAAAAGTTTAAGAAATTATGTTCCTTTATCGGTTAACCAAGACGGCTCTTATTTATGTGGTTATACTATGAACTATATAGAAGAACTTGGACTTTTAAAAATGGATTTTTTAGGGCTTAAAAACTTAAGTGTTGTAGATAACATATTAAATTCAGTTAAAAATCTTAAATTTAGTGATATACCTCTTGATGACAAAAAAACGTTTGATTTGTTTAAAGAAGGTTCTTTAGATGGTATATTCCAATTTGAATCGGCGGGTATGAGAAAATTTATTTTGGACTTAAAGCCTGAAAAAATAGATGATTTAATTGCGGCGGTAGCACTTTTTAGACCAGGACCAATGCAGAATATAGATTCATACGTTAAAAGAATGCATGGTAAAGAAAAAATTACTTACGTTCATGATGATTTAAAGCCTATTTTAAGTTCAACTTATGGAATAATAATATATCAAGAACAAATAATGCAAATAGCACGTAAAATGGCTGGTTTTTCATATGCTCTTGCAGATGAATTAAGAAGGGCAATGAGTAAGAAAAAGCAAGATATTTTATTAAAATATAAACAGAAATTTATAAGTGATAGCATTAATAAGGGTTATGATAAAAATGTAGCACAACAAGTGTATGATCTAATTTTAAGATTTGCAAATTATGGTTTTAATAAAGCACATTCTGTTTCTTATGCAATTTTAGGATATAAAATAGCATATTTAAAAGTGCATTATCCTGTTTATTTTGAATGTGAAATATTAAATAATAACATTGGTATTTTAAGTAAAACAAAAACTCTTATAAATGAATGTAAAAAATTAGGCGTTGAAATATCTGCTTTAACTATAAATCTATCGGGTGAAAAATATGAAATAAAAGATGGTAAACTTATATATCCATTATCAATAATTAGGGGTATTGGTACTTTAATTGCAAGACAAATTGTTCTTGATAGAAAAGAAAATGGAGAATTTAATTCATATTTAGATTTTGTAAAAAGACAGTATAAGTTAGGAAAAGATATTTTAAAAAACATAATTTTATCAGGGGCATTAGATTGTTTTAAAATTAATAGAAGAACCTTAATAGAAAATTTAGATGAGGCAATAAATTATGCTGAGTTATGTTCTGATTTAGATGATGATTTAGTTGTTAAACCAGAATTAAAAAAATATGATGAATATTCTACTTTTGAGTTAACAAAACAAGAAGAAAGTATTTATGGTTTTTATATTAGTAATCATCCAACTAATAAATATATATTAGAAGATAGTGTTACTTTAAATAAAATTAATGATTATTTTGATAAAAACATATCTATTGTTTTATATTTTGAAAGAAAAAAAGAAATAAATACTAAAAATAATGAGAAAATGATGTTTATAAACGCAAGCGATTCATATGCAAATATTGAAGTTATTATGTTTCCTAATGTTTATAACAAATATTTTAATATTAAAATTCCTGGCGTATATAAAGTATACGGTAAAGTAGAAAAAAGATTTTCTAAGTTACAAATAGTATTAAATAGTTTACAGGGCTGCAACTAAAAAGGACTTTATAAAGTCTTTTTTATTTATTATAGATTAAATCTAGTTTTTTTGTTATAATTTAATGGGTGATAGATATGGAATTACTTAAGAGGTTTAACATTAAAACTAATAATATGCATATTTATGATACAGCCTTTTCACATTCATCATATTGTAATGAGCATAATTTAAAGGAAGATTATCAAAGATTAGAGTTTTTAGGAGATAAAGTACTTGATTTAATAATGAGTGATTATCTTTATAATGAAACAAATTATGAAGAAGGCAAAATGACTAAAATAAGATCAATGTATGTGTGTGAAAATGCTTTATATGAGTATGCTTTATTACTTGATTTCCCTTTGTATGTTAAAGTAGGAAAGGGAGAAGAAGCATCAGGCGGTAGATATAGAAAAGCAACACTTGCAGATATGTTTGAATCTTTTTTAGGTGCGGTATACCTAGATCAAGGCTATAAAAAGGCAAGACAAATAGTTTATGAAATTGTTATTCCGTTTATAAAAGAAAAACCAGAGAAATTTTTTATGGACTATAAATCAGAACTTCAAGAAATGGTGCAAACTACAAAAAAATCTGTTAATTATGAAGTTATAAAAGAACAAGGCCCATCACACGATAGAACATTTACGGTAAATGTTATAGTAGATAACATTGTTTTAGGAACCGGAACTGCTAAATCTAAAAAAGAGGCAGAACAAAAAGCTGCTCATAATGCTCTTGATAAACAGGCTAAAATTAGTTAGGAAGTGGATTTATGTATTTAAAAGAAATAAGAACCGTAGGATTTAAGTCTTTTGCAGAAAAAACTAAGATAGATTTAACCCCTGGAATATCTGGAGTTGTTGGTCCTAATGGTAGTGGTAAAAGTAACATAGTTGATGCGGTACGTTGGGTTTTAGGTGAACAATCTGTTAAGCAACTTCGTGGAGAAGGTGCTATGAGTGATGTAATATTTTCTGGAAGTAAATCAAGAAAATCATCTTCAAGTGCAAGTGTTACCTTAGTTTTTGATAATATAGATAAATATTTGCCAACTGATTATACTGAGGTAAGCGTTAAAAGATGCATATATAAAAATGGTGAAAATGAATATTATTTGAATAATGAAAAAGTAAGACTTAAGGATATACAAGATTTATTTGTTGATACGGGTGTTTCAAAAGAATCGTTTAACATTATTTCACAAGGGGATATTGGGGCTATTTTATCAAATAAACCGGAAGAGCGAAGAATTATTTTTGAAGCAGCAGCAGGTACTCTAAAGTATAAAAAAAGAAAAGAAGAAGCACTAAGAAAATTAGATAGAACTCATGATAATATGAATCGTATTAACGATATTATTTTGGAGCTTAATACTAATTTAGAACCTTTAAAACAACAAAGTATTAACGCTAAAAAGTATTTGGAAAATAAAAAGAAATTAGATGAGATAGAAGTTTCTTTAATAGTTAGTGAAGTCGATAGTATAAATTATGAGTATCAAAATAATAAACAATTAATTACAAAGTTAAATAATGAAATAATAAAATTAGAAAAGCAAGGTAACGTAGATTCATCTGAAATAGAACAATTGAAATTAGAACAAACAAAAAAGGAAGAAGAGTTATATAAATTACAAAGTAGTTTAACAAAAATAACTGAGGAATCGCAAAGCTTACTAGGAAAAAAGAATTTAATAATTGAAAGACAAAAATACAATGTTAATGATGCAAAAGTTCATGACAACATAGTTAACATAAAAGAATCTATTTTAAAAAAAGAAAACGAAATTTTTTCAGTTAAAAATACTATTGATATATTAAATAAAAAAATAAGTTCATGCACTTTAAAATTAAATTCTAAAGAAGAAGAGTTTTTAAAAATTAAAAAGATACATGATGATAATGAGTTTAAGTTAACTAATCAAAATAGATTAGAAAATGAAACAAAATATAAAATAGACATGTTAACAAACCTTATTGATAATAACGCAGGATTACCATATGCTGTGAAAATGATTTTAGATAATCCAAAACTTTCTGGAATTAAAGGTGTTATAGGTAATTTAATCGAAACTCAAAAACAGTATTCTATGGCAATTTCAATAGCTTTGTCATCAGCTTCAAATTATATAGTAACAGAAGATGAATTTTCTGCAAAAAAAGCCATTGAATATTTAAAAATTAATAAATATGGTAGAGCAACTTTTTTTCCACTTAGTATAATAAAACCAAAAGAAGTTGATAATACAACTTATAAAATATTAAGACAACAAAAAGATTTTATAGGTATAGCATCAGACCTAGTTAAATATGAATCAACGTATAATAACATTATTAAAAATCAGTTAGGAACTACAATAGTTGTAAATGATTTAGATGCTGCAACTGTAATAGCAAAAGAAATAAATTATAAGTATAAAATAGTAACGTTACAAGGTGAACTTTTACATGTTGGAGGATCACTAACTGGTGGTATTGTTAAAAATCAGCCTAATATCATAACTCAAAAACATGAATTAGATGATAATAAAAAACTTCTTAATGATTTACAACTAAAAAGGGAAATTCTAGAAGAGGAAATTAATCAGGTAGATAATAAATATAAAACTATATTAGAAGAAAAAAATGAATTTTTATCTGAAAAAACTAACTTAGAAGTATCTTTAAGATATGAGGTAGAAAGACAAAAATCATATGAAGAAGAAAAAGAAAAATTAAAAGAAGAAGTAAATAATATAGATGATTTAATTAATGGAACATTAAGTAAAGAAGAAGAAAAAATAGTACAAGATTACTATGAAAAGGAAAAAGAAAAAAAACTAATTATCTCAAAAATAGATGATGTTAAAAATCAAATAGATGATTATAAACAATCAATTTCAACCATTGAAAAAGAGTATAAAATAAATAATCAAGAATTTTATCAAAAAACTCAATCTTTAAAAGATTTAGAAATTAAAGTAAATCGTGCAGATGTACAATTAGATAATTTACTTAATACTTTAACAGAAGATTATTCAATGACCTATGAAAAAGCTAAAACTAATTATTTTCTTGAAATGGATAAACAAGAAGCAAGAAAAATAGTTGATAAGTGTAAATTAGAAATAAAAAAATTAGGCGATGTTAATATAGGTGCAATAGAAGAATATGATAGAATTTGTCAAAGACATGAATTCTTGTTATCTCAAAAAGAAGATTTAACTAAAGCAGAAAACACAATACTAGAAATAATAAAAGAATTAGACGGAATAATGAAAGAAAAGTTTATTGAAACTTTTGAGATTGTTAAAGTAAAATTTAAAGAAGTGTTTAAAAGATTGTTTGATGGCGGGGATGCAGAGTTAAAACTTACTGATCCATCAAATATTTTAACAACTGGTATTGAAATAAAAGCTTTACCACCTGGTAAAACACTTCAACATATATCCCTTTTATCTGGTGGTGAAAAAACGCTAACTGCGATATCTCTTTTGTTTGCTATATTACAAACAAGACCCGTTCCTTTTTGCATATTAGATGAGGTAGAGGCGGCTTTGGATGAGGTAAACGTAGATAATTTTGGTAGGTTTTTAAGTGAATTTAAGAATAAAACCCAATTTATCGTTATTACCCATAAGAAAAAAACCATGGAATATGCCGATGTTTTATATGGAGTAACGATGCAAGAATCAGGAGTCTCTAAACTTGTTAGTGTAAAATTAGAAGATATAAAAGAAGAAAAAGAAGAATAAAATTGACTATGAAAAATTAAATTGTTATACTTTTATTGTAAGGAAGTGATATATATGCCTAAGTTTTGTTCAGAATGTGGAACTCAATTAGAAGAAAATAGTAAAGTATGTAAAAAATGTGGAAAAAATTTTGAAGTAAAGGAAGTTCAAGAAAGTAAACTTATTACAGCAAATGAAAAGAAGTCCAACGGATTTGCAATTGCTGGTTTTGTATTAGCATTAGTATCTTTATTGTGTTGTGGATCAACGTCTTTGTTAGGACTTATTTTTTCAATAATTGGATTATGTAATTCAAAAAAATTAGAAGGTTCTGGCAAAGGACTTTCAATTGCGGGTATTATAATTAGTGCATTAATATTATTAGCGTTTATTGGATTATATGCACTTGGAATTTTTGCCTCTTTTACTGAAGCTTTTGATTCTGTTAATAACTCAAGAGGAGTTTATTACTAAAACTATGATTAAATCATAGTTTTTTAGATTATATGAAAAAAAGAATACTTAACGTTGTAATTTTTACTTTACTTTCGTTTTTGGTTTTATTATTATGTATTAAATTATTAGATATTACACACTATCAGTGCTTTTATAAAAAATATTTTAATATATATTGTGCGGGTTGTGGTGGAACTAGAATGATAAAATCAATTTTTAAATTTAAGTTTTTTGACGCATTTAATTATAATCCTTTAATGTTTATATTATTGATAGTTTTTATAATATATTTTATATATGCTTCATTTATTTATGTTAAAGAAAACAAATTATTATTTCCATCTTTTAAAGTTATTATATTTATAATAATATTACTTTTTATATACATGGTTTTAAGAAACATAAGTTATTTTAGTTTTTTATTATAAATATTGTTTATTTTAATATTATTATATTTAAGAGGTTAAGATATGTAATAATATAAAAACATAAGAAAAATTCCTAATAATTTTTAACGTTGAAATACTATTAATAGTACTTTGGTAATAAAAATTAAAATAAAAAAAGGGCCATTAATTAAATGGCTCTATATTTTTCTTTATCTTTGTATGGTTTTTTTTTATCGATTCTATCAACAAATAAGATTCCATTTAAATGATCTATTTCATGTTGAACACAAATTGATAAATCTTCTCTTAGTCTTATTTTAAATTTATTTCCATCAATATCATATGCTTCTACGGTAATTCTAGCATAACGTGGAATTATTCCAGGAACTTCACGATTTACGCTTAAACAGCCTTCTCCTTGCTCAACATATATCTTCTCAGTGCTATTACTTATTATTTTAGGGTTTGCAAAAAAATAGTTTTTAAATGTATGATCTTCTTGTTCTTCTACTATAACAAACCATCTTTTAGCGATTCCAATTTGGATTGCAGATAATCCCCAACCAGCTCTTAAATCATATTTTTTTGCATACTTTTCTATTTGACTATATTTTAGATTTTCCATAGCATTATTAATTACTTTTTTTTCATCATCTGTTAAAGGAAAAATTACATCCTTGCTAATGGTTCTTAATCTTTTATCTTTTTCGTTTAATATTTTTAGTTTTTTAAACATAATAACACCTCAATTACAAAGTATTTTATCATAAAAAAAAAGGAAAGTAAAACTTTCCTAATTGTTGATTATGTAAAATAGTTTGGGGAAAAGGTATGAAAAAAGGAAGACCTTTGTTAAAATGTAGTTGTACAAAACATT
>CANQZW010000008.1 GCA_947628435.1 uncultured Bacilli bacterium | reverse complement strand
TCAAAGATTATATAGTCAAACTGATGAGGAAATAAATATAGCCAATTCAAAAATAAAAAAATATCGAAATGAAATAAGCTCTATAAGTGATGAGTCAGTAGTTTTTGCCGATTACTTAACAGTAGTAGAAAACTTTTTAGAAATGAAAAATCCAACTAAAGAAATGCTTAATAAATTAATTGACAAAATCTATGTAACAAAAGATAAAAAATTAGAAATTCATTATAGAATTTCCAAAAGTGAAGTATTAGTTTAGCCACCTTAAATGGTGTGCATATATTTTTTAGCCACTCAGGTATCACTTTTTAGGTTCACGGTGGTATGATGAGGAAATTCCGTTTGTTGAAGCAGCGGAAATAGGAACTGAAAAGGTAATTAGAGATCATTCTACGATTGGTATTGTGGTAACTACTGATGGTAGTATAGGTGAAATTGAAAGAAAAGATTATGTAGAAGCAGAAAACCAAGTAATAAGTGAATTAAAAGAGATAGGTAAACCATTCATAGTAGTTTTAAACTCAGTTCATCCTAACCATCCTGATACGGAAAGGTTGGCTCAAAGTTTAAGGCAAGAGCATAACGTTCCAGTAATACCTATTAGTGTTGAGTCAATGAGTGAAAAAGAAATATATAACATCTTAAAAGAATCATTATTTGAATTTCCTGTTTTAAGTGTAAATGTTAATATGCCAGATTGGATAGCTTGTTTATCTCATAAACATCCTTTAAAAAAAGAATATATAGAAAAAATAAAAGAAAGTGTTATTGATGTTGATAAAGTAAGAGATGTAGATACAATAATTGGACATTTTCAAGGATCAGATAAAATATCAAAAGCTTATTTATCAGAAGTTAATACGGCAACTGGTGAAATAACAATTAACTTAGAAGCTCCTGATGGACTATATAATGAGGTATTAAACGAAATAATTGGAACTGATATAAATTCTAAAGCTAAATTAATTTCACTATTTCAAGAATTTAATGAAACTAAAGAAGAATATGGACAGTTTAAAGAAGCATTAAAAATGGTAAAACAAACAGGTTATGGAACATCTTTTCCAACTATTAAAGATATGAAGTTAGATACTCCAGAAATAATAAAACAAGGTACAAGATATGGGGTTAAATTAAAAGCTGTTGCACCTTCTATTCATATGATAAGAGTAGACGTTGAATCAACCTTTGAACCTATTATTGGATCTGAAACCCAAAGTAAAGAACTCATTGATAATTTAATGAAAAATTATGATACTGATCCAGATAGTGTATGGAAAAGCGAGATGTTTGGAAGGAGCTTAGATGTAATTGTACAAGAAGGTATAAGGGGCAAATTATCACTTATGCCAGATAACATAAGACATAAATTACAAACAACATTAACTAAAGTTGTTAATAAAGGCTCTAATAATATGATAGCTATTGTAATATAAAAAGCAAACCACTTCAAATTGGAGTGATTTACTTTTTTTATTGCCATTTTCGTTTTCCTTTTCTTGACTTTTTTATCATTTTCTCTAATTTTTTAGAGCTTTCACTACCTTTAAAGAATTCTTTTAATTTTTGGCTTTGTTCATCATTTAGAACACCAATTTCTTTTTTTTCTGTCTTATTTTTAGAATTTGCTTTATCATCAACGTAGTGCTTATTATTATCTAAATCTAAAGCATTTAACTCGTTTTTACTATAATTTATTATTGTTTCTCCCACATTTAAAACCATGTTTTCTAAAATTATCAAGTCTTTTTTTGAAATATGATTAAAATTAAATTTTTCGTCCATGTATATAGTAAGTTCTAGTGCTCTTGGTATATTTATTTGTCCGTCATTGCTTACTTTGCAAAGTGATGGTACATATATTCTTGGCGTTGCATTTCTTGAATTATTAATTTCTAATAATGTTTTAGAAGTATGAATATGTCCTACCAAATGTAATTTTATGCTTTTTAGCCTATTTTCTTCAAAAGTCGTAGTTTGATGAGAAACCATAATTTGATTATTATTTAACTTTATAACACAATTTTGCGTTGGCGTAGTATAAGGAAAAATAGAGCATATATCATGCCTTCTTCTTTTTAATGCATAAGTAAGAGAAATTTTCTTACTTGTATATAATGAATTATCATGATCACCTAGAGTATACAAAGTAAAAATATTTTTATCAAAAGGATATTTTTTTAACAAGTATTCTACTTGTTCTTCTGGCGGTATAACACACTGTGTGTTAGAAAAAACACCATCTATTATATCTCCACAGTTTATAATAACGTGAATTGAATTTTTACAGCAATAATCAAAAATTGTATTTAGAGCTGCTTCATCACTTATTATGTTTCCTATGTGTAAATCTGAAATTACCATTATTTTAAAAGTATTATTATTATTTTGTAATTCAAATAAATTATCTAAATGGTAACAGTCATCATTTCCTAGCGTATAGGATAAAATACCATTAGTATCATACTTCCTTTTTATAACATATCCATAATTTTCTAGCATAGAAACTCTATTAAAGATTTGTTTATAACTTAAATTCAATTCTTGTGATATCTCTTCAATAGTTTTTTTCTGTTTAATCATATCAATAATTTTCTGATTTATTTGCGTCATCTTACTTGTCTTTTCCTTTACGGGAGTATATGTTATCATACATACTATAAAAAAGCAACTTTTAAAAAATAATGATTATGTAAAATAGTTTTGTGATACAATACTCATATGGAAGACTCCTTTCGAATGTTTTGTACAACTACATTTTAACAAAGGTCTTCCTTTTTTCATACCTTTTCCCCAAACTATTTTACATAATCCTAATATTTTTTAATTTGTAAAAAAATTAAATATATAATATAATAGTTTATAGCAAGAAAGGAAATATAGAATGCTTGATATCTCAGTAATAGTTCCAGTATATAATTCTGAAAAATATATAGAAAAATGTCTTGATAGTTTAGTATCACAAACAATAAAATCTTATGAAATTATTATTGTTAATGACGGTTCAACCGATGACTCATTAAAACTAATTAAAAAATATAAAAATAATAACATTAAGATTATATCAACTAAAAATAATGGAATAGGAGTGGCTAGAAATACTGGGCTAAAACATGCTAAAGGGAAGTACGTTGCTTTTGTTGATTCTGATGATTATGTTTCGCCCTTATTTTTAGAAAAAATGTTAAATACCGCAATTAGTAAAAATGCTGATATTGTTATTTGTGATATGTATAAAGTTTTTGACCATGATATGTTAAAAGATGATAAAATAACGTTTAAAAATGGTAATATTAGGGATAATAAAGAGCAGCTTATTAATATACCACTTGGACCATGTGGTAAATTATTTTCAAAAACTATATTAACTTCTTTGTTTGCAGAAAATTTAAAGTATGAGGATGTACCTTTCGTGGTTAGTGCATTATTAAATTCTAAAAATACGATTAAATTAAATGAATATCTTTATTATTACATAATTCATGATAAAAGCGAAACAACCTCAATGGATGAAAGGGTCTTTGACATATTAAAAATACTACGTATGGCAAATTCTAGTTTAAGTAAACATTTGTTTTTAAAAGAAGAAACAGAATACTTAAACATTGTTTTGCTATCAAGGTATAATCTTCAACAAGGTAAGCAAAAGAAAAAAGAATTAAAAATAAAATTTTTAAATGAATCATTTTCTTTTTTGAATGATAATTTTCCTAATTGGAGAAAAAACATATATTTTAAAAAAGAGCCTATATTTAAACGAATTATTAAGACTCATAAGTTATTAATTCGCTTATGTTGGTTTATTTATAATTGAAAATAGATAAAAGTATGTTATAATAAAATACGTATACAGAGGTAAATAATATGGTGAAAAGTATTTTTATAAATTTTAAAAAATATTGGTTTTTATTAACGCAGTTAATTTCTAGAGATTTTAAGGTTAAGTACAAAAGATCCGTTTTAGGTGTTGTTTGGAGTTTGTTATATCCTATTTTAATGATGAGCGTTATGGCGGTTGTTTTTTCCCAAATGTTTAGGTTTAAAGTGGAAGGCATAAATTATTTAGTGTATTTAATGACAGGTCTTATAATGTTTAACTATTTTAATGAGGCATCAACTACGGCAATGTCTTCTGTCATAACTAATTTTACTTTGATAAACAAAGTATATATTCCTAAGTATATTTTTCCGATAGCAAAATGCATGTTTGTAGGAATAAATTTCGTATTAACTTTAATTCCTTGGATTGGAATAATTCTTTTATCATACGTTGGATTAGGTGAGTATACTTGTCACATAAATTGGTATTATTTATTACTACCTTATATTTTCTTTTGCATGTTTTTATTTACTGTTGGTATTAGTTTGTTATTATCGTGTATTTCGGTATTTTTTAGAGATATGCTTCACATATATGGTATAGTAATAACATTATGGAACTATTTAACGCCAGTATTTTATAGTATTGAAATACTTCCAAAAAAATTGCAAGCACTATTTGAACTTAATCCACTTTATCAATTTTTATCTTCAGCAAGAAGCATCGTGCTATACGGAAAATGTCCTTCTGCACTAACTCTTCTAATAATTGGTGTAATTGGAGTTGTTACCCTTGCTATTGGAGCTTTAGTATTTAAGAAGAACCAAGATAAATTTGTTTATTATGCGTAGGAGGGTAAGATGATAAGAATAGAAAATGTATCGATGAAATTTGATTTAGGTATTGAAAAAAATTTCTCATTAAAAGAATTACTTATATCAATTTTCAGTAAGAAAAAAAGGAAAAGAAAAACAGACTTTTGGGCATTAAAAGATATTTCTTTTAATGTTGATAAAGGTGAAGTAGTTGGACTTATAGGTAGTAATGGGGCGGGCAAATCAACTCTTCTTAAAGTAGTAAGTGGAGTTATGAAACCTACTAAAGGAAAAGTAACCGTAAATGGTGTTATATCCCCAATGATAGAATTAGGAGCGGGATTTGATTTGGAGCTTACAGCAAGAGAAAACATATACTTAAATGGTGCAATCCTTGGATATTCTAAAGGTTTTTTGGAAAAGAAGTTTGAAGAAATAGTGGAATTTTCTGAACTAAGAGAATTTTTAGACGTTCCAGTTAAAAACTTTTCTTCTGGTATGACTGCAAAACTTGCTTTTTCAATCGCAACCATAGTTGACCCAGAAATATTAATAGTTGATGAAATATTATCAGTTGGTGATATTAAATTTCAAGAAAAGAGTAAAAAGAAAATGGAAAGTATGATAGGTGGAGGAACCACCGTGTTATACGTATCGCATTCTTTAGATGCAATAAAAGAGATATGTACTAAAGTTATTTGGCTTGAACATGGTAAAATAGTAATGATGGGTGATACAAAAAAAGTTTGTGAAGCCTATTATAAATCTCAAATGAAGTAGAAAGGAAGGTATCAATTATGTTTAAAGACAAAATATTATTAATAACAGGAGGAACAGGATCTTTTGGAAACGCAGTACTAAAAAGATTCTTAGATTCGGATTTAAAAGAAATAAGGGTTTTCTCTAGGGATGAAAAAAAACAAGATGATATGAGAAAAATTTATAATAACCCAAAATTAAAGTTTTATATTGGGGACGTAAGAGATGCACGTAGTATCGACGATGCCATGAAAGGTGTTGATTATGTATTTCATGCAGCGGCCTTAAAACAAGTGCCATCATGTGAATTTTTCCCAATAGAAGCAGTTAAAACAAACGTATTAGGAACTAATAACGTTTTGGATGCCGCAATAAAAAATAAAGTAAAAAAAGTTATTGTACTAAGTACTGATAAAGCAGCATACCCAATTAACGCAATGGGAATGAGTAAGGCTATGATGGAAAAAGTAGCCATTGCAAAGGGAAGAAATTTAAAAGAAGATGAAACCGTAATATGTAGAACAAGATATGGTAACGTTATGGCATCACGTGGTTCTGTAATTCCTTTATTTTTAGATCAAATAAAAGAAGGAAAGGATTTAACCATTACTAATCCAGAAATGACAAGGTTTATGATGACGTTAGAAGATGCAGTTGATTTGGTAATCTATGCATTTGAAAATGGTAAACAAGGTGATTTGTTTGTTCAAAAAGCGCCTGCCGCAACCATAGACGTTTTAGCTAAAGCTGTATTAGAGTTAAAAGGACAGGGTAATGGTGTAAGAAATATAGGAACTCGCCATGGAGAAAAGTTATATGAGGTTTTAGTTACTAAAGAAGAAATGGTTAATGCTATTGATTTAGGTGACTATTTCTGTGTTCCAGCAGATAATAGGGATTTAAATTATGAAAGATATACATCAGACGGTAATAGTAAATTAGAAGAAGTAGAAGAATACAACTCTCATAATACAAAACGTTTAGATGTTGAAGGTATGAAAAAATTATTATTAAAATTAGATTTATTTAAATAATGATGTATTAGCCTTAGATTAAACTAAGGCTAATTTGGTAGAAAGGATAATTTTATGAAAGTATTAGTAACAGGAGCTAAAGGTTTTATAGGAAAAAATTTAGTAGCAAGATTAAAAACTGAAGATGGTGTTGAGGTAACTGAATTTGACGTTAATGATAGCATTGATGATTTAAAAAATAAAATTAAAGATTTTGATTTTATATTTCATTTAGCAGGAATAAATAGGCCAAAGGACGTAAAAGAATTTTATAGTGGGAATACTGATTTAACTTCTAACATCTTAAACTTATTAAAAACTAATAATTTAAATACACCAATTATATTTACTTCTAGCATACAGGCCATAATGGATAATGATTATGGTAAAAGTAAAAAACAGGCTGAAGATATTTTATTAAGTTATAAAAACTCAATAATATTTAGATTACATAACGTATTTGGAAAATGGTGCAGACCAAATTATAATTCTGTTATTGCAACTTTTTGTTATAATGTTGCAAATAATCTTGATATTACAGTAAATGACGAAAATACTGAGCTAGAACTTATTTATATAGATGACATAGTAGAAGAATTTATAAGCGTTATGAAAGGTAAAGAACCTAGTGAAAAAGAAGATAGAATATGTTATATAAACCCAAGGTATAAGAAAACACTTGGCGAAATAGCTTCATTAATTCGTTCTTTTAAAGTTGATATGGAAAGCATAAGTATTCCAGAAACAGGAGATGATTTCATTAAGAAATTGTTTGCTACTTATGTAAGTTACATTGACATATCAAAAATGAGCGCACAATCAAAGATGAACATTGATGATAGGGGAAGCTTTACTGAATTAGTTCATACAAAAGGATGTGGACAGTTTTCTGTTTCCACATCAAAACCAGGAGTAGTAAGAGGTAATCACTATCATCATACTAAAATGGAAAGGTTTATTGTTGTACAAGGAAAAGCTAAAATAAGCTTTAGACATATATTTAGTGATGAAATATACACTTATGATGTTGACGAAAGTAACATTCAAATAATTACAATCCCACCGGGATACACACATAAAATAGAAAACGTAGGAGATACACCAATGATTTTATTCTTATGGTGTAATGAAATATTTGATAAAGATAAACCAGATACGTATTATATGGAGGTATAATACTAACTAGAAAATACTTAAAATTAAATAAAGGAAGGAGTTATTATGTTAGGTTTTATACTTTTATTTATAGTTCTTTCATCCTTTGGAGTTTTTTGCGCTTGCGTTTTAGATAAAAATTTTGAAGAAGGTATTCCCTTATATTTCTTAGGAGTTATATTCTTTTTATATTTATTTTATATTATTGACCTTTTAAAAATAGGATTATTTTTAGCTCTTTTTATATCTTTTTTACTCTATGCTACATCAGCATTCTATTTAGTAAGGAAAAAGAACGTTAAAGAAGCCTTAAAAAGATTAATTACTCCTGGAGCTTTATGCTTTACATTATTATATTTAATAATATGGTATTTAACAAAAGATTCCTTATTATATTTATTTGACGAATTAAGGCTATGGGGTGCATATCCTAAAGCATTGTATTACACTGATAATATTCAATTTGGTAATGACACTTTATTATACGCTATTAAAGGAATGGATACATATTTACCAGGAATTCAACTATTTCAGTACTTTTGTATGAAAATCTTGGGAAATTTTCAAGAAAATTATTTGCATTTTTCCTTTTGCTTATTAGGAGCCGTATTATTTTTACCTTTATTAAAAAATATAAAATGGAAAAATTTTTATGTTATTATCCCATACATGATATTTGTTATTTTTACACCGATGATATTTTATAATAACGGACTTGATTGGGGTTTTTATTATAAAAGTTTATATGTAGATTCTATTTTAGGTTTAGCAATTGGATATAATTTTTATTTATTAACAAAGAATCCATATAAAAATAAATTTAATTTAATTAATTATTTATTATCAATAGCATTAGTATATTTATTAAAAGAAAACGGAATAATTTTTTGCTTGATTTCTATATTTGTTTCCATCGTAACGGAAATACTTTATTATAAAAATAAAGACTATCGAAAGATAAAAAATTATAAACTCATAGTTATTCCGATAATATTTTTATTGTTTTTAATGTTTAGTTGGAGCTTAAGCTTAAGAACTTATGATAAAGCTGGTAGTGTTTCTTCCGTGTTTACTCCTAGTAAAATGACTCAGTTAATTACTAAACCAACTGATGAACAGAAAAGAATTATTAAAGATGACTTATACACTTCTTACACTAGGAGTATGGTTGGCTCCAGCATAATAGAAATAAATAAATATCTAACATATATAAATATTATTTTATTTTATGTTCTAACGGCAATTGTGATAATTATTTTGTCTTCTAAAAAACAGCGCTTGAAATATTTGTTTCCGTCCGTAGGAATAATTGGTTCAAGTTTTGCTTATTGGTTTGCTCTTATATTTTTGTATGCCTTAAAGTATGGTGACGTATTGTGTTTTGAACGTTATAATAACACAACCCTTTTAGCAATTTTTATGTTCTTGGGTTTGGTAATTATTGAAAACGTATTAAAGCATGATAAAAAGTTTATGAAATTAGCCATTGTTTTAGTATCAATTATAGTTTTTATTCCTTTTAGAAGCATTGGAGACTCAACTCTGTTGCAGGGTAACGACTATTCTTATGACTATAATAAAAAAATACTAAATGAGACTATGAAAGATGAGAAAAAAATATTATCAAAAGTTAAACCTTCTAAAGACGGGGTTAATATATTTTTTGCTACTTATGAAGATTTTCCTATTATGCATCATAGATTGTATAATTTACTTATAGATAATAACATTAAAATTAAAAATTACTTTGGTAGTGTAAATAATTATCAGGATAAAGAAGAATTCGTAAAATATTTATTAAAAGAAAATTATGATTATGTTTTTGTCTATAACTACGATGATAAAATGAAAACTTTTTTAGAAAGTGCTTTTGATACTACTATTAAAGAAGAAACACTATATGAAATCATAGGCGAAAATAAAATAATTCTGAAGGAGTTATAAAATGGCTAGCAATTCTTGTACGTTACTAATAAATAGTTGTGATTCTTATGTTGATATATTAGAACCATTTTTTAAGTTGCTTAATAAATATTGGAAAGACTTACCTTATGATATAGTCTTAAGTACAGAATCAACAAATTATAAAAATAAATATTTTAAAATTAAAAATATTCATCCCGATAATCCTAATTGTTCCTGGACCGAACGTATAACGGACGTTCTTAAAAAAATCAGTTCTGATTATGTTATTTTAATGTTAGATGATTTTTTCCTTTATGATTATGTTAATTCTAATAAAATTAATGATTGTTTAAATTGGTTAAAACAAGATGAAAAAATAGCTACATTTACGTTTTGGCCAGTATACTCAGATTCTAAAAATTGTATGTACGATGGCTTTGCGAAAAGGTCTTCGGTTTCTAATTCTAAAGTAGCTGCCATAGCGGGAATTTGGAATAAAAAACAGTTGTTAAAATACACCGAAGGTTACAAGGAAAACATTTGGGAATGGGAAATTAATGCTACTAAGCGAAGTAATACGTTATATAAAAAAGACGAATTTTATATAATGCTAAATGATCAATCGCAAATATTTCCTTATGACCTTACGAAGTACGGTTTGTTCTCTGGAAAATGGTTGAAAGCAACCAAAGAGATTTTTGACGATAATAACATAAAGTTTGATTTTTCAAAAAGAGGATTTTATAATGAGTGGGAGCGTGCTCTTTCTCAATCTATAATATCATCGTTTGAAATGGAATCTGCTATAATAGCTAATTATGAGTTAGAACATAAAGGCTCATCTTATAAATTGTATGATAAAAAATTTAAACCAGGTAATTTTTCACAAACTTATGAAGTAACTGGAGCAAGAGACGTAATTTGCTGGGAACCTTCTATTTTGTGGGGCTTTGCGATAAATAATTTAGAAGTAAGTGTTACTTATAAAGATAAAAGTAATGAAATAATTGATTTAGGCTTAGCTTTTGGTTCATTTTTAAATAAAGATGGAACTTTCTTCTTTAATGGTGAGTGTCCAACCATGTACATTCCAACAAAACCAGGTAAAATACTAAAAAAAATAAACATAAGTGGAAATTTATTTTTGCCTAGTGATTCTAAGTTGTTGAAATTATCTTACAGGAAAAAAACCATACCTAAAAGTGATTATTATAAGGAGTTAGAAAGAAAGATAAATCTTGAAAAAATAATATCAAAAGAAAAAGTGATACATATATGTATAAAACCAGAAATAAAATTTTTGGATTCTAAAGATAAGCTCATTAAATCATTTGTTGATAATAGGGTATTTAAAAAGGGTGCTTTTAGATATGAGTATGAGTTAATTAAAAACGCATCTTATATGTTATGGAGTCCATCTCTTTCAGCGGGATATAAAATAAAAAGTTTAAGGATTTATTGTGTATTAAATAATCAAAAAAAGAAAAGAGTAAAAAATATAAGTGGTATACCTAAAAATAATATATTTATAGATAAGGAGTGGATAAAAGTACCATTAAAAAGTGAAAATGAAAAAATCATTATTACCGGAAAATGTTTGTATCCTATTAAAAATAGTGATTTAAAAAAAGTAATATAGTATGAAAGAAGGAAATAATATGAAAAAATTAAAAGTTATGGTTGTTGTTGGTACAAGACCTGAAATAATTAGATTATCAGAAACAATAAAGGCAATTGATAAATATTTTGACTTGGTATTAGTTCATACGGGTCAAAATTATGACTATACTTTAAATGAAATATTCTTTAAGGAGTTTGGTCTTAAAAACCCAGACTATTATTTAGATGCTCCTGGTAAAAATTTAGGAGAAACAGTAGGAAATATAATTGCAAAAACATATGAAGTAATAGATAAAGAAAAACCAGATGCTTTATTAGTTTTAGGGGATACTAATAGTTGTTTAGCGGCTTATTCTGCAAAAAGATTAAAAGTTCCTATTTTTCATATGGAAGCGGGTAACAGGTGCTTTGATTTTAATGTGCCTGAAGAAATTAACAGAAGAATAGTAGACCATGTAAGTGATGTTAATTTAGCTTATACAGAAAATGCTAGAAGATATTTAATTAATGAAGGTATAAAAAATGATTTTTTATACGTAACTGGTTCTCCTATGAAGGAAGTTTTATATAAAAATATGAAAAGTATAGATTCTTCAGATGTGCTAACGCGTTTAAATTTAGAGGATAAAAAATATTTTGTAGTTAGTGCACATAGAGAAGAAAATATAGATATCAAAAAGAACTTTGAAAGTTTAATGAATAGTTTAAATAAAGTAGCCGAAACTTATGATATGCCAATTATATTTTCAACTCATCCAAGAACTGCTAAAAAAATAAAGGAAAGTAACGTAAAATTAAATCCTCTAATAAAGAATTTGGAACCATTAGGATTTTTTGACTATGTTAATTTGCAAAAACATTCATATTGTGTTTTATCAGATAGCGGTACTATTCCAGAAGAAAGCGATATACTAAACTTTCCAGGAATTTCATTAAGAACAAGTACTGAAAGACCGGAAGCTTTGGATGCTGGAAGTATTGTTTTAGGTGGAATAAATGAAAGAGATATACTAAATTCGATTGAACTTGCGGTTAATTCAAGGGAAGAAAGAAAAGATAACTTAGTAAGAGATTATAAGGATACAAACGTATCACTTAAAGTTGTAAAAATAATTCAAAGTTATTATAACATCGTTAATAGTAGAACGTGGAAAAAACAGCAATAATTTGCTGTTTTTTTATTTAGCTTGAATAAAAAATTTATATATTATATAATTATTTTGGGTGATAATTTTGAAGAAGTTGATAAAAAGGTTCTTAAAGAAAATTTTTAAAAAATTAGATTTAGTAAGTGGGGAAGAACTTAGTGAGGTTATAAATAAAAATTATATAGTTGAAAGAGATTTGTTCGCAACTTATAAGGCCTTAGAGTGTAAAGTTTGTGAATTTAATAATTATACGAATCAACTTTTATACGATATGTATTTTAATAGTAAAAAGAAAAAGAAAAATTTTAATCCTTTAGTATCAATAATAATTCCAGTTTATAACGGAAGTAATTATCTTAAAGAAGCAATTGAAAGTGCTTTAAATCAAACTTATAAAAACATAGAAGTAATCGTGGTTAATGATGGTTCAAGTGATAACGGATTAACGAAGAAAGTAGCAGATGGTTTTAAAAAGAAAATAAGATACTATGAAAAGGAAAATGGGGGCGTGTCCTCTGCACTTAATTATGGTATTTCAAAGATGAAAGGTGAATATTTTGCTTGGCTTAGTCATGATGACTCGATTGCGCCAACTCATATTCAAAATCTAGTTGACTTTATATCAATAGAAGGAAATGATAAATGTATTCCTTTTTCATCTTTTAAAATAGTAGATGAAAATGGTACACTTAAGGTTAATGAAACAATAATTGCTAAGTTACATTGCTTTGATTATAAGACATCTGTTTTAAAAAATGAATATACACTTCTTCAAGGTGAAATAAATGGAGGTTCAGTATTAATACCAAAAATAGCGTTTGATAAGTACGGATTGTTTTCCGAAACTCAAAGGATTACCCAAGAAAGAGATATGTGGGCCAGGTTGATAAAAGAATATAAATTTATTAACATACCATATGATACCGCTATAATAAGGAGTCATTCAAAGCAAGTTACTAATACCAATCCAAAAATAAAAATAGAAACTGATGAAAAAAATTTAGAAATAATAAAAAATCTTTCTAAAGAAGTTATTAATAGATTAGAAAGTAATGAGGCTTCATTTTATTCGGTTATGGAAAACTTTTATAAAAATAATAATAACGTTTATATGGAAGAAAAAATGAAAGCCTTAAGGACAAAAAAATAAGAGTTTAATAAAAATAGTTGAAATGTATATAATTTGTTTTATTTAAGAAAATTCTGAAAATATTTTGAGAAACGTAAGGTGCTAGGTAATTAAATTATTTATTAATAGATTTAAGTAAGGAGACGTGAAAATGGCAAATAACTATAATTTTTACATTGTGTTTGGTAGTGTTCCAACTATGTATGCACAAATAAACGTATTTTTAGATAATACTCCTAGCTATATTTGGTATTATAGAGATAATTTTTTCGATATAAATAGTAAATATTGTCCTAAAAATTTAAAACTTTATTATCAAACAAAAGGATTTGATACTGAATTTTTAAAAGATACTTGTGATAATATTAAATTAAATATAGAGGAAATAAAGAAAAATGATAAAAAGGCTAAATTTAATATTTTTATTGATGATAGTAGGGTACAATTCTATTTAAAACCATTTATTTTATCTAATTCAATTAAAGATATAAATAATATTATTTTGTTAAGTGAAGGAAATATTTCACAGTATATGTATAATGACATAAAAAAAGATGATAAAGATTATCAAAAATCTAGATGGGAAAATTTAATTAATGGTATAAAAAACGGAAATAACGACAATGATTTATTGAAAATAGAGAATTATTGTTTTTGGTTGTCTACTCAAAAAAATGTAGAATATTTAATTCCTTTTATAAATTTGCTATATAATAAAAATGTATCCGCTGAATACAAAAATGAAATGAATTTAAAAAATTTAAATATAGAGGAAATGTACTCTAAATTATCTGATAAATATAAAAAATGTATATTCGGGGACATTAAGATTGTATCCAATCTTAATAATAATTATATAATTATTATTGGCACTTATGATTTTGGTACTAAACATCTTACGTCAATAATATATGAAAATTTGATTAATCAAGTCTTACGCGATTATGGTGAAGATTACACATTTATATTTAAGGCACACCCTTTATTTCCAGTTTCTGATAATAAATATTTAGAAGATTACTTAAAAAATCATAATATAGCAATAATGCCTGAAAAAACTCCGCTAGAACCATTATTGTGGGATAATAAGAACTTATTAATTGGAGGGTTTTGCAGTTCGGTTAATAGTATGATTAACCCTTTAAGAACTAAATTTTTCTTTGGTGAAAAAATTGGTTTTTCAGAGTTGTTAGATAAAAATAAGAAGTTTCATTCTAAAGTTTATGACATCGAACTTTCACAAAAACTCGCTAGTGGAATGTTAAGTATATATTATGAAAACGTAGCTATTAAACAGCAATTAGAAGATGAAATTACTTTGTTACAACAAAGGGAAAAACTATTATCTAATAGGTTAACAGAAATTGAGCAAAAATATATAAAAGGTGATGAAAACACGAAAAACTTTAATATTATTAATAAATTTATAAATCGTATTAGGAATCTAAAACATAAAATTCTTGGAGTGAAAGGAAGCAAGTAATATGAAAATAATAGGAATAATTCCAGCAAGATATAAATCTTCTAGGTTTCCTGGGAAACCATTAATGAATATTTTAGGGAAACCAATGATATGGTGGGTATATAATAATGCAAAAAAAGTAAAGGAACTTGATGAGGTGTATGTTGCAACAGAAAGTGATTTGATTGTAAAAAAATGTAATGAACTAGGGATAAATGTTATAATGACATCCGATAAGCATTTAACTGGTACAGATCGAGTTGGTGAAGTTTCAAGAAAAATAAAAGGAGATATTTATGCTGTTTTAATGGGAGATGAACCTCTTATAAAACCAGAGGAAGTATCACTAGTTATAAATGCTATGTTAAATGATAATAAAATATCTACTTGTATGCTTGCAACAAAATTTAAAAATCCTATAGATGTCGTTAATAGTACAACTATAAAGTTAGCAATAAACGATAATGATGATTTGATTTTTATGTCTAGATCTCCAATTCCTTACCCTAAAGAAATTTTATCATATAATTTTTATAAAAATATTGGATTATATGCCTATACTAAAAAAGCCCTTAACTTTTTTATAAAAACTAAGCCGGGTAATATAGAATTGGCTGAGGGATTAGAAATGTTAAGATTTATTGAAAATAAAAAAAGTGTAAAAGTAGTTAAGGTTGATTCTGATTCAATGTCTGTAGATACTCCTAAGGATCTAATTAGGGTTGAGAACATATTAAAAAGTCGTAAAGAGAGTGATGAAAAGTGAACAAGAATAAGCCAAAAGTAACAATAATAATTCCTGTGTACAAGGGTAAAAAATACATGAAAGAAGCGATCGACAGCGCTCTTAATCAAACTTATAGTAACATAGAAATATTAGTAATTAATGATGGTAGTCCTGACCATGGCGCAACCGATAAAATTGCAAAATCTTATGGAAATAAAATAAGGTACATAAAAAAAGAAAATGGTGGAGTATCAACGGTTCTTAACTTAGCTTTAAAAGAAATGAATGGAGAATATTTCTCATGGCTTAGTCATGATGACGTATATTATCCTGAAAAAGTAGAAGAAGAAATTAATTACTTGATTGATAATAAATTACTTGGTAAAAAAGTTATATTATATTCTGATTATGATTTAATAGATGTAAAAGGAAAATTAATATCAAAAGCAATAAAAGACCATAAAATGCTAGAAGAAAAGCCAGAGTACGCACTCTTAAGAGGCACGGTAAATGGTATAACTTTGTTAATTCCTAAAATAGCTTTTAAAGAGTGTGGAGGTTTTGACGAATCATTAAGGTGTGCACAAGATTATGATTTGTGGTATAAAATGATGAAGAAAGGGTATTCTTTCATTCATATACCTAAGGTTTTAGCAAAGTCTAGGTATCATAATAAACAAGTAAGTAATACTAATCCCAGGGTTGAAACGGAAGGAAATTCTTTTTGGATAAAAATGATTGATGACATACCATTAAAAACCAAAATAAAATTAGAGGGTAGTGAATATAATTATTATTTTCAAATGGAACAATTTTTAAAAGATACTCCGTATCATATTGCAGAAGAGCACTGCAAGAAAAAGTATCAAAAAATAGAAAAAGATATAGAACCTTCTATTAAAGATATAAAAGTTTCCGTAATAATTCCTTTTTATAATAGAAGTAAAATTGTTATAAGAGCAATTAAATCGGTGTTAAAGCAAACTCATAAAAATTATGAAATTTTAGTTATTAATGATGGCTCTACTGACGATATTACTGAAGTAAAAAAAATAGCTAAAGAAAATAAAAAAATAAAATTAATAAATGTCAAACCAAATAAAGGTGCGGCAAATGCTAGAAACGTAGGAATTGATAATGCTACTGGTAGTTACGTTGCTTTTTTAGACTCTGATGATGTTTTTGAACCAAAAAAGTTAGAAATTCAGCTTTTAAAAATGGTGGCAGCAAATTCTTTAGTAAGTCATACGTCGTATTATAGAAAAGGTTTTAATAAAACGGTATTATTTAATAGTGGAAAGCAAACGGGTAACATGATTCCAACTCTCATTTGGTCTTGTCAAATTGCGACCCCAACGGTTATGATAAACAAAGAATTTTTAAATAAAAATAACTTTAGGTTTAACCCAGAGTTAGTAATTGGAGAAGATACTTGTTTTTGGATTACGATTTTAATGCATCAAAACTTATTAGGGATAGATATTCCATTATCGACGGTGTATTCTAATGAAAAAAGTTCAGCATATGATTCTAAAAAGCAGGTAATTGGAATGAAGACAATTTTAAAATTTGTCTTAAATGAGCCTGAGTTACAAAAGTATGATTATGAAACAGCAATTCTTGCAAGTTATTACGTGAATTTTGTTAGTGAACTTAGTAGTTCTAATAAATTAAGTTTGAATACTTCTTTTGTTACGTGTCCTAACTGCCAGGCAATGATGAATAGTAAATCATGGAAAATAACAAAGCCTTTAAGATGGTTTAGTTTATTTATTCATTCTCTTAAAACTGATGGAATTAAGGTAACTATTCAAAAAGCATTAAAAAAAATAAAGAATAAGGCAGGAAAATAACATGGAATATATTTTATTAATATTTTTATTATTAAATACGTCATTATTTTATTCAACTATTTTTAATAAGAAAATAGAACAAACAATATTTTTAAGTATATTTTCATATATATTTATTTTGTTTGTTTTTGGTATTTTTTCTATATTAAATGTTGGATTTATTACTATTTTAATATTAAATGGGATTTTGTTTATAATAAACGTACACTCATTTATTAAAAGAAAAATTGATTTGAATAAAAATGTTTTAACGACTGGATTAATCTTATTTATAATTAGTTATCTAATTATAGTATGGCAGTCGTTTGGTAAATTAGCTAATTCATGGGATGAGTTTTCGCATTGGGCTTTAGTTGTAAAAAACATGTATGGATTAGGGAATTTGGGTTTGGGTAGTGACTCAACGGTTATGATAAAAACCTATCTTTCGGGAACTTCTTTATTTCAATATTTCTGTACCAAACTATGCGGAGAATTTAGGGAATCGATGCTTTATGTAGGCATGGATTTACTTATAATATCACTTATTGTTCCTATCTTTAAAACTTTCAAAAAGAAAAATAATTTTTTAGGTTATATTTTATATTTCATATTGTTTTTTCTTCCAACGTTCTTTTATCCTACTGTATATCAAACGTTATACGTTGATGCAGTTTTAGGTTTAGCTTTTGCCTATAGTTTATATTCATATTTTTCTAATCGTAAAAAAAGCCTTGATAAGTTTGATATAATTAATTTAATTGCTTCATTTTCGATGCTTATTTTAATAAAGGATTTTGGATTGGTATTAATGCTAATAGCTTTTGCTATCATATTAATTGATAACATGTTTATTAGAAATAAATTTAATATTAAAAATATCGTAAAGGATAATTATTTGTTATTTATAACTATCCTTCCAGCTCTTTTAATTAAAATAGTTTGGATTATTACGTTAACATTAAATAACGTTAATAGCTCAAGTAGTGGGTCTAGTATAATTAACACGGTTAAAAATTTAATAACTTTAAACCTTATGGATTATCAAACTGGTGTTATAACATCTTTTGCGGATGCTACCTTTAATACTAGCTTAACAAGTACCTTTATTCCGCTATCTTACGTTACTATTCTAATAATAACAATCATAATTGGATATTTTTTGATTCGAAATACGAAAAAGGAAAGTAAAAATACTAATAAAGTTTTGGTTATATTTAGTATATTGGGCGCAATAGCTTACTCGGGTTTACTATTAGTAGCATACTTAGCAATATTTAGTGAGTATGAAGCTGCTAGACTAGCATCATTTACTAGGTACATGGGAACTTATGCGCTTGGATTATTATACATAGTAATAGCCCTTTATGTTGATTGCACACATTCAAATGAAAAAAATCTTGGTGTGTTTACAATGCTGTTATTAACATTCTTTACCATAAACTTTAGCTTTAGTACGTTTTTAAATTTAACGGTTTTTGCATCCGCAAACTCTAATATAACAAAAGATGTTAGGGAACCATATAAAGAGTTTCGTAAAAAATCTAAAAAGTACATAAAGAAAAATGATTATTTATATTTCATATCTACTAATGATAATGGAATAGATTATTACATAGCAAGATATGAACTGACGCCTTATAAAATGAATAAAAATTTTGCTTGGAGTATAGGAGTACCTTATTCTAAAGAAGATATTTGGACCGTTTATAAAACAAGTGATACATGGCGTCAAGAATTAATAAAAGAGTATGATTATGTTTATTTATTTGATATTGATGAGAAATTTATAGACCAATATAATAAATTATTTATAAATGGTGATATAAAAGATAATCAGTTGTATAAGGTAGTAAAAAGTGACTCGTATGCAATTCTTGAGTTTGTTGAGTAAAAAGGTATGTTGATATACCTTTTTTTTTATTGTATAATTGTTTTAAATAAATGATTATAAAGAAAAAAATTACTTGGTATGGTGATTAGCACATAAGGAAGGTAGATAAACATGAAAAATCCCAAAGTGTCCATAATAATTCCAGTATATAATGGGTCTAATTATTTAAAACAGGCAATTGATAGTGCCCTTAATCAAACTTATGATAATATTGAAATTTTAGTAGTTAATGATGGCTCTAATGATGGCGGTAAAACAAAAAATATAGCTCTATCTTATGGTAATAAAATAAAGTATATTGAAAAGGAAAATAATGGTGTATCTTCTGCTTTAAACCTAGGTATTAAAAGTATGACTGGAGAGTATTTCTCATGGCTTAGTCATGATGATTTATACGAACCTGATAAGGTTTTAAAACAGATTAACGAATTAAAGAAGTATGATGAAAATACTATTTTATATTCTAATTATAAAGTTATTGATGAAAATAATAATTTTATAAAAAACGTTATCTTAGATCATGACGAATACATGTTAAAGCCATTAAATTCAATAATAAACATGGATATTAATGGCATTACACTTCTTATTCCTAAAAAAGCATTTTTAGATTGTTCTATGTTTGATGAAAACTTAAGGTGTGTTCAAGATTATGACTTATGGATTAAAATGATGAAAAAATATAAGTTCATTCACATGAAAGAAATTTTGGCATCATCAAGGGCTCATGCTAAACAAGTAAGTAATGTAAGTGAGAAAGTTATTACGGAGGGTAATCAATTTTATATGGATCTTGTTTCTAAAATTGATTTAAAAACGAAGATTATGTATGATGGCTCTGAGTATTTATTCTTAGACAATCTTGAGAAAAAATTAAGGTATAATTCTAATTACATAAAGGCAGCTTGTTACGTAAAAGAAAAAATGAATGAAATATTATCTGATTATAAAACTAATAATAATCATAAACTTCTTTGGTTAGTAGATGCTGAAAAAAAAGGAATAAAGGAAATACAAAACATATCAAAAAAGGTTGATACAAAAATAGTAGAAATAGGAACATATAATAAAAAATTAAATGGATTTAAATATTTTTCACAGGAAGAAAAAGTTAAAGCAACAGAGTATAAATATATTTATTTAGAAAATGATGTTATGGATTTTGAAAAAATGATGAAGATACTGGAAGTATCAGATGCATCAGTAATAGCAAATTACTTGTTAGAAGATGAAAACATAGTTGGTTTAGATAAGTATTCTAAGTTTATTAACCTTGATTATAATAGTATTATAATTAAAAATTATGGAATGAAAATAAGTGATATAAATAATAAGTTTTTAACGTACATAAAGGCCTTTCATGGCGGAAACATCGTTTTAAATGAGTATAAGAAAAATAAATATACTATTACTGATTATGAGATGAAAGAAGTTTTGAAAAGTGCGTTAAAAGAAAATTTACCTAGTGATTCTATCGCGAGCTTATGTTATCAAGTAGCGGTTATCAACAACAAAGAAAGTAATGAAACCGGCAATAAAAAAGTTAGTTTTTATGAAACTTGTGATAGGTATAATGCTTTAAGTTATAGTAGATCATGGCATTTATATAATAAAATAATAAACTTTATTAAAAGGAATAAATAATATGAAAAAGAAAATATTAATACTTTCATTAACGTTAGGATATGGTGGAATAGAAAAATATATTTCTTCGCTATGTAAGATGTTTAAAGAAAATTATGAAGTAAAAATAATATGTAATTATAAGGAATTAGATAAGCCGGCATTTAATTATTATGACGCTAAAATAGAATATATATTTGACCATAAGTTTAGGCTTGAGTCCATTAAAGATTTATTAGTAAATGGGAAAATATTTAAGATTGCTAATGAAATTATTAGCAGGGCTAAAATGAAATCAATAGAAACAAAGTTAATTAAGAAGAAAATTAAGCAAGAAAAGTATGACGTCATAATTACCACAAGATTAAGCCATAATAAAATAGTAAATAAGTATTTAAAACGTGATGACGTGCTAAAAATTGCAACTGAGCATAACTCCTATGACATAGAATTAGAATATGATAAGAAAATATGTAAGTCAGTAAGTAATTTTAACTATTTGGTATTAGTATCAAAACAACAAAAAAAACATTATGATAAATTATTTGATAGGTGTATTTATATTCCTAATGTTATGGATGAAATATCAAACAAAGTTAGTAAACTTGATTCATTAAATTTAATTTCAGTTGGAAGATTATCTAAGGAAAAGGGATTTTTAGACTTGATTAGAGTTATTGATCTATTAGTAAAAAGAAATAGCAAGATAAAATTATACCTAGCAGGAGATGGTTATCAAAAACAGGAAATTATTAATTTAATTAATGAATTAAAATTAAACGATAGCGTAGTTATGTTAGGATATAAGACGCAAGAAGAACTAAAAAAATATTATTTAGATAGTTCATTATACGTTATGACATCTTATAGTGAAGCTTTTGGAATAGTTTTATTAGAGGCTATGAATTATGGCGTTGTGTGTGTTGCGTTTGATAGTGCAAAGGGAGCTTGTGAAGTACTTAAAGATTCTGGTGGCGTTTTAATAAAGGATAGAAACATAAATAAAATGGCAAATAAGATATTAGAACTTTTAAATGACAAACAAAGACTTCTAGAATTACAAAAAAAATCAAAAGAGCACGTAAAAAATTATGATATTAAAAAAGTAAAGGAACAATGGATTAAATTGATTGAAAATAAATAAAAGTATCTTTATCTATAAAAGATAGAATAACTTAATTTGTTATATTTAAAGCTATTACGAGTGATTGTTAAAGTTTCTTGTAAAGAAGCTTTTTTTATTGTATAATTTTATTGGTGATAGTATGACAAAAAAAGACAAAATATTATTTGTAATTCCGGCTTATAATGAAGCTGAAAACATAGAAAAGGTTTTAAAAGAAATAAAAAAAGATGTTGATTATGCTGATATTTTAGTTATAAATGATTGCTCAAAAGATAATACAAAGGAAATCGTTGAAGCAAATAATGTTAAATGCATTAGTAACTTATTTAATATGAAATATGCTATGGCAGTGCAAACTGGAATTAAATATGCTGCTGATAATGACTACGATTATGTAATACAGTTTGATGCAGACGGACAACACATAGCAAAAGAAGCTGAGAAGTTATACCAACATGCTAAGAAAAATAATTGTGACATTGTAATAGGCTCTAGGTATTTAAAAGATTTGGGTTATCCATGTCCTTTCTTTAGAAAGATTGGAACAAAAATATTTTCCTTTTTGGTAAAACTATTTTGTAAAAAGAAAATTGCAGATCCACTGTCAGGATTTCAGTGTCTTAATAGAAGGGTAATAGAAAGATATTCAAAAATGGGAGCTTACCCAGAATTCCCAGATGCCAATCTTGTTATAGAGATGCTTCTTAGCGGTTTTAGCATAGAAGAAGTTCCAACAAAAATGAGACTTAGGGAAACTGGAGAAAGTATGCATGGGGGAGTTATCAAACCTATTAAATACATGGTTAATATGTTTTATACGATTTTCTTTGTACTAATTACGTATAGAAAAAAGAAGGTGAGTAAATAATGAATAATATATATTTTGTAATTATATCAGTGTTATGTATAATTTATGTTGGTTTAGAAGTTAGAAAGAAAAAGTTTTCTATAAAAGAAAGCTTTTGGTGGATGATGGCTTTTATTTTAATGCTTTTTCTATCAATCTTTCCATACTCAATAAATTGGCTTGCTAAAGTTTTTGGAATAGCATACCCACCTTCTTTACTTTTTGTATTTTGCATCATATTTTTAGTATTTATTAATTTTAGAAATAGTAAAAAGATAGCTGAGCAACAAGAAAAAATAATTGAGCTGGCACAGCAAGTTACTTTATTAAAATCAAAGGTGAAGGTTGAAAAAAATAATGACAAAATAAGCATGAAAAAAAGATTTTGAGAAAAATCGCAAAATTTCAAGTTTATAATAACAAAAATAAAATATTGTTGTAGGCATTGACTGAAAATTCTCAAACTAGAAAACAAGAAATGATTTTCACATAGATAAGGTTCCGTGCTCAATAAAGGCAACACTCATTTGTACACCGAGAATAATCGACACATATAAAAATACGGGTTTAAGATAAGATTCTTAACACCACTCACCTCGCCGTGCTCTGTAGTGTACCTGCAACAAGTAGTTATTATAAACAAAAAAGTCTAAAAGTCAATTTTTCAATTCAATTTGTGCCTTTCAGAGGACTGAAAGGACGAAAGAAAGGAATGTTAGTTAAAAATGAAAAAAAATAATGAAACCATAGCCTTTTTTAACGGATTTTATATTCCACATTTAGGAGGTGTTGAAAGATATACAAGCAAAATAGTAGAGGAACTAAAAAATCATTATAATATTATAATCATCACTACTAATGATAATAATTATAATGATATTGAAGTAGTTGATAGTGTAAAAATTTATCGTCTTCCAACATATAAATTGTTCAAAAATAGATATCCAATTTTAAAGAAAAGCAATAAATATAATAATATTTTAAAGAGTTTAAATAAGGAAAATATTGATTATGTAATATGTAATACAAGGTTTTATCAAACAAGTTTGTTAGGTGCTAAAATAGCAAAAAATAAGAAATGCAGATTATATTTTATAGAGCACGCAAGCAATCATGTTAGTATTGGTAATAGAATTCTTGATAAAATGGGAGCAGTTTATGAACATTATCTAACTAATAAAATAAAAAAATATAATCCAAAATTTTATGGTGTATCTAAAAGATGTAATGAGTGGCTAAAACACTTTAATATAAAGGCTAGCGGTGTTTTTTATAACTCAATTGATGATGAAGCATATAATGAGTATTATCATGATACTAATAATAAAAAAATAATAATTAGTTATATAGGTAGGATAATCCCGGAAAAGGGTATAATAAATTTATTAGAGGCTTATAAAGAAATTAGTAAAAAATTTAAAAACTTAGAATTAGTGGTAGCAGGAGATGGACCAATTTTAGAATCTTTGAAAAAAGAATATAAATTAAAGTCAATAAGATTTTTAGGAAAAATTGATTATGATGAAGTAATGAAGTTATGTGTCAATACTGATATTTTTGTTCATCCTTCAATGTATCCAGAAGGATTACCAACCTCTATATTAGAAGCAGGAATAATGAAGTGTGCTATAATTGCAACAGATAAAGGTGGTACCAAAGAGGTTATAATTAATGATGATTATGGGTTAATTGTTAGTGAAAATAAAGCTGATTTGGTAAATAAGTTAACTTATTTACTTAATAATCCAGATATTGTTAAATCAATGAAGAAAAATATTCATAATCGTATTATGAAAGAGTTCACATGGAAGCAAACCGCAAAAAATGTTATTAAGGAGCTGAAAGGAAATGAATGATAATAAAAATATAAACGTATGTATAATTGGAGGGGGAAATATATCTAATACTAGACATATTCCAGCACTAAAAAAATTAAAGAACGTTAATATAGTAGGTGTAATTAGTGATGTTAAAGGTAAACTGGATTCTACCTGTAAGAAAAATAATATAAAAAATGGACTTTTAGTAAATGATCCAAAAAATGATATAAATAAATTAAAAAAATGTGATTGGTTTAAGAATGTAGATGCTGTTGTTATTGGCACACCACCACATCAACATTATCCTCTTGCAAAAATGGCACTTTTGCTTGATAAGGATGTATTAGTTGAAAAACCTATGACGATGAACGTAAAAGAGGCTGATGAATTAATAAAACTTGCTAAAGATAAAAAGCTTATATTTAATGTTGTACATAATTTTAATTTTACTTCTGGAATGAAGAAAATTAATAAAATAATAGAAGAAAAAAGATATGGTAACATTGTTTCAATAACCGAGGTTCAATTCACTAATAGAAATAGAAGATTACCAGATTGGTATAACGAACTTCCTTTAGGCTTATTTTATGATGAAGCTGCTCATTTTATATATTTATTAAAAAGACATGGTGGAGATTTAAAAATCGAAAATGTTCATGCAATTTATAACAAGGATAAAAAGGATAAGACGCCTAGAACTTTAAACGTAGATGCAATGGCTGGTAAAGTACCGGTTCATATGTTCTTAAATTTTAACTCTCCAATATGTGAATGGAATTATGTTATATGTTTTGAAAATAGAATTATTAATTATGATTTATTTAGGGATATTGTAGTTGACTTACCAACGGATAAGGAACACTTTAGTTCAGATATTTTAAAGAACGATGTATCTAAGACTTTTCAATACTGGAAAGGATTTGTTAAAAATGGTTTTAAGATGGTAACAGGTAATTTATTGTATGGACACGAAGATATTTTAAAAAAATTTATAGATTCAGTTATAACTAGAAAAAGTGATAAGTATATGACTGGTGAAATTGGGAAAAGTACTATTGAATCAATGAATGAAATAATAGGTAAGGCTAATAAAAATGAGTAATTGGATTTATTTAGTATTATATGTATTATTATCTGTTAGTGGATCTACCATGCTGAAGTTTGGGTCTTCCGAAAGTGTTAAAACCTTATTTGTTGTTCCTTTTATAAATATGAATATTTCTCTTTTTACGTTTTTAGGGTTTGTTTTTTATGGTTTAAGTTTTTTATTCTATACGATTTTATTAAGTAAATTTGATTTGTCTTTTATTTCTCCCTTAACTGTTGGCTTAGTTTATTTATTATTAATGGTTACCGCTTTCTTGTTTTTTAAAGAAGATATAACTTTATTTAAGTTAATTGGTTCAACGTTAATTCTTTCTGGAATAATAATGATTATTATGAAAAAGTAATATGTTCTTAATTTTTGAAAAATTATAGTTTATATAAATTGGGAAAAGATAATGAAAAAATTGTACAAAAAACATGAAGAAATAATAAATTATTTAGTAGTTGGTGCTTTAACTACGATTGTTGCGGTAGGTTCTAAGTTATTACTATTATGGACAATTCTAGACCAAACAAATGGAGTTCAATTGCAAATTGCTGAAATAATATCATGGATTTTAGCGGTTTCTTTTGCTTATGTAACTAATAGAATATTTGTATTTAAATCTAAGACAAAGGGTATGAAATGTTTTAGAGAGATATTTAACTTTTTTAAAGGTAGGGTAGCTACTCAATTAGTTCAGATGTTTATTATGTGGTTTTTTGTTACTTTGCTTGGATTAAATACAAATGTCTGGGTATTAGTTTTTACTTTAATATGCCAGTTAATTCAAATTATTTTTAATTATTTAATAAGTAAACTTTTGGTTTTTAAAAAATAGTAAATAAATGATAAATATCATGGTGACAATTGACACCGATGATATTTTTTGTTATAGTTATAATAGCAGTAAAAATTTTTATGAAAGGAGTTTTTATGTGCTATCAACTCAAGATGAAACTGCGGTAAAAAGTTTTTTAAAAATTAGCAAGGATTTAATAAGAAGAAAAAAAAGATATATAGAGCCTAGAACTTATGATATAAATGGAAAAAAAGTTAATTACAAACAGGCTATTATTGATATAGGAATTATTAATAAAGAAGATATATGGAAATATATATTAGAATTAAATGAAGAAGATTGCTTTGATGTATCATTTGATAGGAATCTAAAAATGGATACAAATTCAGAAATTTTTGAATTTAAAAAAGTGATTAACGGAAAAGATGTATACATAAAATTAACATATAGGGAAACTAATCAAGGATTAGTTGTGTGTTTATCTTTTCATGAGGATAGTAAGGAAAGGAGAAAATAATATTATGGAAAAAGTTTATTGTTATAATTGTGATAAAATGGTTATTCCTAAAAAAATAAAAAGTAAAAATAAGTATAAAGTTAACGGGGAATACGTTTTGATTGATGAGAATATTTTTAAATGTTCACGTTGTGATAATGAAATTGATGTACCAGAATATGATCCAATACAAAACGTATATGATGAGTATTTAAAGATGTATGGTTTAACTTTTGATGATTTTAAAAAAATAAGAAATTCATACAATTTATCTCAAGAATCCTTTTCTAAAATATTGGGTTGGTCCAAAAAGACAATAACAAGATATGAAAATAAAGAATCATTTCCTCAAAAAGAATATTTGGATACATATAAAAAGTTAAAGGATTCAAAAGAAGAAATGGTAAAAATAATGCTTTATAATAAAAATCGCCTTAAGGATGATTATTATGTTTTATTAAAACAAATGGGACTTTATGAGCATGTAAAAACTATTAACTCCTTTTTATACATGTTAAGTAATAATAGTTTATATAGTACTAGTCTTATGAAAAATATGTTTGCCCTTGATTTTGAGCATAATAAAATATTTAATAAACCGCTTACTACTTTAAAATATGCTAAAGCCCCTTATGGACCGATAATAGATAATCATAATGAAGTAATTAATTATTTATTAAATAATGGATATTTTAAAGTTATAACCACCGATGATGAAAAATTTTTGTTTGAATCTAACAATGATTATGATATTAATTTTTTTAATGAAGATGAAATAAGTATAATGAAACGAGTTAAAGAAAAATTAAAAGGTAAAACTCCAAAGCAATTATCCGATTGGTCTCATAAGTTTAAAGGTTGGAAATCTACGAGACTTGGTCAAATAATTGATTATAAAAAGTATAAAGATGATTTTACTTTAGATGTTTAAAAAAATAAACTATCGTTTATTTTTTTTAAATTGTTATTGACATATTATAACCCGAAAGGTTATAATATGCATTGATTTTAATTGAAATAGAAAGTATAGAATTTTTAAAAATAGATAATAAACATTATGGGGAGGGATAGTTATGCATGGTTTTGGAAGTATGTTGAAAGATTATTTAGAGTATAATCTTATATCTCAAAGTGATTTTGCAAATAGACTTGGAATAACAAAAAAACACATGAATGAAATATTGAATGGAAAAACTGATATATCAGAAGATTTGATGATTGCCATAAGTCTTATAACAGATATAGATATTAATTTGATTGCTTTTGTGGAAGCTAAGAAAAAACTTTATAATTATCTTAATAAAAGATTTAAAAATGAAAACGAAATTAAAAAATACATTAATTCATATCATATAAATGAAATGTACAAACGAAATTGGTTAGTGCTTAAAGATAAAGAATCTTACTTGCAAAATGCTTATGATTTATTAAATTTTTTAAATGTAAAAGATTTTGATACTTTTGAAAAATATTCAAATAATAAGATATTATATAAGAAAAAGGAAGATGCTGATTTAAAAAAGGTATTTTTATGGATAACTAGATGTGATTGCTTAGTAAAAAATAAACGAATAAATAAGTATGATTCATCTAATTTAAATAAGTTATTATTTGAATTAAAAGATGAGAGAATAAAAAAATTCAATTCTAATAATTTAATTAAGTTGTTTAATAAATATGGAATTTATTTGATTGTAGAAGATGCATTAACTGGCTCTAAAGTAAGAGGGTGTACTAAGGTTTTAGGCAATAATCCTGCTATATATATGACAACTTATTTAAAAGAAAAATCATCGTTTTATTTTGCCTTATATCATGAGTTAGGGCATGTAAAAAGTGATTATAATAAAGCAAAAAACAAGGTAATAATAGATGGTGATGATAATATTGAAAAAAGGGCTGATTCTTTTGCCTTAAATCAAATGATAGAAAAAGAAATATATAATGACATTTTAAACAATTATAATGATAAAGAAAAAATTTGTAAGGATAAAAAAATTCCATTATGCTTTTTATATTCTAGATTAGCTAAAGAAGGAAAAATAAATTATAGTGATGAATTATTTGTTAAAAATAGAGAAAGTATTACGTATTAATAAAAATCTTATTATTTCGACAAATGAGGTGAGTATAGTAGGTGCCATTAATTTGAAAGGAAAGATAAAAATGTTAAGAAGAAAAACATATTAGCTTAAAAATATATTTAATTTTCATTATACAACATATACTATTTAAGCTAATTTACCACATTTGATTGACTTTTGTGGCAATTTGCTTTAAAATTGTTTTAAGAGGTGATTTAATTGATAATGTTGTATAAAGATCTTATTAAAGAATATAAGAGTGATTATAATATTAAAAAATTGATTGAAATGGGTAAAATATTTAAAATAGAAAAAGGTATTTATAGTAATCAAAAAAATGTAAATTATTTAGAAATTTTAACTAAAAAATATCCTGATGCAATATTTACAATGGATAGTGCTTTTTATTATTATGGATTAACAGATGTAATTCCACAAAAAGAGTATTTAGCATTAAGAAGAGATAAAACAAAAATTAGTGACGAACGAGTTAAAGTTATATATTATCAAGATAAGTTTTTTGAAATCGGGAAATCCGTTTTAAAAATAAATAGTGTTAATATTAAAATCTATGATAAAGAAAGAATGTTAATAGAATTGATAAGACGTAGAAACAAAATGGGTTTTGACTATTATAAAGAAATTATTAGAAATTATAGAGAAATAAAGGATTCTTTAAATACCAAAAAAATAGCTGAATATATTAGTAAATTTAAAATAGGAGATTATTTATATGATGTAATTATGAAAGAGGTGTTTTAATGGATTTAAACAAGATTTTTAATGATTACTTGAATAATGGATATTCTAATGCTAATGCTAATTCTCGTGTTTGCCAAGACATTATATTATCAAAAATAAGTGATTCAAATTTAAGCCAAAATGTAACTGTTAAAGGCGGCGTAGTAATGATGGCTATTTCTAAAAATAAAAGAAGAGCAACACAAGATTTAGATTTCGATTTTATAAGATACTCATTGGATGATAATGCAATAAAAACTTTTATAGAAAAATTAAATGACGAAAATATAAAAATAAAAATCATAGAGCCAATTAAGAAACTTCACCATCAAGACTATGATGGGAAAAGGGTTTTTATAAAAATATCTGATAATTTTGGAAATGTTTTTTCTACAAAACTAGATATAGGTATTCATAAAGATATGGATATAAAACAAGATGAATTATGGTTTGATTTAGGTACATTTTCAAATGGAGTTATATTGCTTGCCAATTCTAAAGAACAAATTTGTGTAGAAAAAATAAAAACATTATTAAAATTCGGTATTACATCAACAAGATATAAAGATATTTTTGATATTTATTATTTATTTAAAGCCAAAAATTTTAATAATAATCGTTTTTTAAAGTATATGGATAAATTGATATTTAAAGATAGTTTGATAAGTGAAAATAATATATATGATGTAAAAGTAAGTTTAAAATTCATTCTAAATAATCGTAAATTTAGATCTATGATTAATATGGCTAAAAATAATTGGTTAGAAATACCTATGGAAGATGTGATTGAATTTATTTTAAAATTTATTTCATCATTAGAACTAGTAGAAACATAATTTTATAATTAATAATAAAATTAATAATCATAAAAAACTATTAAAAATAATAAAAAACTTCAAAATTTTGAAGTTTTTTTAATTTATATACAAAAATCTTATTATTTCGACAAATGAGGTGAGTATAGTAGGTGCCATTAATTTGAAAGGAGGAAAGTTTATGTTTATATTTGCATAAGATTAAAGTTTAACTATATTTAAATAATTATAGGGGGTTATATGAATAAGAATATTATTAAATATAAAATGAACGTTAATGATAATGAAATAAATGTTATTAAAATTGGAAAGAAGGAATATATTTCTTTAACTGATTTAGCTAGATATGCAAATCCAGAAGAACCAAAAATCCCAATTCAGGTCTGGATGAGAAACAAAGATGTTATTGCCTATTTAGGATTGTGGGAAACATTAAATAATGAAAATTTCAAAGGTATCGAATTTACGACCTTTGAATCTGCATCAGGTAAAAATAGTTTTTATATGTCTCCCCAAAAATGGATTAGAGAAACTAAAGCAATTGGAATAATATCAAAGTCAGGTAATAAAGGCGGAACTTATGCGTGTAGTGACATTGCTTTAGAGTTTGCAAGCTGGCTATCACCAGAGTTTAAATTATATGTGATTCAAGAATTTGAAAGGTTAAAGAAAAAAGAAGCTTATCAAGAAAAAATTGATTGGACCATAAGCAGAATGCTTGCAAAATCAAATTATCATATTCATACTGCATCAATTAAAGAAAATATTATTCCTAAATTAACTAAAAAACAAAAAGAATACGTTTATGCTAATGAAGCGGACGTTTTAAATGTAGCATTATTTGGTATGACATCCAAGCAGTGGAAAGAAAAAAATCCAAATTTAAAAGGTAACATAAGGGATTATACTGACTTAAGACACTTACTTATTCTATGTAATTTAGAAAATACAAATGCTGAACTAATTAATGATGGTATCCATCAAAAAGAAAGATTAATTAAACTTAATAATTCAGCAATTAGACAAATGAAGATTTTAGAAAATGATAAATCCATAAAAGAACTAGAAAATATGAATAAAAGAAGATAACTCTAATAAAAGGAAGGATAAATAAAAATGGAAAATAAAAAGAAAAACAAATATATCATATTATTAAAAGTATTAGTAGTTATGTTAATAATACCAGTGATAAAAGTTAAAGCGGATTTCATGGATTCATACATAGATTGGAACCTAGATAGAACGGTTTTTGCGCATCAGTACAGAGATGGTTCTGATCATATAACAAATCTTGCAATGATAACGGCAAATGGTAAAATAGCATATTGTATTGAACCTGGTGTGGTAGCAGATAAGGGTGGTACGTATAATTCTACTTATGATATTAATGATACTAATTTAAAAGGCAAGGATGTAAAAAGACTTAGTTTAATTGGATACTATGGTTATGGATATAAAAATCATAATAGTAAAGAGTACTACATGGCTACTCAAGAACTTGTATGGAGATTAATGGGCGTTGAAAACGTATGGTGGACAGATAGTAAATATGGCGGAAACATATTAAACATAGAAAGTTATAAAAATGAAATATTAAATTTAGTTGATTCTTATGAAATTAGTCCGAAGTTTAATTTTAAAAATAAATATATTGTTGGGGATGAAATTACTTTAGATGATTTAAATAAAGTTTTAGATGAATATGAGGTATTAGGTAATAATGATGTAAAAATAAATGGAAAATCTATTGTAATGAAAATAAAAGATGATAATAATAATTTTTCTTTAAGAAGAAAAAATAATGGTAAGAAACCAATATTTTATTATAAATCAGGATATCAAACCATTGGAAGTTTTGAATATGCGTATGATTATAGTAATAATTATAATGTGTTATCAGATTATGGGAAAATAATAGTTAATAAATTAGATAAAAATACTAATTCTAAAAATCCTTTTTCTTCAAAAGCAACTTTAAAGGGTGCAAAATATACTCTTTATGATAGTAATGGCAACATAGTTGATACTAAGATAACAGATGATTCTGGGACAGTAATTTTTTCTAACTTATCTAAAGGAACATACACTATAAAGGAAATTAGTGCAAGTTTAGGATATACGATAGATGAAAAGAGTTATAAAGTAACTGTTACAACGGATAATTTACAATCAGTAATTAATTCTTATGAAAAAATAATAGAGAATGAAATAATTGTAACTAAGGTATTAGATGATAAAGAAAATGGTATTATATCACCTGAGGAAGGTATAGAATTTGGATTATATGATGAAAATGGGAGCTTGATAAGAACTTATGTAACTGATAAAAACGGAGTTATAAAGTTTGTTTTGCCATATGGCAAGTACGTATTAAAACAACATACTATTAAGCAAGGTATATCAGTTGCAGAAGATAAAATAATAGAGGTTATAAATGACAAAGAGGTAAAAAGTATAATTATCGTAAATCATAAATTAAAAGAGGATGTACCAAATGAGTTGCCTAATACAGGTAAACAGTATAAACCATCGTATATGTTATTAATATTTTCATTAGGCTTAGTATACTATTATGAAAGAAAAAATAGTTAAATTAATAATAATTATTTTTTATTTGATAATTTGTATTTATATCGTTAATTTTTCTTTAGATAATAATAAAAAAGTTACTTATGATACTAAGGTTAAATCTTATATTAATATTAAAATGTTAAAAATTCCTAAAATAGAATTGTTTTTAAAAGTGAATAAGGCCACCACAAATTTTGATAATTTAGATTATGGATTGGTATATTATAAAAACTTTAATCCAGATAATAAAATAATAATTTTTGGTCACTCTGGAATGGGAACAGGAACATATTTTAATAGATTATCAGAACTTAAGAAAAAAGATGTTGCTTATTTAATACATAACAATATAGAATACAAATATATTGTAAATAGTGTTTATGATATTTCAAAAAAAGATGTTTATATACTATATGATGAGATGGATTCTAAAAAATTATTGCTAATTACGTGTCTAAAAAATAACAAAAATAGAAGATTAGTAGTGGAATTTGCGATGGAAAGTATGAAAACTATTGAAAAATAAGCAAAAAATAACATTTTTATTCATAAAATACTTGAAATATTCTAATAAAAATGTTACTCTTATATTGTAAGCAAGATAGCTTATAAATGAACATAAATATGGAGGTTTATTATGTCAAAACAACAATTAGTAGAAATGATTGCTGAAAAAGCAGGTTTAACAAAAGCTGATGCTACACGTGCTTTAGATGCAACAATGGAAAGTATTACAGAAACACTAAAAAAAGGTGATAAAGTTTCATTAGTTGGATTTGGTACTTTTGCAACATCAAAAAGAGGTGCTAGAGAAGGACGTAATCCAAGAACTGGAGAAACAGTTAAAATCGCTGCAAGAACAGCTGTTACATTTAAAGCTGGTTCTAAATTAAAAGACGCTGTAAACAAATAATAAAAAACCATTTATATGGTTTTTTTATTTTGAAAAAATGATATAATTAAAGTGGTGATTAACTTGCTAGAAAAAGCACTAGAATTATTAAAAATTTTTGAAGGTAACGGATATGAAGCCTATTTAGTTGGTGGCTTTGTAAGAGATTATGTTTTAAATAGAAAAAGTAATGATGTTGATATATGTACTAATGCAACACCTATGGATATTAAAAAAATATTTAATGATATTAAGCTGCCTTTTGAAAATTATGGTTCCGTACATTTAGTATATAAAAAAATTAATTTTGAAATAACAACTTATAGAATAGATTTAGAATATAAAAATGGTAGATCTCCATCTAAAATAGCTTATACTAATAGTTTGATTGAGGATTTAAAAAGACGTGATTTTACAATGAATACTTTATGTATGGATAGTAATTCAAATATTATTGATTTACTTAATGCTAAAGTTGATATTAAAAATAAAATTATAAGATCAATTGGTAACGCTAATGATAGGATTAAAGAAGATGCACTTAGAATATTAAGAGCAGTTAGATTTGCAACAGAACTTAATTTTAAAATAGATTATGAGTTAAAAAAAGCTATATTAGATAATGGATATTTATTAAAGGAACTTTCGTATTATAGAAAAAAACAGGAATTAAATAAGATGTTTTCATCCGCTAATGCTTTATTTGGTATTAAGCTTATAAAAGATTTGAAGTTAGATAAGTACCTTGATATAAACTTGAATAACGAAATTATTAATACTAATGATCCTCTTGGAATTTGGGTACAAGTTAAACCTAGTATTAAATATCAGTTTACTAATAATGAAAAGTCTTATATGAACGCTATTTTAGGCATTTTAAAGGATGGAAAGATAAATGATATAGAATTATATAATAATGGTAGTTACGTATGTTATATAGCAGCACAAATACTTAATATTAAGGAGTCTAATATATATGATAGATATGATAATTTACCAATAAAAAATAAGTCTGAAATAGCAATAAAACCAATTGAAATAATTGAATTATTAAAAATAAAGGATAAATCTAAAGTTAAGATGATTATTAAAGATTTAGAAACTAAAATAATTAGTCATATATTATTAAATAATAAAGAAACACTAAGTAGATATCTAATTGATACATATAAAGTTAATGTGTTATAATTTATCTTAAAGAAGGTGATTTTTATGGTTAAAAATAAAATCCTAAAACTTATTGATAATGATAATCATTTTACGGTTGATAAAACTGTTTTAAAGTGTGCAAAAGAAATGATGTTAGATACCAATTCATTAATACTTTTAATATATCTATTAAATGGTCATAATAATATAGTTTTTGATTATAAAAAAATATTAAAAGATATAGATTTTACAGAAAAAGAGTTATTAGATTCAATTTCAATACTTAAAGATAAAAATATCTTATCTTTAAGTATGAAAAAAAATACTGATGGAATATTAGAAGAAATATTAAGTATAAGTTCTTTTTATGAGATACTTATGACTAAAATTCTTGATGATGATAAAGAAGCTAATGATAATAGTGATTTGTTTGATAATTTTGAAAAAGAATTTGGAAGAACATTATCTCCTATGGAATATGATATAATAAATAATTGGATAGAATCTAAAATATCAAAGGATTTAATAATAGCAGCATTAAAAGAAGCGGTATTTAATGGAGTTAATAATTTAAGATACATAGATAAAATATTGTTTGAATGGAATAAAAAGGGTATAAAAACACCTGATGATGTAAATAGCAAGTTAAAAAAACAAGAAGAAGAAAAAAAAGAATCATATTACGAATATGATTGGTTAAATGAAGAGTAAAATATTATAAATTAAAAGGCATCTAATAGATGCCTTTAATTATTTCTAGAATTAGTATTTTCAGTTGTAGGTGGGCTTGATGAGCTTTTTTCTTTTACTGTTACTTTTCTTGAAATTGTTTTAGAGTTTCCTTGGAAAGTAACTCTATATAATAATTCATAAACTCCTGGTTTATTAATTTGAACCTCACCTGATATTAATTCTATTTTACTTTGTGCTGTAACATCAACAGAGTTATAGTAAACTCTAATTGGTTTTTTATCGTTAAAAGTTGAATTTTGTTCTACTGTTTCATCATCAGCTTCTAAATCGAAGTCAGATACAACTGATACTTTATGTTCCACACCTTTACTTCTATTTGTTTTGTAATTAGCATACGCAGTATAAATAACATATATTGGGTTTTCATAATTAGTTGTATGAGTATATGAAGTTTGAGTTGTTGTTCCTATATATTTTTCTGTGCCATTAGTACCGTCTTTTATGTATATATCATAACCCAGCATTCCAAAACTATCATCAGAGTTTAGATTAAGCATATCCTCAGCACTTAATCCAGTCCAACTTAACTGAACTGTTTTGCCAGAAACTTTGCTAGTTACATTCCTTACGCTAGGTAATATATCATATTCTTTTGCTACCTCTTTTGGACCAGTATTTTTTCTAAAATAACCAGTTACTCTCATGCTATCTGGAGTACTTGCACTTGCAAGTTTTAATGGAATAGAATTTTTTACTACTTGTACTGCTTCAATACTTGATGGTACGTTAAAAGTTGCTCCATTCTTATCAAATAAATTATCAGCTAAATTACGATAAAATCTATCACGAATATTCCAAGTAGCAGTTGTGTTATAATAACCTTTATTTAAGTTATCATACCCATACCAGAACGTTATTGTTTGAGTCGGTGTATAACCACATACCCAAAGTTCCGCAACGGCCTTACTTGATAGGCCTTTACTTCTTATGGTATTAGAATCATAGTTACTTGTACCTGTTTTAGCTGCTGTTTGAACACCACTTATGTTTGCTGCGGTTTTTGCAAGACCTTCTGTTGCTGACCAATTAAGAGCATAATTTATTATGTATGCGGTAGAATCATTCATAACCCTTGTCTTTGGTTTGTTAAAGCTTACGACTTCATCCGTTTCTTTATATACAAATTTCTTAATTGTATGAGGTTTAACATAGTATCCACCGTTAGAAAATGCTTGATATGCACCAGCCATAGTCATTGGACTTGTTCTTGATTTTCCTTTTTCTTTTGAACCTTCAAACGCACCAATACTATGTGCTTCATGTACTTTACCGTTTTCTGATTCTGGTGTAATTCCTAAATTAGTTGCAAACTCATATATTTTTTCATTACCAACTTCACTTGATACTTGTTGGAATGTTTTTAGTGCTGTTACGTTTCTTGAAAGACCAAGAGCTTGATACATTGGTAATATTCCTCTATAACCACCATCTGAGTTAGATATACTTTTACCATTACTATAAGAATGAGGTTCATCTTTTATATAATTAACAGTTCCCCAACCTAAGTATTCAACTGCTGGTCCATAATCAAATATTGGTTTTGCTGTTGAACCAATTTGTTTATTGGTTTGTGTTGCATAATTAAATGACATTTGATTTTCTCTGTTTCTTCCTGCTCCAACGGCGATAACCTCACCAGTCTCACTGGTTGTCATAACAATTCCAGCTTGTACAACGTCATTTTCCCATTTCCAAGCCTCACCACGCATAACTTTATTAACAAAATCTTGTTTTTCTTTATTCATAGCAGTATATATCTTAAGAGGGGTTGTATAAGGACTTAAATCGTACTCTTTATCTAATTCTTCTATAACTGTTTCTACGTAGTCTTGATATTCTTTATAATTGTTATTTTGTTGTTCTTCTTTAATGAAAGATGTTATTGGTTTTTCTTCTGCTATTTTTCTTTCTTCTTCTGTTATGTAGCCATGCCTTTGCATTAAATATAAAACTGTTTGTCTTCTTTTTTCCGCTCTTTCAGGATAATTATAAGGATTATAATAAAACGGAGATTGGAATAAACCTGCTATAAATGATGCTTCAGCTAAATTAAGGTCTTTTACAGATTTTCCAAAATAGTTTTTAGATGCTTGTTCAACACCATAGGCATTATTACCTAAAAATGAGTCATTAACATAAAACTCCATAATTTCTTTTTTTGTGTATTTTCTTTCAACTTTAAATACAGAAATATAAATATCAGTAAATTTTCTTACTATACCTTCAAAACCAGTTGATACAGTTGACGTATAGTTATTTTTAACAATTTGCATCGTTAAGGTAGAAGCTCCTCCTGAGTTTTTACCAAATACCTGACCAATACTTGCTTTAACGAATCTTGCTAAATCAAACCCATTATGTTGGAAAAATCTTGCATCTTCAGTTGCAACAATTGCATCAATTAATACTTCTGGTAACTCATCATAAGTTATTTCAGTTCTGTTTTCGTTTCCTAATTTTACAATCAAGTTACCTTCATTATCATATAATTCTGTCATTTGATTAAATTTAAGATTATTTGGGTCAAACTTTGGAGCTTTTATTATAACGTATGAGAAAAAAACTGTAATAATTGCTACGAAAGTTATAACTCCTACTAATAAAATATTTAATACAATTCTTTTTTTCTTACTAATATTTGATTTGTTATTTTTCATATTAATAACTTTATTTTTAACTTGATTTGTTTTTGCTTTTATGTTTTTAGAAATATTACTACTTTTTTTAGTTCTTTTTTTCATCATAATTATTACCTCCAAAATATAAATTATTAATTACCTCAAGATAGTCTATTCTAGGATTGTACTTAATTTTAATTATTTTACCATATTCTTTAAAAAAAATATATGGTATAGATTTTCTTTGATTATTATTTAAAAATTCTTCAAGTTTTTTGGTACTTAAAAAATAAGTTTCATTTAAAGATGTAAACCTCACTATTATAAATGATATTGCTCCGTGATTTTTAACATCTATTAAATGCTTTATTTGATGCTTGTGTATGTTAGCTAGTGAAAAAGATGTTTTGCTTTTCGTCTCTTTAGCTTCAAAATCTATGTATTTGCCTTTATAAATACCATTGTAATCAGTTGTTGATGGTGTTTCAAAATATGCTTCTTTTATTTTTCCTACTTTATAATCAACATTAACTAATTTTATTGGTGTAGGTTTTTTATATACGTAGGCTATATCATTAATTCTATAATATTCATTAGCTAAATTTATGTCGTTTTCAAGACCTAAACCACGATTGGCGTAATTACTTTTTAAAAGGTAGTTAAGTTTCATTAATCTCACCATGTTAATTATACTACAAATAAAGTTTTTTTGTCATATATTTTGAAAAGAATTGTCGAAAATAAAAATAATATTTTTTTATATGATATTTTTATGATAGGAGGTTAAAAATGGTCGATAAAACTTTAATGCTAATCTTATTTGATGAAATAATAGAAGAAACGTTAAAATTGGAAGAAAATGTAATTGTAATGAATAAATTTAATTAGGTGATTTAATTGGAAGAAATAAAAAATTTATATGTTTTACTGCCTCATATTTTTTGTGTTTGGATAGTTTTAAACATATTAGGTAATACAATAAAAATGACTTTTCATGTTAAAAGCAAATACATTGTTTGGATTATTTTATTATCTAGTTTAATAATAAACTTCGTTTTCTTTGGAATAAGTTTTGAAAGCTTTTTTATAGGATTTATAACGTTTAGTTTTTCTGTTTCTTCATATGATCTTGTTAAATATTTTTCAAAAATAAGAAAAAAGCAATAGACGTTAAGTAAAGGTAAGCTACTTGTAAATTGACAAATAGTTAAAAAATTGCGATAATGTTAAATGCAGAGGTGGTAGATATGTTTAATGGAAGAATTGCATTAACTCCGCAAGATATCTTCGAAAAAGATTTTAAAATTGATACTAGAGGTTATAGACTTCAAGAAGTGGATAAATATCTAGATCAAATTATTAAAGATTATGCAGAATTTATTAATATAATTAGAGAGTTGAAAAATGAAAATAAAGAACTTTCTAATGAAAACTTAAATTTAAAGCATGAACTTAGAAATCTAAAAGCTAATATAGACATAGTAAAGAAAAGTGAAAAAGAAATTACTAATGTTGATATATTAAGACGTTTATCACAGCTGGAAAAATATATATATGATAAAGAAGAATAATTATTTTTACGCAAACGCTGCTAATTTTATTAGTAGAGGAAAGTCCACGCTCACACGTTTCTGAAATGAACGTAGTGTTCATGCAAAGGGAATAAATAACCTTTGGTAGGTTAAACCTAACGGCGCCGAAGTAACCTATAGTCTTTTTGATATGGTTATTTTAGGCATAAAGTGCCATAGTGACGATTTGATTTGGAAACGAATCAGGTGGAACGGGTAAACCCCATGAGTGAGAAACCCAAATTTGGTAGGGGAACTATTTTGAAGGAATAAAACGGATAAATAGATGCATTATGCATAGATAAATGTTTGCGACCATGTAAATGGTACAGAACGTGGCTTATTAAAATGATTATTTAAATAAAGGAGTGAAAACTTTGAAGGAAATTGGTGAAAAATTAAAACAGGTAAGAGAAGAACAAGGAGTAAGTATACAAGAAGCAGCCGAAGACCTTAACATAAGAGTATCTCAAATAGAAAATATAGAAGCAGGTAACTTAAAAGTTTTTAAAGATGTCTTTTATCTTAAATGTTTTATTAGGGATTATGCAAAGTATTTAGGACTTGATGAAGAAAAAATTATGGATGAATTTAACGAGTTTTTCTTTGAAGAAACATCAAAGATTCCAATAGCAGAAATAGAAAAAGCATCAAAGGAAAAGCAAAAAGAGCAAAAGCAAGAAAAAAAGGTTGTATCTCCTTATACTATGGAAGAAAAACAAAGTTCTAAGATAATTCCTGTAATAGTTACACTAATTATTTTACTTTTAATATTTTTAATTGGGTACATAGTTGTAGCAGAATATATAAGTCCAAAGAATAATGATGATAATAACATAACATATTTAGAAAATTAGGGGTGAAATTATGAATTTAGCTAATAAATTAACGATAAGTAGAATATTTTTAACAGTGGTATTAATTACCATATTATTATTTCCTTTTTATATGGTAAATATAGAGTTTCCAAAGTTTTTAATTGGAACTATAACAGTAGATGTAAGATATTTAATAGCAGCTGGTATTTTTGCTATTGCATCAATTACTGATTTTTTAGATGGAACCATAGCAAGACGTTATAACATGGTAACCGATTTTGGTAAAATGGTTGATGCTATTGCTGATAAAATGCTTGTTAATTCAACACTTATAATATTAAGTGCACAAGGATTTGTAGCACCAATAATTACCGTTATAATAATCTTTAGAGACACCGTTGTTGATACCATAAAAATGATTGCGGGAAGTAAAGGAAAAGTGGTTGCTGCGATAAAATCAGGTAAGATTAAGACGACGTTTTTAATGCTAGGTATTGTTTTAACATTATGTTATAATTTGCCATTTGAATTATTTAACCTTGATATTGCTAATTTCTTACTTGTTTTAGCTACTATTTTTTCGGTTATATCAGGTATTCAGTATTATGTTATGAATAAGGATTTAATATTTGGTAACGATGTTGAAAAAGAAAAAAAAGAAGTAGTAGAAAATAAATAATTGTTAAAAATTATATTCAGAAAATTCCTTTTATATAGGGAATTTTTTAATTTTTGCAGGAAATAGTTTACTATTATTCAAACGTTTGTTCGAAAAAAGGCTTGATTTTTGAAATTTTATCATTTATAATATTATTGTATTAAATGATTGGAGGATATAAATGACAAAAAAAATAGCAGAGGATAAGACTTTAGACCAAGTTCTTGCTGATATAGAAAAACAATTTGGTAAAGGTTCAATTATGAAATTAGGTGAGGAAACTCATACTGAAATAGACGTAGTATCTAGTGGTTCTTTAACCCTTGATATAGCTTTGGGAGTAGGAGGATATCCTAAGGGTAGAATAATTGAAATATATGGACCTGAATCATCAGGTAAAACAACGTTTGCACTTCATGCCATTGCAGAAGTTCAAAAAGCTGGTGGTAAAGCAGCATTTATTGATGCTGAGCATGCGCTTGATCCAGTTTATGCTAAAAATTTAGGAGTTGATATTAACGAATTATTGTTATCTCAGCCAGATACTGGAGAACAAGCATTAGAAATATGTGATGCTTTAGTTAAAAGTGAGGCCATAAACATAGTTGTAATTGATTCGGTTGCAGCTCTTGTTCCACAAGCTGAAATAGAAGGTGAAATGGGTGATTCACACGTTGGTCTTCAAGCAAGATTAATGAGCCAGGCCCTAAGAAAACTATCCGGCACAATAAACAAAACTAATACGATTGCAATATTTATTAACCAATTAAGGGAAAAAGTAGGGGTTTTATTTGGAAATCCAGAAACAACTCCAGGTGGTAGAGCTCTTAAGTTTTATTCAACGATAAGACTTGACGTAAGACGTGGTGAGCAAATAAAAAATGGTGATAGCGTAATAGGTAATAAAACGAACGTTAAAGTAGTTAAAAATAAAGTGGCACCACCATTTAAAACCGCATCACTTGAAATAATGTATGGTGAAGGTGTTTCAAAAGAAGCTGAAATCCTTGATTTAGCATCAGAAATAGGAATAGTTGATAAAAGTGGAGCATGGTATGCATATAAGGGTGAAAAAATTGGACAAGGTAAAGAAAATGCTAAGCAGTTCTTAAAAGATAATCCTAACCTTGCTAAAGAAATTGAAGATAAAGTAAGAGAAAGCCACGGAATAAAAAAAGATAATAAAAAGGATACTAAATAATAAAAGTTATGAACTTCGTTTAAAAAAACGAAGTTTTTAATTTTTATAAAAATTATGTATATTAAAGTTAAAATAGAGAATACTATATAATGACAATGTAAATACATTGTATTGACAATTTGACTTTTAAAATGCTAATATATAAATGAAAGGAAGTGATATAATTGAGTAGTATTTCCAAGCAATCTAATTTAAACATAAGATTAGATAGTAATTTAAAAAAGGAAGCAGAAGCTCTTTTTAAGAGTTTGGGACTTAATATGACAAGTGCGATAAATGTTTTTTTAACCCAAAGTGTAAAAGAACAAAAAATACCTTTTGAGATAAAAGAAAAAAAGCCATCTAGGAAACTAATTAAAGCATTAAAAGAAGCTGATAAAATAGCCAATGATCCAAAAGTAAAAGCATATGATAACGTAGATGAAATGTTTAAGGATATATTAAAATGAATTATAAAATTAAATACACCAACGTTTTTAAAAAACAAGTTAATAAGATGGCTAAACGTGGTAAAGATATTAATAAGTTAATTGATGTTATAAAAAAAATAAAAAATGGTGAAAAATTACCGATTAAATATAAAGATCATATGCTAAATGATAATAAAAAATATAATAACTGTCATGAATGTCATATAGAGCCAGACTGGCTTTTAGTTTATAAAATCTTTGATGACATAATAGTTGTATCACTTATAGAAACTGGTACTCATAGTGATATCTTTAAATGCATATTAATATAAAAGAATAGGAGATAAAGTGACCTTTAAAGAATTTTATATATCAGGTAAAAATGATAAAAGTAATTGTGTAATAAGAAGTTTATGTAAGATTTTAAATAAAGAATATGATGATGTTTACAATGATTTATTAATAGTTGCAAAAAAATTAAATTGTGCTTCATTTAATGATGTTCCTGTATTTGAAAAATATATGGAAGATAATAATATTATTAAAATTAATTATGATGATGAAATAAAAGTTAAAGATTTAAAAATAGATGATGGCTCTTATATCATATTTTGTTATGATAAGAAGGATTTTTATCATATGATTTCAATTATTAATAATGTTATATATGATAAAAATAATGATTGTATGGATTTATATGTTATAACGATTTATAAAAAGATTTAAAAAAAGCATAATATAGTTAATATGCTTTTTAATTGCTGCATATAATTTACAAAACTAATAAATTATGTTATATTATGATCGTAAATTGTTTAAAGAAAGGAGTGTGATTAATTATGAAAAATTTACAAGTTATAAATAATGCAGAATTAATTACGACTCCTAATTTATTAAGTTTTTAGGAATATTCTTTTGATTATAAAATTTAATTCTGCATTATGCAGAATTTTTTTAATAAAAAGGAGATTATTAAAATGATAATAAAATTAAATATTAATGATAGAGCAGCTTTGGCAATTAAAAATAAAACTAAAAAAGTAGAAATAAGAGCAAACAAAGAAAATAGTGAGCACGATTATAGCAAATTAAAACAAAATGATGTTATAGAATTTACTAGCAATAATGTAGGTACATTTTATGTTAAAGTAAAAGAAATAAATCATTATAAAACACTCGAAGAATTATTTACTTTAGAAGGAACTAAATATACAACTTCTTCTATTAATGATAAACAAGAAGCAATTAAAAACGTAAATAAACTTGATGGTTATGAAGAAGCTATTAAGAAAAATGGAGTATATGCTATTCATATAGAATATTTATATAGCGAAAATACTGTTTGGGAAGAATTATATGAAAAAGCTAAAAATATAAGAAATCCAAAAGATATATCAGGTATGATTAGTGCTGGTGGGGTAGGAGCAGCAATACTAACTAAAAATCATAATATTTATACTGGAGTTTGTATTGATACTGCATCATCTCTTGGTATTTGTGCTGAGCGAAATGCCATTACTAATATGATAACAAATGGTGAAAATGAGATTAAAAAACTAGTGTGTATTGATTCTAAAGGTAATGTAGGATCTCCTTGCGGGGCATGTAGAGAATATTTAATGCAACTTTCTAAAAATAGTAAAAATATTGAAATACTAAAAGATGTTGATTCTAAAAAAATAATAAAATTAGAAGAATTAGTACCTGATTGGTGGGGAAAAGATAGAGTTTAATGAAAAATATAGAATTAGTTATTCCTAAATTAAATCAATATTCTTATGAACAAAAATTAGAAAGTGATCCTAAAACAATGAGTTATAATGCAGGATATGATGTATCATGTTTAGGGTATCATTATGATACTGGTTGTATTTATTTTCCTAAAGAAAAATGGATAGCTACATATAATAAAAGAATAAATGAAAATAAGTATTTTGCTTACATAAAAGACTGTGATATTAATAAATATGTTGGATACGTTAATTACCAATATAATAAAAATGATAATATAGATGAATGTGGTGTTTTAATTGAAAATAAATATCGTGGTAAAGGGTATTCTAAAGATGCATTAAGACTATTAGTAAAAAAAGCAAATGAGCAAGGAATAAAATACCTTTATGATATTTTTGAAAAAGAAAGAAAAAATACTTTAAAAACATTTTTGAACGTGGGTTTTGAAATATATAAGGAAACTAAATGGAAAAAATTTAATAAGAATGTAGATAGTGTAATAGTAAGAATTAAGACGGATAAAGTATTACCTAAGAACAATAAAATAAATAACATAAATGATGTTTTAACTTTTATGAAAAACCATATAAGATATGGATGGATGGACATAAATGGTAAAATTCATATTGGAAATATGAAAAGTTTTAGAAGCCTTTATAGAACGTTATCAATTGATGAAATATTAAAATATGGTATAGGAACTTGCATTGAACAAGTGAATTTGATGAATTATCTATTAAATAAAATAAACATAAAAAATAAGATGTTTGTAACAAGAATATACGAACCAAATGATTTTAATAAGTTAGATGAAGAAGAACATATGCATTGTTTTATTTTATGTTATATTGGTAACAAAGTCTATCATATAGAGCATCCTAATTGGTATAAAATGGGTATTTATGAATATAAAAGTGAAAAAGAAGCTGTTAAAAAAATTAATAGTTATTATGTAGAGCTTTCTGGTGGAACATCAAGGCCAGTAACAGAGTTTTATAAAGTAAATCCAAATATTTCATTTAAAGAATTTAATAGTTATATTAATAATTTAGATATTACTTTTAGAAAATTACGCGATAACAAAAAAGATTATGAAAAACTATATAATTGGTGCAAAAGAAAACATATATATGAGTGGTTCGAACAAAGAATATTATCTTATGATGAAATAGTTTCCAAATATAAATACAAATTAAAAATGAAAAAACAAAATTTATATATTATAAGGTCAAATAATATTGATATAGGTTTAGCTCAAATATATAAATTTGAAAATGACATAAATCTAAATGAGTTAAATAAATATAAAAACATTTATGAATATGATGTGTTTATTGGAGATGAAAATTACCTAAATAAAGGTATAGGTAAAAAAGTAGTTGAAGCGATTAATGATATTATATATAAAAAATATCATGCTGATTCGATAATATTAAGACCATTTAAAAGAAATGAAAGAGCTATTAAGTGTTATAAAAAATGTAACTTTGAAATAGTAGGGGAATATGTAGGAACTGATACATTAGGCAATAAGGAAAATATAGTTATTTTATTAAATAAACTTGATAGATTAAAATTTGGTATAGATATAGATAAATTAATTAATCTTGTTTTAGATGGTAAAAAGACGGCAACCACATCTTTGTATGAATATGATAGTTTACCTACGATAGGTGATATATCAGTGCTTACTGATTCAAATAATAATAACGTGTGTATGGTAAAAACAAAAGAAGTTATTGTAACTGAATTTAAGAATATTACTTGGAATTTAGCAAAAAAAGAAGGAGAAAATAACTCTTTAGATGAATGGAGAAAGGTTCATAAAAATTACTTTAGTAAAATAGATCCTAGTTTTAATGAAAATACTAAAGTAATATTTGAAATATTTAAAGTGATATATAAATAAAAATAGATGATATTATAAGTAGTAAAGGAAGTGATTATAATAAAAGAACTATTGTATAACTATGATAATTTAACTGAAGATGATATTGATGAAGTTGTTATTAGATGTAAAGCATTAATAATAAATAGTAAAAATGAAATTACTTTAGGATATTCTAATAAAACATATCAATTTCCCGGCGGACACTTAGAAGAAAAAGAGACATTAACCGAGTGTTTATTAAGAGAAATAGAAGAAGAAACAGGTATAAAACTAAAAGATGCAAAAATAGAACCATTTCAAAAAATAACTTATTATAATAAAAATTACCATAAAAGTAACAAGAATAGAAAAAACGAAATCTATTATTTCACTGTTAAGTCAGATGCAAAATTTAATATGAAATATGCTAAGTTAGATGAAGGAGAAAAAGAAGGAAATTATATTCCTATTACTGTACCAATTAATAAAGTAAAGCAAATTTTGATAGATAGCATACCTGATAATCCAGTAAACAAAGTAATTGTTGAAGAAATGTTAGAAGCATTAAAAGAATATGATAAAATTAAAGATAGATGTAATTAAACATAGGAGATTACAAATATGAAAAAAGTTTTAGAAACAAGTTTATATAAGATTAATTATTCAGAAAGTTTAGAAGATTTAGCAGAAGCAACTGTTTCATTACTTAATCAAAAAATAAAAGAATTTAAATTGTTTTTTGATATTACTAATGATGAACAAATAGTTGTTAATTATTTTGATAATGTTGAAGAATTTAGAGAGTTTATATATTCTATAAGAGGTGAAAGAGATTCGTTACCTAAATATGCTAAAGGGACTTATGATAATGGAATGGTAAATGCATGTATTAATCCCAAATATCAATTAAAAAAAGTATATAACGCTAGTCATGAATTATTCCATATTTTATATATGAAATATATATTAAATAATGATTATTCAAAAAGAATAGTTTGGTATGACGAGGGTATGGCACAATTTATGTCAGGAGAAAAGGATTTATTAAGCCAATCTGATGCTTTTAATAGTTTTTATTTAAAGGTAAAAAAGCAAACAAAAATTATACCTAAAATAAATAGTTTGGAACACGGAACTTCGTTTGTTAACGAGAATTACAATGGTTATGATTTAAGTTATTTAAGCATTAGATATTTATCAGAAATATTAAGTTCTGAACAATTTAAAAACTTAAAGTCGGATTTTTCAATGATTAATAAATTTGGTAATGATATAATACAGAAAATGTTTAGTTATTATGATGAAAAATTACAAGTAGCTATAAAAAAATAAAATTAAATCATCTTATTAAGTTTAATAGAAATTTTATAAGATGAGTTTTGTTTTAAATTAACTTTAATAGTTAACCTTTTTATAAAAGAATACGTAAAATATGCTATTGCTTTTAAAAAACATAAATAAAAAACAAGTTTTTATTAAAAAGGCAATAAAACCCCTTACCC
>CANQZW010000007.1 GCA_947628435.1 uncultured Bacilli bacterium | reverse complement strand
ACAAAAAAACTAACATTTCTGTTAGCATTTATTACTCTCGAAATCTCAAAAGTTCGAGTTTCCTATCATATTGGAGCAGGTGAGGAGAATCGAATATAACTTTATTTAATTCTTTTAAATATAAAGAAAATATTGATATTGTTTAAATTTTTAGTCTTGTTTTTGGTCTTGTTTTATTAGCTTATCCACGCTTTCAATAGTGATTATATTACCTATTTTATCAACCAAAGTGTTTTTGGCATCAGGATATAAATGACCATATGTGTCCCATGTTATAGATATATTTTCATGACCCATATATTCGCTTAACACTTGAATTGCAACTCCAAAATTAATACACATAGTTGCAAATGAGTGCCTATAATCATGTATTCTTATTAATTGATTTTCAGAAAATCCAATTGAGCGTAAATTTCTATCACTTTTTCTTTTTAAAGTTGAAAGAGTAATGTTTTTTAAAAAAATATATCCGTTTTCAAAAGTACGTTTATCTATTAATTGCAGTATTAAATCCATTAATTCTTTTTTTATAGGTAATATTCTATTAGCTTTATCTGTCTTTGGTGGATAAGGAGTTAAAGAAATTTTTGGATTCACAGTTTCGTCAATTCTTATTGTATTATTTTTGATATCTAAATCATTTATATTTAATGCTAATAATTCTCCTCTCCTTAATCCAACATAAAATAAAATATTATATGCAACATAATAAAAAATATCCTGCTCATTTTTTATACTTTCTTTAAATTCGTAATCAGTTATTATTTTCATTTCCTTTTTTTTTGAACCTTTTACATTCTTAAAATTGCCTTCAATTCTTACAACGTTTTTACTTAAATTATAATATTTACAACCGAAATTAATAATAGCTGAGAAAGTAGAATAAAATCCTTTTTTATAATTTAATGCAAATTTTTTTTCATTTATGATGTTTTTCCAATCAAGAATATCTCTTGCCGAAATATTATTTGCCTTTTTAAATCCAAAATAAGGCTTTATATATAAATTATAATTATCAAAATTTTTTAAATAAGTTGATTCTTTCCAATTTAATTTTAAATTTTTTAAATATTCATTAGCTATTTCATCAACTGTCATATCCTCATAGTCATTAAAATTTTTATTCCTAAGTCTAACTTCTTCTTGCTGTGCTAAAACTTTCCCATTTCTACCAATCCACTTTTTATTGTGCCTAGTGATTTGTTTACTTTTTCCATTTGGACTTTCAATGTAAAGCCTAATATAATATCTTTTTTGTCCATTAACTTCTTCTTTTTCCTCATATACTGGCATATTAATATTTCCTCCTAAGATTAAATATGATAAGTTAATTTATTTTTTTTGTCAAATTTCGAACAAACGTTTGACTTAATTCTAATTAAATTATATAATAAATATACAAAGTTATCAAGATAAACTTTAGTGTACAATAGAGCAGTATCAAAGAAAAAAGGGAAGAGGTGCTTTATGAACATCATAAAATTATATATTATTTTAAACAAGGATAATTTGTTAGAAGACTTTATTAAATTTATTGAAAATAAAAAAGATGCTATTATTTAGCATCTTTTACTATTAAATTTAGCCTTACAACATGATATTATTTTTTTTCTTTCATCATTTCAACAATTTTTAAAGCTGTTTCTAACTCATCAATTGTTAGATCTTCATTTTTTAACAAACCCATTTCACGCAAGCTCTTTTTTAGTTGTTCAATATTATCTATATCTGATTTATTAAATCCAAGCATATAATCCGTTGTTACACCATAATGTTCGGCTATTTTTGGCACCATAGTTAAAGAAGGAGTGCTTTTATTTGCTTCCCAGTATGATACAGTATTAGGAGCGACCTTTAGCAAATTTCCTAATTCTTCTTGACTTTCATTAGCATTTGTTCTTAACTCTCTAAGTTTATCACCAAACATTATTAACACATCCTTTGATTTTTATTTAGTGTATATATAAATTATATCATTTTTTAGGTATTTTATACAGCAAAATGTCAACAAAATTGATATTTATAACAAAAATATCAATAAAAAAGAAAAAACTATTGACATACTTCAATATTATTGATATTATAACAATAGTAGCAGGGAAAGTAAAAAGAAATTCACTAAATCGTAGTGAAATCGGAGTAATTGACTTGCTACTATATAATCGTGATAATGGTGTATATAAGCCACGTTATTATTGCAAAAAAAGAATAGGTTCTGTCGTCGAAAAATAGAAACCTATCCTACATGTAATTAAACTTCCTTTCATCATGGATTTTTTCCATTTGAAATGAAGTGTTACACCACTTATCACAAATGTATAAGAAACATCTCTGACAAGTAGCACTTTAATTGTACTACAAACACTTAGAATTGTCAATTTCATCGTAAAGTTAGGTGTTTTTCTTATACAAAAAATCAAAGAAAGGAGAAAAAATGATTAGAAAATTAAAGGTAAAAACAATTGATTCTGCTTTTTACGATGAATTAGGCCTTTTGATGAGAAAGGAACGTAAAAATCAAAGACTTTCACTTATGGAATTATCTAAAAAAACAGGCATATCAAGAGTTCAATTGGAATACTACGAACTGGGTTATACTCGAATAAAAGATGATAAGTGGAAACTTATTTGTAAAGTTTTAGGAATGAAACCTGAAATAAAAGTTTCGATAAAAGGCAATTAATATGTATCGTTGTAAAAATTGTAAAGAGATCTTTTATATACCAAAAATTATTAACACAACATATGAAAGACTTTTAGGATTGCTAAATGAGTTTGATAGTTTGACTCCTTATAGCTATGAAGTATGTCCGTTCTGTGAAAGTAAAAATTTTAAAGAAGAAGGAGATGACGATATGGAAAGGAAAATTATAGATATATCTACAAGTGATTTAACTTTTGAAGAAACAAATAATTTGCAAGATTATGTATGGAAAGAAGATAAATTAGTACCTGCTGAAATGATTGAGGAAGAATAAATGGAACAACCAAGTTATTATGCAATAATACCAGCTTCAGTTAGATACGATAATACATTAAAAGCAAATGAAAAATTGTTATATGGTGAAATTACAACGTTATGCAATAAAAAAGGTTGCTGTTGGGCTACTAATGACTATTTTGCAAAATTATATGAAGTTAGTAAGGAGACAATTAGTAGATGGATTTCAGATCTAAAAAATAGAGGATATATATACTTGGCTATTGACTTAAAAACTTCAAAAAGGGTAATGACGATAACAACAATACCCCTTGACGAAATAATCAATCCCCCCCTTGACGAAAACGTCAACCATAATAACACAAGTATTAATAATATAAAAGAAATAAATAATAATAAATTATTATTTACAAAGAAAAGCTTTAAAAAACCAACTTTAGAAGAAGTAAAAAACTATTGTCAAGAAAGAAACAACAACATAGATGCAGCAAAATTTATTGATTATTATGAATCTAATGGTTGGAAGATAGGACGTAACCCAATGAAAAACTGGAAAGCTTGTGTGAGAAATTGGGAAAGAAATAAACAAACTATAAAAATGGGGATACAAACTTATCAATCAAGACGTCTTGCAGAACAAGCAAAAGCTGGAGAAGAATTCTTGCGAGGTGAAAGATGACACGCGAAGAAGTAAAAAAAATAGTGGATAAGGTTCAAATTTATAGGCAATCATTTTTAATTACTAATAATTTATATCAAGAATGGAATAGAATTTTAGAACCATATGATTACTTAGATGTTGATAACAAACTAAATAGCTTTTTTAAAGATGGTGATAATTATGGCAAGTATCCAGATCCTTATCAACTTGTTAAACATTTAACAAAATTAAGTGAAAAAATTCTATCACAAGGTATGTATGTTTTTTGCAATCTTTGTAATAAAAAAATAAAACTGCAAGATTATGATGTCCACTTTGATAGATGCAATTCCATAGACTACATATCTAAAAATTATAAAAAATATTATGGGAAAAACATTGATACAAAGAAGTTGTTAAGTATGGATGAAAAAACATTTAATGATATGTATTGGAAATTTAATAAACAACTATTAGATAAAATTGATGATGGTGATGTAAAAGACTCTCTTGTAAAAACTTTAAAAATACACGAAGAACAGGAGAATAAAAATGATTGAATTAATCGATTTAAGTAATTGGAAAAAAATGCATGATATAAAATTAGAACTTCATCGTGAATACGGGATAAACATAAGTCGTGATGGACGAGAATTTAGACGAGCCAAAGAAATTTGGAATAAACATTTTTCCGAAGGAAATAGGCCTTACTATATAACTCATTCAACAAAATTTGGGTATAAAGCAGTTACAAACATAGAAGATGCTGAAGAAGGGCTTAAAGACCTTGAATCTCGTTCTAGAAAAATGGAAAAGGAAATCAGACAGGTTAAGCGTGGTTTCCAATTGTTAAAAAACAGAAAATATGACTTTGAAAAGGGTGAAATTATATGAAAGACATGATAGATAAAATTCTCGATTATGGTAAGCTTTTCGCTAAATATCAAAGCGTTAAAAGAAAATACAATAGTTGCAAAAAGAAACTAAAAAATGTAATTGTTCAAAATGATGAGCTAAATAAAAACCTTGAATTTGAGAAAAATAGAACTAAAACTTTTAGAAGTTGTTATAGAAAAAAATTAAGAGAATTTGAAAATTGTATAGGAGGTAAAAAATGTACAAATGCCAAAAATGTGGAAAAATAACAAAACCAAATGAAAAATTAAATCGTTTAGTTACCGAAACAAGAGAAAAAACTTATGTAAATAAATTTATCGATAAAAAGGGTAAAGAATGCGAAAAGATAACAACAGGATATGAAATAGCAAAGGAAATAAATGTTTGTAAAGAATGTTTTGATGGTGATATACAATGAAAAAATATGAATTAAGTTTATCTCGAAATTATGTATCTAGTTGGGGTATAGAAGAGGCAATTAGAGAATTATTACAAAATGCTAAAGATAGTGATGGAGAAGAACAAATTGATATTGATAAACAAAATGGAATAATCACTATTACAAATAAAAATACATCAATACCTAGTTCTACATTACTTCTTGGAAATACATCTAAAAAAGATGATTTAGATAAAATAGGTCAATTTGGAGAGGGATACAAACTAGCAATTCTTGTATTATTACGAGAAGGTAAAGATGTGTCTATTCAAAATGGTAATAAGTTATGGGAACCAAGTTTTGAATATTCAGACAACTTTGATTGTGAGGTACTATGTATCACTGAAACTGATAGTAATGGTAATGATTTAGTATTTGAGATATCAGGGTTTAGTGGTTGTGAATTAACTGATTTAGAAAATGAATTTTTAGGAATAAATGGACAAGCCTATAATTCAATACATACAAGTTATGGAGAAATACTAACAGATTCACAATTCAAAGGAAAAGTATTTGTTGAGGGATTACCTGTTTATGAAGATGATAATTTTGACTATGGCTACAATTTTGATGCTAGATATGTAACTTTAGATAGAGATAGAAAGTCAATTAACATTTATGAATTAAAAAGATTAACGGCTTTATCTGTTGCTTGTTGTGTCGATAACTTTGCATTTGTTGATGAAGTAATTGATGGAACAGGTAGAGATGGAGAATATCTTAAAGATTCAAATGTTGAATTTGACGATGAATTTAAAGAAAAATATGCAGAGCATCTTAAAGAAAGATTTGATATTAAAGAAGATGATATCGTTGTAAATGATAAGAGTTCTGATTTAATAGAATATGTTTCAAGAGAAACTGATAAAGAAATTAAAACGGTGCCAAAAAAAATATATGCTGATATTCTAAATGAAACATTATCTTATTCATCAAGCATTATCGAAAAAGTAAAAGAAGATAAGGACAATCGAGATGCATTGAAAGATGCTTGGTATGAATATGATTATAGCGATTATAAAACATTTAAAGAATGGTTTGACAAATATAAAAGTCAATTAAGTGATGAGGCACAAACCGAATTTATGGAAACAATGGATTTGTTAGAGCCAACAGGATTTAATTTAATTAGAGATGAGGTATGGAAATAGAGGTGATGAAATGTCGAAATTTAAAGTAGGAGATAGAGTAAAAACTGAATTTGGAATTGGAAAAATAGTAGAAATCACCGAGGAGTTAGGTCTCCAATATCTTGTTTATCATGATGATTGGAATAATGGGCATAATGGGAATGGGTTAAATAAAAAAAAGCATTTTGGTGACCATTGTTATTGGTTTTTAACAAGTGAACTTGAATTAGTAGAACCACCAATAACATCAGAAATAAAAATTACATGTGATAATTTACAAACAACAAACTTAATTGTAAATAGAAACCAAGAATTATACGATTGGTATGAAAAAAATGTAAAAAAGAAAGAAGGAAATAATATGATAGAAAGTTTAAATTTAGTAGATTTATATGCTAGTAAGCAAAAAGAAAAAATAGAGAATGACACAACCAAAAAAGTAGAAGAATTAAGAGAAAATTGCGAAATTATAAATAAATTCAAATTATTAGTAGAGCAATTTCAAGACGATTGTAAAAATTTGTATTTATCACAATTTACGGAAGAAGAAAAAAATGAAATAGTTAGTCAAGACTTTGATGATAGTAATAAGCCTTTAATTAAGACTAGTTTAGGAGATTATAATATCAATTTAGATTTTAAACCAAGTGAATATTTTGATTTAATGAATGAAAGAAACAAAGAGATAAATAAAATTAACGAACTTGTAAAAACAGTAAAAGCTCACGTTAGTATTGCTAAAACTAAAGAAGAAGTAGAAGAAATTTTAACTCGTTATGAAATTTTAAAGAAAGGTGTTTTAGTGACAAAATAGAGTGTAATTTATGGGGAAAAAGATAACAGATATGAACTTACAAGAAAAATTGCAAGAATTAAAAAAAATAGTATCAATAATGCAAAAAGATGCTGAGGGGCATGGTTACAATTATGTTACTGAAGAAAGTATATTGTTGGCTATCAATAATAAGATGATTGAACTCGGATTGCGATTAATTCCTAGATTCGTACCGAATACTCTTAATGCCGAACCCATTAATTATCAAAATGCAAAGGGTCAATCTAAAACTGATATTTTGGTTACGAGTGAGATGGAATTTATTTGGGAAGATATTGCATCAAATGAAAAAGAGTATATTCCGTGGATACTTGTAGGGCAACAAGCAGATGGTAGCCAAGCTTTTGGTAGTGGGCTTACTTATTCAAATAGATATTTCTTATTAAAATATTTTAATATAGCAACTTCAAATGATGATCCAGATAAGATTAGAAGTGAAATAGAAGCAGAGGAAGAACGTAAAAAAATAAGTGCAGTTCAAACGAAAATAACAAAATTGTTTGAAAAAGCAGTTCAAAAATTTCAAACTAAAGCAGATTTATATAGTGCTCTTGGCACAACTAGAGAAGAATTTTTAAAAGCATTTAATTCTAAAGATAAACAAGATACATTGCTTGAACAATTAGAGCTTATTTTGAAAGAAGATAAAAACAATGCTTAGTTTAAATGAGAGAGAAGAAAGAAAAAAACAATTAGGAGCATCTGAAATATATAAAATCCTTAACTTTGATAGCGAAGATTGTCAACGTCTTTGGGCTTTAAAGGTTGGTTTAAGAGATTATGATGTTTTAGATAATGATGCTATAACCGCTGGAAATATTCTTGAAGAAGATTGCTTGAAATTTTATGAAATGACAACTAAAAATAAATTAATCTATAACGAAAGAATAAAAAATAAGCGAGTGCCTGGATTAGTAGTTAGTTTGGATGCGAGAGAAAAAGATTCTTCTATTCCAGTAGAAAATAAGGTTATAAATCAAAGAACTTTTGAAAAATGGATAGCAAAGCGTTCTTTTAATGCAGAATGGAATCAAATCAAATTAAATATTCCGAGAAATTATTTTCTTCAATTACAAATACAAATGGCTACGTTAGATGTTGGCATGGGAATATTAAATATTAATACATTAACTGATGAAGAACAAGAAAACCCTCTAGATGTTAATATTTCTGAAATACATAATAAACAAATATTAATAAAAAGGGATAGTAATTTAACAAATGTTTTAGAGAATAGAGCAAAATATATGTTAAATTGTATGAAATATAAAAAACGCCCTAGTGAAATTGAATATTTAGAAAAATACGAATTTTAGAAAGAAGGGATAATATGAATAAAGTATTTTTAATTGGTCGATTGACAAATAACCCTGAATTAAGAAATGTAGGGGAAAATTCAGTAACGAATTTTATTATAGCTGTAAACCGTAATTATATAAATCAAGATGGTGAAAGAGAAGCTGATTTTATACCAATAATCACATGGAATAAAACAGCAGAAAATGCAAAAAAATTTTTGTCAAAAGGTTCCTTGATTGCAGTAGATGGAAGAATACAAATAAGAAGCTACGAAGATAAAGACGGTAAGCGAGTTTATATAACTGAAATAATAGCTGACAGAGTCCAATTTTTAGGTGCAAAGAGTAATTCTTCAAAAGATGAAGAAAAAAAGAATGAAGAAAAAACAGTAGAGAAACCTAAAAAAGGATTAGATGATGATTTATTTAGTGAATTTGGTAGCCAAATAGAAATCAATGATGATGAAACTCCTTTTTAGAGGTAAAAATATATGAATTATGATTGCATACCTTATATTAAAGATTTACAAATAGAAATAAATGTTTTAAAAGATTTAAAAAATTCTGATAATTGTGTTGATATTGATAGAAAAATAAAACAAAAACAAGAGCTAATAAATAAATGTTATCAAAATTTAGAAAAAATATCAGATGATAAAATTTGCTATCGCTTGTATTTAAAAATTCTTAATGGGTTGAAACCAAGTAAAGCTATTGAAGAAATTTCTCAAGAAAATTATAGTAAAGATATAAAACCAACCAGTATTTCAACATTATGGTTGTATTATAAAAAAATAAAAAAATTTATTTGAATCGTAGTGAAATCGGAGTAACTATTCTGATATAGTACAATTGAGAGAAGTATTTGGGCCTCCTTTCATATTTCTCTCTTACATTGCTCTCTAGCCAAACGGTAAGGCAGTAGGCTTTGAACCTATGATGTCCTAGTTCGAATCTAGGGAGAGCAACCAAACATAACTGACGAGTGAAACGGATTATCACGACAGGCTCATACCCTGTAAATAATGGGTTCGACTCCCATGTCAGCAACCATTTATTTGAGAGAATATTAGTTGGTAGTATGCTGGATAATATATTTCTCTGAAAACGAGTAGTTAAATTATTAAGACTGGTTGATATATTATTTGGCATAGTACCAATTAAGGTACGGCAAATCCTCCGATAAACATCATCTCTTGTAGGTGATGTACTGATAATATATAAAAACATCTTTGGGTTAAGGAATGTCCCAAAGAGTCACAAAGGTATTAATGATGTGACCAAATTAATACTAAAAACCAATATATTGTCGGTACATTGTCTATAAGACAATATGGGTAGTGGCGGAATAGGTAGACGCTTTATGGCATAATGTCGGTTGCATTTTGAAGGTTTTAACCAGGTAAATCTTCCAGTTTAAAAACTGATCCCGTTGTAGGCTTAAGAGCCTCTTGCATATAAGGTGCAAATCCTTATCTACTCTTAAATATGACTATTGCGACAGGAGTCATGACCTGTTTAGATATAGTGAGTTTTATACAACTCAATAGGTACATGTTACCAAGTGGTATACGGTAGTGGTCTTACGTAGCATAGACTAGGGTTCCCGTCCTGTCCCTTAAACAGGATGGAAATAGACAAGTAACTCAATGGTTAGAGTTCTCGGCTTATATCCGAGCGGTTGTGGGTTCAAATCCTACCTTGTCTACCAATGGAAAAAATGAAGGGAGCTATTATAGTTCTCTTTTTTTGTGGGTGACATTATGAAAGAAATCACTAAATTAATGATAAATGAATTTAAAATAAAACAACTAGGTCTTGATTTTATGGGGTTTTCTTTGCAAAAAAATGATATATATACATTTCATCACTTAATAATACCAAATAGAAATAATGGACCGTATGAAAGATGGAATGGAGCAATACTATGTGGTAAGTCAAGCCATCCATATTTGCATTTAATAGAAGCAAAAGATTTTGATATGTTTTGTTATATAACAAGCGAAATGATAGATATGAATGTCAAAGGATATCTAGATATAGATAATTTAAGAAGAATCAGTGAAGTATTAAAACAATTTGAAAAAGAACACGAAAACGATAGAAGTAAAAAAGGCAAAATTTTAGTAAAAGAAGAATACAAGAGGAGAGTGATAAAATGAAAAAAACATTACAACCTAAATCAATAAACCAGCCTAGAGTCCTTATTTATGATGATGAAAATATGCAATATAGAGTAGGGAATATGGGTGATTTTGAAATTATTGTCGATGAACCAATCGAAATTACTACTTCTGGCGATAATAAAAGAAAGTTTATTCAACCCCCAACACAGTTATTTCGCTGTACCATTTCTAATTATGAAGAACTAGAAAATATCAAATTAGATGATACTACTATGAGAAGAATTGCAAAGTTTAACAAAGAAATTGACATTCAAAAATTAGATAAAAAGATAAAAGAAAAAAAAGAAAAAATAAAAGAATTAGATGATATTTTACACGATAGGGAAGGTAGAATTAATAAGTTAAAGAAGTTTGTTGCTGAATTGTATGATATAGATTTATCTGATGAAGACGATGAGGATTATGACTACTACGATGATTGATGATAAAACAGTTGAGATACGTGACAAAATAAATAAGTGGCTAAAAATACAAGATATTGTACAATTAGATGAATTAATTAACAAAAGTGAACAAAAACTAAATGAAATAGATTTGGCTATTAAGAAAAGAGAAAAACAATTAAAAATTATAGAAAAAGAAATTGGAAATACTCTTGATATTAAATTGGATGAGGACCACTACGATGATTAAATTTACTATACCAATAGCTCCTCGAACAAAGAAAAATTCACAGAGAATCGTTGTTGTGCGAAATAGACCTATGATAATTCCTAGTGAGTTATATAAGCAATATGAGAAGGATTGTAAACCTTTTATACCCAAAATAGAAACAATAGATTATCCTATTAATTTAAAGTGTGTATATTACATGCCTACTAAAAGAAGGGTAGATCTAGTGAATTTACTAGAAGCTACTTGCGATATGTTAGTACATTACGGCATATTACAAGACGACAAAAGTGATATTGTATATTCTCATGACGGAAGTTATGTTTCATATGATAAAAATAATCCTAGAACAGAAATAGAGGTTGTAAAAAAATGGGATACATAAGTAAATATGATACTACGTTTATAAATTTTATAAATAAAAAATATAAGAAAAGTTTTAAGTATTGGGATGATTATGCTTTATGGCTATATTATAAAAGACTTTATTGTAATGCTGACTTATATTATAGAAATATAGAAAAAGATTTATGGGAATATTCTGATTGGCAAACTGGATCTCCAAGAGAGAATGAAGGTAAAAACGAAGAATGGAAAAAAATGGAAAAAGACCCTTTCGGTTTATATAAAGGGGATGATAAATATATGCAAGTTCTAAAGAAAGTGTGGTTAAATGAAAAAATACAAAGAGGAAACGATAAGAAAAAGACAAACTACTATTTTGAAAAACAAAGACGAGAAGAAAATAGAACAACAAAAAATGATTAAAAAAATTCAAGAAGAAACAAAAAATGTTCTAATTCCTGCTATACATAAAAAAATGGAACAAGTCGCTGAAGTCATACGAGAAAAAGTTTCTAAAAATGAAGGCTTAACTGTTTCTCAAATATTACCACTAATAAGTAAACGAAGTGTGGAAGATATAGCAGCTATTCAAAACAAGTCATATACTCCTTATGAATTGGGTGAAGCGTTAAATGTATATATGGAAATGATTGCAAAAATAAATCAAGTGTGTAAGTTTCCACCTAGTAAGGGGTCTTTTTGTGCTTTATTAGGGATATCAAGAAAGACGTATGACAATTATATGGTAGATTCGGAAAAAATTGATATAATGGGGATTATAGATGACTATATAACAACATCAGTGCTTACGTCAGCACAATTAGGAGAACTTAGAGAAATATCAAGTATGTTTACCTTAAAAAGTCAACATGGTTTTGTGGAAGCAACGACACCACTTGTAATAGAGCACAAAAAAGAAACAAATATAGATGAAATTAATGCACAATTAGAGGCGTTAAAAGGGAAAAAGATTATTGATGCCGAGTGGGAGGAAAAAGATGAGTGAATTCGATAGGATACTTATGCAAAATGCTAATCTGACTTTAGGTATTATTAGTTTAATTGAAACATTAGATAGAAGTATTAAAGATTTACAGACAAAATATACATATAAGGATAAGGACATTGATATTAGAACTTATAAAAATTTGAAACAATATTTGGAAGAAGTTTTACAATTAAGTTATTTAGGAAAAAGTTTTGAGGATAGGAAAAAGTTTTACGAGTGGGAAAAAGTTTTTAAGGAGCGGGAAAAATTTTTTAAGGAATGGAAGAACTTTCAAAACAATTAATTATTATTAAGGATTGCAAATAAAAACAAGTGAAATTAATTTATTTTCCCAACGTATTTTATCAAATTCAAGGAGTTTAAATCAATCTTGATAAATTATACTACTTAAATGAAAAGTTGCTTAAAATGGCTAAAAATAGGGAATAATTATGTGTAAAAATTATAGAAAATATTATTAAATATTGAAACATTAAAAAAAAGGCTTTTAGTAAAGTCTTTTTATTTTTGTTTTCCAGCAAATTGGCAAAGTGCAATCCATACAGCAAGGGCACAAATAAGCAACGTCATGTCTAATTTTCCCCCTTTATAATTAATAATATTTTTTCATAATCTTTGGTATTGTATTTTTTATATAGTTTTTGTAAATCTCTTTGAAATGTATCTTTCGGGTAGTGGGTGAATAGTGTAGCTTTTAGTTGACCCACACTATTATTTACCATATACTCAAGTGTTTTGATGAAATTTTCTTTATTTGCCCATTCGCTGCGTTTTCTTCCGATTGGTTGCCCAGATTTTGAACCATTCTTTTTAACTGCTTTTAATCCTTCTTTAGTTCGTTCACTTATTAAATCACGTTCAAATTGCCCTAATACCGAGAAGATACCAAGCAATAAATTTGTGTTTGCGTCTGGCTTTTCTCCAGCTTGTAAATAAAATCCCTCTTTTAATATTGTAACATTTATTTGCTTTTTTTGTATAAAATCGGTTATTAAATCAAGTGTTTTGATAACTCCACCACGTGACAAACGGGAAAGGCTTTCACAAATTAATGTGTCGCCTTTTTCCATTTTGTTTATCATTTCGTCAAATTTAGGACGTTTTGTTTTTGTTCCTGTGAATGTTTCTTCAATATATTCACAATTAACCCCGTTTATATAGCTTTTATCTTTGAATATTTGTATTTGCCTGTCATACTCTTGTTTATCTGTACTAATTCTAATATAACAATATGTTTTACTCATAGCATACCTCCAATAAATCCCATTTAGTCCAATTTTCTTTTAGTATTTTATCTGCATTTTCCACTAGTTTATCGCAAATGTATCCTAAATCCAAATGTTGCTCATCTTTTAAATATGCCTCTTTAATTAATTCAATAAATTTTGTTATGTCTTCATTACTTAACTCATCAATAACTAAATCATTATTAATTTTTAAATTGTAATATATATCAAATTCAATCATATTACTTTTATTATTTTCTATAAATTTGTCCCATTCTTTAAACATTTTTTACATCTCCTTTGTTCTTTTAAAAAATCTATTGCTTCATCAATTAATATTTCGCATTCTTTTGGTCTTTCTTCTTCTTTATCAAGTTCTTCTATTATGTCTTGATATAAAGATAACCATTCTTTGTATAATTTGCTATTTTTATTTGGTTTATTTCTTCCAATTATGTTGCAAAAATCTTCCAAACTATAATTTTCTTTTATTTTTTCCCAGTTTATCATTTTTTTTACATCTCCTTTATTTTCCTTTATTATTTCATTAATTGTTATCAAACAAGTTGTTAATCTATTATAATTATAAATATCGTTATTAGTTTCTTTTTGATATTGTAAATTATTTAATATATATTCTAAACCATAACTAATAGCTTTTAATCTTTCTAAATCATCATTATAGGTATTTTCTAATAAATTACATATATAATCTCTAATATAACTATTTTCCATCTTCTATATCTCCATTTCCATACAACTTGTATAATTATTGTTTCCAATAACTACATGGTCTAAAAATTTAATATCTAAAAGCTTACTAGCTTGTTTTAATGTTTTAGTTATTTCAAAATCTTGTGTACTTGGGGTACTATCACCGCTAGGGTGATTATGTATCAATATAAACCCACAAGCATTACTTAATAAAACATTTTTAAATATAACCTTAGGGTCAATTATTGACATATTTATACTACCTTTAGCAACTAGAGAATAATTAACAGGTATATTTTTATTATCTAAACAAACTACGAAAGCATTTTCCACATCTAAATTTGAAACATCTTCAATATTATTTATTAATTTAACAACATCATCAATGTTTTTTATTTGGTTGTTATTGTATTCTTTAGTTGTTTCTCTTACTAATTTTATAGATACTTTTGGTATTTTCATATATTACACCTCATCACTTTATCAAACATTAAATACATTTCTTTTACTTTCATATTATCACCTAGAGAAGAGAGCCAAAAGGCTTACTATTCATCTTCCTTTCTAGGTGCTTTGCTTGATAAGAACGTTACTCTTTCAGCAATAATGTTTAACTGTTTATCATTTTCTAACTTTTGTACTCTTCCTTTTGCTCCAACAATATCACCAATTTTACAACATTCTTTGGTACTTTCTGCAATTCCTCCAAACATTTTAATGTCTATAAAGTTTGTATCATATTCACCATCTACATTTTTGAATGTTTGTGGTATTGCTAATGTCATAACAACATATTTATTTTTTTTATTCTCTTTTATTTCTTTTATTCTTCCAACTAATACAATTTGATTTAACATATTTTCATTCCTCCCATTAAGTCATACTTGACTTTTATAATTAATTTATTTTATAATGGGATACGAAAGAGGACTTTTTCTCTTTCAAGGTTTTTGTTTGGTGTTAGTGTTTTATTTTTCGATTATGGGCACTAACACTTTTTTTATTTGTGTAATTTATATAATAAACATATAAATATACATTTACTAACATTATAATGAAACCAGTTGCAGCACCAAACCATGTATAACTAGCTCCATTAAAAACAATTGTTTTAATATCTTTTATAATTATTACTAGCGTTAATATATAAACTATTAATAATATAAAATGTTTTTTATTTGGCTTAACTTTCATTTTTCCAACTCCTTTCAAGTTTACCAAAACCCTTATATCTTGAAAGTTAAAGCCTCGATCATATCCCTTTGTAATATTGGTTTTCCTTAACCTTTATTACAATTAAATTATAGCATTTTTATTTAAAAATGTCAATGTTTTAATTACATTTTTTTATTTATTTTACAACATTTTAGCTATAATTAATTATATCTAATATTAGTATGTACATATATATTCATTATATACATACCATGATTATATTATTTTATTTGTTGGTGGTATGGTGTGGGTGGAGATGTAACAGAAGTCTACGGATTTTTGTATTTACAAAACAAGCTATTTATTTTTTATTTTTTTCTCTATTTTTATTTGATTTTTTATTATTAAGTGCATATTTTTATATGCATTTTTTTATTATATTTTATAATGATTTTAGTGTAATTAAAACGAACGTTTTAAGGTTGACACGTACCCCAACCCTATTTTTTTACGCATATATGGGGGTGTTTTTACTCCCAAACCTCTATAAAAAATAACAAAAGATCAAAGGTGAACAAAAATTGTTCATTTTTTTATACTTATTTTTCAAATCGTAGTGAAATCGGAGTAAAGTCTATGATAGTTTATAGATAGTAAAACAATAAGATAACCATTATTTGATTGCATAATAGGTATTATTACGAAAAGAGAGACAAATCCCTTTTAAAACCAGGTATTTTGCTTTATTTTATAAGGGTTTTAAGCAAATATTGTGGAGTACCAAAAATGATACCTTTATTATGTAATAATAGGGGTGATTTGTGACACCTGAAAGGAGATTAGATATGTTAATATTGGCAATTATATATGGAATATTGATTATGGCTTTATATAAATCAAATCAAAAGAAGAAAATTTATTATAACAACTATCAACAATGCTTAAGAGCTTTAGCTGATAGTGATCCAAAATTAGCGGAGTATTTAAAATGTCAGAAGAACAAAAGATATTAGATAATAAAAACTTAGTATATATAGTTTTAAAGCAAATGGGATTGTATAAAAACCATGAAGAATGGTTTGATGTTGGAATTATTGGACTTATTAAGGGAATTAAAAATTATGATTCAAAATGTGGAACATCATTATCTACGTTTGTGTGTCATTGCATTAAAAATGAAATTTTGGTAGAAATTAGAAAATCAAAAACTGAAAAAAGAAAAGCTAATTTTAATTATATTTCACTAGAAAAAGAAGTATATAACAACGGTAAAGATGATGTTATTTGTTTAAAGGATACAATTCCATCAAACTATGACTTAGAAACGGAAGTAATAAAAAAAGATATTATTAATAATATTTTAAAATCATTAACTGATGAAGAAAAATATGTATTAGTTCATTATTATGGGTTGTTTGGAAATGATATGTTGAATCAAGTAACAATAGCAAAAAAGTTAAATAAAAGTCAAACTCAAATTTATAGAATTTTAAAAAGAACAATAGAAAAAATAAGGAGTAAATATGAAGATAATTAAAGAAAGAATACCAGCTATATTTATTACATTAACGCTTCTACTATATTCATTATTACTATTGACAGTAGTAAGTCAGTATGAAGAGAAAAATGCATTAAAAAAAGAACTTAAATATACAAATCAATTAATGAAAGAAAAACAAGATTTAATAAACAGTTACGCAAGGTTTTATTTAAAGGATAATAACGAAGTAGAGAAAGCTCAAGCGGAAGCTGAATACTGGATGAATCTATATTTAGATTTAGAAGGCAAAGATTATGAGTACGTGGATGGTGATAAATAATGGATTTATGGATAAGAAGCCAAGATAAAATGAATTTAGTTAAAGTTAATCAAATAAATGTAAATTATCAAAATAATTGCCAGATAATAGCAAATTACATTCCTGATTTTATTGGAACTCAAGGAGAATATTATGAAACATTAGGCACTTATAATTCAAAAGAAAGAGCATTAGATGTATTAAACGAAATACAAAATATCTTAAAAATTGGATTACAAATAAACAACAATAATCAATTTGTAGGAACAACAACTTATGTTTATGAAATGCCAAAGGAGTAATAAATAATGAATAAAGAAATATCAGAAAATTTAAAAGAAGCATTAGAAAATTTACAATGGTGTCAAACTAACGTTTTATATTATGAAATAAATAACGATAAAGCTAGAGAGTTGTATAAATATATACAAGAATTACAACACCAATTAGAAGAAAAAAATAAGTGTTTATTAGAAATTGCAAAAGAAGAAATGGTAATGGTTAATTGGCTAAAATCAAAAGGAATGAATTTTGATAATGAAAGTTGGGTGAATGAGTTAGAAAAGATATTAGAAAGAGGTAAAAATGAAAACACAAACAACTAAAGATTTGGAAAAACTATTAGAAAAACATTTTAATAGTAGAAATGATTTTTATGTATTCGAATGTACTTTGGGTTGGTATGGTAAAGAAATAGTTGATTGTGTTATGTACAATTGTCAAAGGGAAGTTAATTGTTTTGAAATAAAACAATCAGTACAGGACTTTCACTCAAAAAATAAATTATCATTTTTTGGAAATAAAAACTATTTTGTAATGCCTTACGAATTATATAAAAAAGTAGAAAATGAAATACCATATGAAATAGGCTGCTATGTTGCTATTGATAGATTAGAAGAAAAAGAATCTACTAATGTTATTAATGAATATGGCACAAAAAGAAAAACTTACAGGGCAGAACCAGTTAATGGTATGAATGAATTATATTGTATTAAGCCCGCAAAAAGAGTTGATTTAAAAGCGGATAAAGAAGTTATATTATCCTCTATGTTAAGAAGCATGCAAAGAGATTTTAACAGAAATAGAAGATTTGAATATGAAAATTTAAAAAAAGAGATAAAAGAAATAAAAGAAAATAATTGTTATAAGATAGGAGATTAATTATGAAATATTTTGGCAAAGAAAAAACAAAAACAATATTAAAAAAAGAAAGAAAACTTGAATATATAAGATGTGATGGTTGCAATAAAAAATTTAAAGATGGTGAGGAATATTATAAAATAGCAATTTATGATGGCGAGGGAGGATGTGAATATCAGCAAGCACATGAAAAATGCTTATTAGATGTTATTAATGAAAATAAATATAAATCTATATACATAAACTTAGAAAAACTAAATATTGAAAACCATCATGAAAACTTTGATAATACAGAAGATGCATTAGTAGAAAATGATAAGTTAGGAGATGAGTAAAATGAATGATTGTGAATTAAATATTAGAATGTCCGATGAAGAAATAGAAAGAATAAAAGAATTACTAACTAAAGATAAAAGTGTAAGACATTATTTATTAAAAATAAGTAATAATCAAGAATTAGATGTAATTGAATATAAAGAATATGAAAATTTACAACAACGAATTGATAAATTAAATAAATACATGAAAGAGCATAGCTACGATTATGTTTATCAAGATTGTAAGTTTAATGAAACTGAACAATATGAAGATATTAAATCAATTTTACAAGGTGAGGAGGTTAAATAAATATGTTAAAAATAAAAGATAATGTCGATTTAAAAGAATTAGGTTGTGATTTAGATGAAGAAGATTTTATATGGAATTTCAAAGAATTATTATTTTATAAAGATACAAGAATAATATTATCAGACCAATTTTTTAATAGTCTTGGTAATATAAGACTTGATATTTTATACGATTTAATAAAAGCAGATTTAGTTGAAAAAGTGGAGGAATAAATATGAAAACAATAACAATGTATGAATTAATAGGACTTATTAAAGATGGTAAAGCACCTAAAAAAATAGAATACAAAGGAGATATTTATATTTTTGCAGGTGAGGATTATTCAAAGAATGATGATAGAGAAACTTGGCTAATAACAAAATATGATTATTTTTTGTCGACCTTTTTAAATGAAGAGGTTGAAATTCTACCAGAAGAAAATGATGAATGGGAAGATATAAGAGAATTTTATCCTGAGGAAGGACTTGCATTTACTGAAAATGCTTATGAATATAAAATTAATCAACTTATTAAAAATCAAAAATACTTAAAAGAAAAGTTAGGGGGTAAAGATGAAAAAGATTAAAGGTTCTACACAAATGAAATTATATAGGCGAGATAATACATTGATTAAAAAAAGTTATTTTGCTGATATAATTGGTTATTTATACAATAGAGAACTAATAAAACTACCTAATGAGTACATTATTGAAGATGATAATGGTTGGAAATCAACTTATTATTACAATTATTATAAAATATTTCGTGATTTTGAAAAACTAACTAATAACGAATACAAAATAGAAAAGTTGGAGGAAAAATAAAATGAAAAATTTTTTTACAGGTAATATAATGTCGGATGAATGGTACACACCATTAAATGTAGTAAAATTTATCGAATGTTTATCGAATATAATAGATTTTAAAAAGCAAAAAATAATTTGTCCTTATGATACTAACAAAAGTAATTTTGTAAAAATTTTTCCTAACTCAATTTACAATATAACAGATTTTTTAGAAAAAGATTATGATTATGATATTTGTATTACTAACCCACCATTTTCGATTAAATATCAAGTATTAGAAAAAATATTAAAAGATAATAAAAATGCAATATTAATATTTCCTGAAACAGCAATATTTAGTGTTACATTTTATAATTTAATAAAAAAATATAATTTTTATTATAGAATATATAGTCCAAAACAAAGAATATATTTTTATGATGAAAAAGGCAATCAAAATAGACCTAATTTTCATAGTGTAATATTGCAAATAGACAAATATTTTAATTATAATTCAATAATACATTTCGATTTAGATGAAAAAATAAAGGAGATTAATAATTATGAACAAAAATAAATTTAATAAAGAATATATTGAAAAACAACAATTTATTAATTGGCTTGAGGATAATATAAAAAAACTTGAAGAAAAAATCAAGGACTTGAATTATAACGAAATTGAATATTATGACGCAGTAAGAATTGACATTTATCAAGAAGTCCTAGATTTTATTAATAAAGGAGGTAAAGATGAATGATGAACAAATTGTTAAATATGTAAAAGATATGATAATAAATAATTTAGAAATAAGAGATTATTGGAAAGAAATATTTACAATTAAAAATGATGAAACAAATAAAACATTACTTGCACATATTGATGGATTAATTGAATTATTTATTAAAGCAAAAGAGATATTAGAAAATATAGGTGATGAAGATGAGTGATAGTGATAAAATAATTGACTTTGATATCGAAAGAAAGAAAAAATTAATATCTAAAATAAGAGAGTGTGATAGTTTACATAATAATTGTGATTATTTATTAGAACATAACGAATGTGATGACATAGTTGAATATTTTGACCAATTACAACAAAAAAATAAAGAATTAAAAAAGATAAATACTTCTTTACAAATTGCTTTATCAATAACTCAACAAAAATATAATAATGATAAAGCTAGATATAGAAGAAAATATCAAAAAAATAGGCATATTATTAAGGAATTTGAAAAATGGCTTGAAGAAGAAATAAATAAAATAAAAAAGATGAATATTGATATATTAAATCCTATTCATTCGGATATAGTATATTCAAAAATTGAATTAAAGTGTTGTTTAAATAAATTACAAGAAATAAAGGAAAAATAAAATGTCAAGTAGAGAACTATATATATGTGACTCTGATGGAAAAATAGTCGATACCATTTCTGCTGGTGATAAATATGTTAAATTATCTGATGGTGATAGAGTTTTAAGAAAAAATGTTATTGAGTATTTGTCAGATACAATGGATATTAAATATTCTTTTATTAAAATAAATCCTTATTCTTATTGTGATATTGCTAATAAATATTCTATATTTCCTAAACTAACTAAATTTATTGGATACATGGATAACATACTTGAATATTCTAATGGAAAAAATATTAGGCGAAAAGATATTGCTTCCATATGTAACGTTAGCGAAAGTACAGCAAAACGTCAAATTAAAGGGTTGATCCAAGAAGACGTAATACACTCTGTTAGAAAAAACAAAAATTATTACTTAATTATGAATCCGTGGATTTGCTTTAAGGGTAGAAAAATATATTTATCATTATACGAAGAATTTAAACTATCGCATTGGAGAAATAAAGTTGAGGAGGTACAAAAATGAAGTATGTATTTGAAAAAGGAAGTATTATGCCTCTTTGCGGTTATGATGAAATATTAAAGAAATTTTATGAGTTTGAAACAGGAGAAATAATCGAAAATTCAAATGTGATTGAATTTATTAAAAATGGCATTTCAAAAAAAACTATGAATATTAAAGAAGTTGAAATGTATATATATAAAATTATAGATTCTAATCATAAGTTGCAAGCTTATAATTATCAAATTAATAGAATAATGAATTTTTTAAATGAAGATAAACAATTATTATCTAGGTATGAACGTACTTATATTATAAATAATCTTATGAATGGTAATTTTAAACAAGAATTAATTTGGGGTGATAAAAATGAATAATGAAATAAAAGATAATCTTTTTGATTTATATGCGTCTTATCATCACCATAAACAATTATTTAATTTTTATAAAGACCATAAGAATATTAAGGGAGAAAAAGAGATTAACGAAAGAATTGAGTATATTAAAAAACATAATATAAAGCAACGTACTGAATTAGAAACTCTTTTATGGGTAATAGGTGAAATAGAAAATGAAGAAATTAACAATTAAACAAAAAAAGGTTTTAGAAGTAATCGAATGGTTTATTGAGCATAATGGTTACAGTCCAACAATAAGGGAAATTGCAGAATTGCTAGATTCCGATACGCATGCCGTATTTGAAAAGATGCTGATTTTAGAAGAAAAAGGATATATAAGTACCAAAAACGGCAAAGCAAGGACAATAAAGATATTAAAGGATGTGGAAGAATGAAATTATATGCGATAAAACGTAAGGGTTATGATATACCATATAATCCAAGCTACCATAGAGATATTGCCTTATATGAAACTTATGATGGAGTTGAAAAAGCACTTGCATATGAAGTTAGAGTGTTAAAGAAACTACATAATAGAGATTATTCTAAAGAATATGAAATATTAGAATATGATTTTGATTACAACAATTATAAGGTGATTAAGTGATAAACATAACAGATTATATTCAAATGCTCTTAAAAAAGAAAAAATGGACATTGCAAAAATTTGCTGATGAAATAAACCTAGTCAAAAAGCAAGTAGGTATAGATAGTATTACAACAAAACAAAATATCAGCAATTTTTTAAGGCAAGTTGATGATAAACATATTTTAAGACCAAAGCAGTTATGTTTATGGGAAAAGGCACTAGGCTTGCCGATTGGGACATTAGTTAACATGGTAGAGCAACCAATAACAAAAGAATCAAAAAAAGAGTTAAGCGATTTAATGAAAAAGGTAGGTGATATTAAATGAATAAAAATGAAATCACTTTAAAAAATGATTATATGTTTCAAGATATAATTATATCAGCATTAAGGTATGCACTATACAGACACACATATATCTTTAATGAAATACTATCTTGGATTACACATAATAGTGAAATAATTAATCAAAGATTAAAACAAGTAATTCTAAATGATATTGACAGAAGATTCGATGACGAGAATTTGTACTGTAATGAAGTCTCAGAACTGACACTTTTTCGTGATTGGTTAATGAATTATCCAACAAAAGAGGTGAGTAAGTGAAAAAACTATTATTAGTATTAGGGACAAGCATTGGCGCTATCCTGATAATTGCATTATGCTTTGGATTATCTAGCTTAATATTTTGGGGCATAGGTAATTTGATTATATGGGCATTTAAAATAAATTATGTTTGGACAATATGGCATGGGTTAGTTTGTGCATTAGTATTTGCATTATTAAAAGAAATATTTGGAAAGTAGGTGTAGTGTGAACGAGAGATTATTAAAAAGAAAAATATCTAAATTAGAAAAACAATTAGAAGAATATAAAGAATTTAAAAATATCAAAAAAGAAGCAAGTAAAGCTTCAAGACGATTAAGAATAGTTTTGGAAGAATTTGAGCAACAAGGTTTTACTAAAGAAGATGTGTTTCAAATTTTAAAATTATATGAACGATAAAAAGAAAGAAGGAAACTAAATGGGAAAAATGAAAATAGTAAGTCAAAGTGGAGAATTAACTATCTTTGCAAATATATTATCAATAGGTCAAAGACAACCTAAACAAGTAATTGGAGATCAATTAAAAGAATTACTAGATAAAAATAAAATGTCTAGTGAAGATTTAATCAAAAAAATAGGTAATAGTTATCGTGATACTATTACAAGAGTATTAGATAACCAAGAAATACCTAAAAAACAATTTATTGATAAGATAATTAACTTATTTGATTTAGATAATGATTATTTTATGGATAAAGAATTAGAAAATCTAATTATTACAGATAATAATATTGTTGTTGGTAAATATGCAACTAATGATAGAGCATTAGAAATAAAAAAACAGTTAGATGTAATTATTGATGAATGTTATAGAGCAGGTAAACCTATATCAATAAATATGCCAAAGGAGTAGAAGTATGTTAAGGAAAATATTTAATTTCAAAAAAATAAAAGTTGAAAAAGATTATTATTCAGATAACGAAAAAGAAATAGAGGTATATAATATACCAAAAATAACTATATTTTGTGTTGTGGGATTATTTATATTAATAACTATATTCTCATCATTTGCAACAATAAAAAGTGGAGAAGTAGGTTTAAAAGTTAGGTTTGGTAAAATAGTAGATAGTAGTTTAAATGAGGGAATCAATTTTAAAATTCCATATATAGAAAAAATAAAAAAAGTAAATATAAAAGTGCAAAAGGTGGAGTTAGATACAGAAAGTTCATCAAAAGACTTACAAACTATAACAACTCAATTAGCAGTAAATTATAAAGTAAAAAAAGAAAATGCAGTAAGTTTATATAAACAAGTTGGCAGTGGGTATAAAGATACAGTATTAATACCAGCAATACAAGAAAGTATTAAAGCAGTTATGAGTAAATATACCGCAGAACAAACTATTACGATGAGAAATCAAGTAAGTGATGAATGTTTAGAGGAAATACAAAATAAAGTTAATAAATATGGTATTGTTATAGAAGATTTTAATATTATAGATTTAGATTTTAGTGAGGCATACAGTACGGCTATTGAAGAAAAACAAGTAGCAGAACAAAAGGTATTAACAGCACAACAAGAATTAGAAAAATCTAAAATAGAAGCAGAAAAGAAAGTTGTAGAAGCACAAGCAACAAAAGAAGCAAACGAATTGTTAAAACAAACTTTAACTGATGAGTTAATAGTAAAACAATTTATTGAAAAATGGGATGGTAAATTACCAACAACATATGCAGGTGAAGATATACTAGGAATATTTAATTTAAAATAAAATGTTAAGTGTAGCACTTTTCTATAAGGGAATATAGGAGAGTGAATAAATGAGTTATAAAATAGGGCAAAAAATAGAAATTAAAAAGCCACAAACGACACTTGAAAGCACTTTCAATGATATATTATCTGTGCTTCGTTCTCCTAAAATGAAAGAAGCAGATAAATTAACATGGTGTAGTAGTGCTTTAAGTATTCTTGAAGAAATGTATAAAAAAGATGAATTAGGTAGTGTTAAAGTAGCAAAGCATAAACTAATTCCTCTATTATTAAAATTAGTTGAAGGGAGCCGAGTAGAAAATATGGCTTCCTTTTTTGATTTTTATAAAAAAACATATTGTTTTTGTGCAAGACGAGATTTTGAGTGTTTTGTTGATTATATAGAATGGAATATGCCTAAAAAGGTTTTATCAAATCGTAGAGATGTATTAAAACCATATGTGGATGCTTTAAATAGAATACCATTTGATGATAGATTGCAATATTTAATTGTTTCTTATGCTCCATCAATGGGAAAATCATATTTAGCAACATTATTTACAGCATGGGGATATGGATTAAGTATAAATAATTCAGTTATTAGAATGTCATATTCTGATGAATTAGTACTTGGTTTTAGTAGAACAGTTAAGGGAATTATATGCAGTCCTGAATTTGCTGAAATATTTCCATTATTTAAGTTGTATAATGGGAAACCATTTGAAGTAGAAAGAGAATCCGATTGGAAAATAAAAAATGCAAATGTTCCTAAATCAAATCATATTGCTCGTACTCGTAGTGGTTCAACCACAGGAGAAAGAGCGTCATTCGCAATTATTTTTGATGATATGACTAAAGGAGCAGAGGAGGCAAATAGTGAATCAATTCATAAAGGAATATACGACAAATGGCTTACTGAATGGTGGAATAGACGTGATGGGCAGAAATGTAAGTTTATATTTGTTGGTACACAGTGGACACCAGAAGATATATTGAATAGGGTTATTGAAGATAGAAACAAAATATCTTCATTACAAGAAACTGATAATCCTTATGTAATGGAAAGTGAAGATAAGTCTACTATTGTTATTCGTGTACCTATGCTTGATAAAGATCACAAAACAACTTGCCCAGAGGTATATCCACAAAATATTGCTGAACAAATAGAGCAAAACACGGATCCTTTTCTATTTAGTTGTGTTTATCAGCAAGATCCAATTGCACCAACAGGAAGAGAAATGGCATGGGAAAGTTTACAAACTTATATAACGCCGCCAGATGATTTACCACCATATTGTATGGCAGTAATAGATACAAAAAGAAAAGGTAAAGATAATCTTAATATGTTTATATGTAAACCAGATGGGCATGGTAAACATTATTTATGGGATGCAATCTTTAGCAAAAAACCTATGCAAAGTTTATATGATGACATAATTGAAAAAGTTATATTACATAGAATCACAACTATGGTAATTGAAAATAATACAGACGAATCTTTGAAAACATTACTAGATGATAGATTGCATGCAAGAGGTTGTTATTGGTGTAAAATTATTGAAAAATTTAATACAAAGAAGAAAGAAACAAGAATTAAAGATAATTTATATACAATATTGACTTTAATAATTTTTAAGGATAAATCAATTGTAAAACCAAATACTGATATAGGAAGGTTAATGGATAATATTACAAAGTATTCTTTTGATAAACCTAATGCTTTTGATGATGGCCCAGATGGAGCAGCTTTATATGGTAGCGAAATTATTATGGGGAAAAGCACTTTATCTAAACCGATACCAATCCGTAGAAGATTTTAATAGAAATATTTGTTGTTGTTTTATACTGGTTTAATTGTTTTATATTTAAAAGTAATGTATATGTATGATGAGCAATCAGATATTTCCCTTCTTTGATTGCTTAGTGCTACACGGGAGCATAACCGTAAATTTATTTATTGTTGTGTTCCCAACATTTCTTATTTTGGGAATACCAAGATAGTGAAATGGGGTGAAATAGTGGAAAATAAGGTAGCAGAACAAGAGTTAAATCAAGAAGAAACATCAGCACAAAGACCAACAGAGCAACCAATTACAACTATTAAAGCAGAAGAACCTATATTCTATGGTAGAAGAATTATTTATGCTGATTATACAGAAGATGAGATGAATGAGCAAACAATTACACAGATATTAAATGATTGTTTCTCAATTCATTTGCAAAATGCTTATGAAATAGATTATTTAGAAAAATATTATAGAGGTTATCAACCAATATTGTTTAAAACAAAAGAAGTAAGACCTACTATTAATAACAAAGTAGTAGAAAATAATGCTTATTTTATTACAGAATTTAAAAAGAGTTATGTATTTGGAGAACCTATCCAATATGTCCAAAGAGGCGATATAGCAAGTGAAGAAGTTGGAACATTAAATAGTTATATGTTGGCAGAATCTAAACATCCAAAAGATACTGAACTCGCAGAAAGTTTATATTGTTCTGGTATAGGGCATCGTATGGTTTTACCAGATATTAATGAAGATAGCCCATTTGATATACAAAATTTAGATAGTAAGACAACATTTTGTGTTTATTCAAGTGGATTAGGACATAAAAAATTATTTGGCTGTACTTATACAAAAGGTGTTAAAGATAGTACAATTCGTGGAAGCATATATACGAAAAATGGATTTTATACATTAAACAGAGGAATTGCTGAAACAGCATTTACTGTTAGATATGTATGCCCACATATAATGAGAACTATTCCTATTATTGAATATTATTTGAATAAATCAAGATTAGGAATCATCGAAGTAGTTATGAGTATTTTAAATGCTTTAAATAGAATCTCTTCTGGTGATTTGGACGGATTAGAACAATTTATTCAATCAATATTGGTATTTGTAAACCAGGATATTGATAGAAAAAGTTATGAAGAATTACTTGATTTAGGAGCAGTAAAGATAGCAACATCTGATCCTAGTAGACCAGCAGATATCAAACAAATGATAAACGATTTATCACATGCTGATACAAAAGTATTACATGATAGATTGTTTAATACAGCTTTACAAATAGTTGGTATTCCAAAAATGGAAGATAAAGCAAGTGGTGGAGATACTGGACAAGCTAGATTATTAGGTGAAGGTTGGACAATGGCAGACGAAAGAGCTAAACAAGATGAAATGTTCTTTAAAATGTGTGCTAAAGAAGAATTAAAAATAATTTTAATGATATGTAGATTAACCCCTAATAGTGGAATAAATACATTAACAATAAAAGATATTGAACAAAAATTCACAAGAAATAAATCCGATAATTTCCTAGTTAAATCACAAGGAATGATGAATCAAATACAAAGTGGTATTGCTCCAGAAGTTGCAATTACTACAAGTGGTTTATATAGTGATTCTAACGAAGTATATAACAAGACAATGGAATTCTATGGTGGAATTGATAATTGGATTAAGTTATTCGTAGATAAAGCAAGTAAACAATTAAATCAAAATGAGCAAAAAAATAGTGATTCTAACGAATCTAAAAAAGAAGAAAATAAAAATATTATTGATTTAAAGGAAGGGTAAAAATAATATTATGAAAAAAACGTATTGTTATAATTGCAATAAAATGGTCATTCCGAAAAAAACAAGAAGTAAAAACAAATATAAAATCAATGATGAATATGTAGAAATTGATGAAGATATTTTTAAATGTTCTAACTGTGATAATGAAATAGATGTGCCGGGATATGACCCAATACAAAACATATATGATATGTATCTAATTGGAAGATTTTTGCAACCTAATTGGAAGAAATAAACCAAATAAAAATAACAAATTATACAAAGAATGGTTTTCTTTATATCAGGACATAGTAGAAGAATTAGAAAATGAAGAAGAAAGACCAAAAATAAAAAAGAGGCAGTATAAGAAACTTGGGAAGAGTACTATTCCTGTAAAACCTTATATGTAAAACCGATTTAGGGAAACTTTAGTAGCCCCTTTACTATGTGATATTAGTTTAAAGGTAGAACCACAGCCTTCCAAGCTGTTAGTATCAGTTCGATTCTGATATATCACTCCATATTAGGAAGTAATTCAATTTGGTAGAAGCCTCGGTTTGGGTCCGAGAGGTTGCAGGTTCGAATCCTGTCTTCCTAACCATAATTTGATTGGTAAAAAATGAAAGTATTTTTGCAAGAGAATTATTACAAAGTAATGCTCTAGTTTTTCTAAAATATATTGCTACTTTTATAGGTAGTGTACTGATGATATAGTCGACATTTATATTAAATGTGCCTGCTGGCAGTGGTATACCTTATATCATTAGTACAGTGCTTATAAAAGCATAAATCTGCCTATCATAGAAGGCATAAATCTATGACACTCAATTGTTGAATGCGAGACAACTATAAAAACGCAAGAGTGGGAAGGAACAAATATGAATGATGTAATCGAAAGTGTATTAAACGATGAAACGTTAACAACTAACGAAGAAAAAGTAGAAGCAATTAAGAAAGGTTTAGCAACATTAGTTATACCAAAAGATAAATATAACGATTTAAGTGCTAAATTAAAAACTACCGAAAGCAACTATTCTACATTAAGTAATGAGTATGAAGAATTTAAAAAATCTAAAATGACGGAAGATGAAAAGAAACAAGTCGAAATGGATGAATTTAATTCTAAAAAACTAGAAGTTGCTAAAAGCGAAAGTAAGTATGCTGTTAAAGATTTATTTGAAGAAAAAGGCATCAAATTAGAAAAAGAAAAAATGGATAAGATTCTAAATGATATTGTAACAGATAATAAAGAACAAACATTAGCAGTAGCCAATACTATTGCAAGTGTACTATTGGAAACAGCAGAACAAACTAAAAAACAAACAACAGTAGATTTATTAAATGGAACACCTAAACCAATCGTAGGAAATCCAAATAATAACAACGCAAGTAACCTTGATACATACAAGGCAAAACTTGAAGAAGCAATCAAAAATAACGATTTTACCAAGCAAGTTACTTATACACGTTTAATACAAGAAGAACAAGCAAAATTACCAAAAATGTAAAATGTAGCACTCATTAAAAAGGGAACAAAAAATTTAATGAGGTGAAGAAAAAATGGACGGAACAGTACAAAGTTTTAATACTTTAAATTATTCAGGATTGTTATATAACAAAGCCAATACTAATACACCATTTTTAAATGCTATTAGTGGAAATGTTAAATATACACAATCTGTTGAATTTGTAACAGGACAAGAATATTCAAGCGAGGAAGGAGACATTCCAGCAATAAGTGAAACAGCTTCTTTAAAAGCACCAACAGCAACAGGTGTAACAAGAAGTCAAAAAACAAATGTAACACAAATATTCCATGAATCAGTATCAGTTAGTTATGCAAAAATGTCTAACATGAATACTCTAAGCGGAGCAAATATTGCAGGACAAACTCCAAATCCAACAAATGAACTTGATTTCCAAGTTGCTAGAAAATTTGAAAAGATTAAAAGAGCAATAGAAAAAACATTTATTCAAGGAAAATATAATAAAGCAACTAGTGATTCAGAAATTAATAAAACTAGAGGAATGGATGAAGCAATTACTACCAATGTAGTAGAAGCAAGTGAAAAACCATTAGATATTTGGTTAGTTAATGATTTGCTTGTAAAAATTAAAGATAGTCAAGGAGATATTTCTAACTTAGTATTATGGGTTGACACTACAAGTTTAAATCAAATAAATGGTAATGCAGTTGAATATGGTATGAAATTAGGAGATGCTTATATGAATGCTTTTGGTATTCAAGTAAGAGATTTACTTTTACCAATTGGAACAATTCATATTGCATTAGGCGAATTTATACCAGAAGGAACAGCATATGCATTTAACTTTAATGTTATTGGGCCAGTTGAACAACCAGTTCCAGGTAAAGGAAACTTTTTCTATGAACCATTATCTAAAACTGGAGCAGGTGAAAGTGGACAAATTTTTGGACAAATTGGTCTAGATCATGGACCAGAATGGTTCCACGGAAAAATTACAGGATTATCAACTGAGTTCACTAAACCAGTAGGACAAAAAGTTGTTGCTGTAACGGAACCATCAGCTTAATAAAAAATAATGTAAGGAAGTGTATCTATGAATCATGAAGAACAATTAAAAAGAATGCGACTAGAAATCAACGGTGATGAAACCGATACATCTAAAGATGGTATATTTGAGTTAAAGCTAGAAGACGCAGAAATGGTGGCCCTAGATACACTTTATCCTTATGATAAACAAATACAAAAATTACCAAATGAAATGCGATTAAAGAATTGGCAAGTAAGATGTGCTATTGAGTTGTATAAAAAAATGAGTACAACAAATGTTCAATCTTATAGTGAAAATGGATTGTCAGTTACATATTTAAGTGGGCTTATATCCAGTGAACTTATGAATGAATTGTTTCCACCGAAAGCAGATATTCCTAGATGATAACAGATATAAATGCTAATCCAATTGATTGGAAACGAGACGTCTATATAGCAAGTAAAACAGGTGTTTCTTATGATGAAGATGGCAACGAAATATCAACTTATGATAAGCCAAACGAAGAACCATACAAATTTAATTATCAACCTGTAAATACTGATGCCGATATTGCAGAATTTGGTGAGAATGCAAAAATAATGAAAAAAGCCGTTATTCCTATTTCATATAAAGGACAATTTAAAGAATTTGATGTTGCTTATTTAGATGGTGCAACTCCTGAAGGTGAAACAAACAATGGAGATAACGCAAATTATAGATTATTACCACCACGAGATGGTAATACAGTTATAATTATATATTTTGAAAAACTTACAGGGAAGTAGGTGTATTTATGTACAAATTTACAAATGGTATTGTAGTTTTTGATAAAAAAACTAGAGATGCTTATATAAAAGCAGGTATGAGGCTTGTTAAAGAAGAAAAACCAAAAGAGGTAACTGATGAAAACAGTTCTAACGATGGAACTATCGAAGAAAAGCCTAGAAGAAGCAATAAAAAAACTAAATAGATTTAAAGAAGCCTATCCAAAAGGCATCGATAATGCTGTCAAATATGCCACAGAAATGATGTATAACAAAGTGCTAGAGTATTGTTATGCGAATGGTATTTCGAACCATACAAGTCAAATATATTGGCAATATGATGATAATACGAAAACGGGTAGAGTTCGGACCAATGATATGGTAATTATTTTTAACGAAATGGGAACAGGTATCACAGGTGCAAACAATCCACATCCTAATCCAGATGGACCATTTAAGTCATGGAAATATGATGTAAATGAGCATGGAGAAAAAGGTTGGAGATATCCTAAAGAAGATGGCACATTTGGTTGGACTAGAGGTTTGCCAAGTAGGCATATGTTCTATGATGCTTTCAATGATATTAAAAATGAAATAGGTAATATTGTGGTTATAGAAATTAGAAAGACAGTAGGTGATTTATATTGATAGTTGAAGATACATTTGAAAATACAATTTATCCTAAATTAAAAGAACATGTGGAAAAACAATCAATATATAATCCATTGCTTACTAAAAAAATGCCACAAGAAAGCAAAGTATTTCCTATTGTACCTGTTAAATTATTACCAGTAGAAAATAAATACAATAACTTATCATATGGCGAAGAAACATACACATTCGGAATTGATATTGGTGTATATTCTACTGATAAAACAATAGATGGTAAAAAGGTATCTAAAAGAACTATTTGTAATGAAATTACAAGTGTTATAGTTGATTATTTTAAAACAAATTATCACGTAACGATTAAGACGGAATTAGATGCTTTAAACACAGATAGTAATGTACATAGAAATACTATAAGAGTAACTGGTAAACTTGATACAAAATATGGATTAGATAAATTAGTTATTTATCCTAATTAAAATGTAGCACTTCAAAATTGTAAGGGAAATTACAATGAGAGGTGAAGAAAAAATGAATGATCAAGCAATGATTGACTTAGGTATTGAAATAAGAATCAAAGACCACGGAGAAGGCAAATTTCCTAAAGAAAAGTTAGTTGCAGTAAAAGGTGCTCCAGCAACTGGACAAGCAGGTGGTACAGTTGAAATTACTACATCAAGTGACCCTGTAAAAGTATATATTCCAGACAGACCTGATACAGGAGATATGGACTTCATTTATAACTATTGTGAAAAGAATTACAATGCAGTTAAAGAAGTATGTGATAACACAGCAAAAGATATTTTAATTAAATATCCAGATGGAACAGGTTCTGTTTATACAGGTAAATGTCAAACTTGGAAAAATGAAGTATCTGTTGGTGGCCCAATTGAAGGTACGTTACATACAGTACCAAGTACCGTAATAGAAGATAAAACATCATCTGAAGTTACAGCACTAATTGAAACAGAATAGCAATAGAAAGTAGGGAAAACAAATGAGAAAATTAAAATTAAAAATTAATGACAAAGATTATACTCTAGAAATGAATAGAGACACTATTAAATGGTTAGAAGCAAACGGATTTTCTATTGAAGACTTCGATAAGAAACCAGTTACTTATTATGATTTACTATGGTTAAGTTTATTCTTGGCAAATCATAGAGATGTAAATCCAAACTTAGCCATTAAATTAATGGATTCATACAAGGCAAGTGGCAAAAGCCCTGCAAAAGTAGTTAGGTTTGCAGTAGAAGAATATCAATCTTTTATGAATGCCCTAGCCGATATAAACTCGACGGAGAACGAGGAGAAACTAGAGATAATCGAAGCATAGACCATAATGAAGAAAAAGGAAAGCAATATAAAAACTTAACAGACTGGTTTTATGATTTGCTTCCTATGGCAATCACATACGGTATGTCTGTGAAAGAGTTTTGGGAAGATGACCCAAATCTATTTTGGGCATACCGTTTTTCTTATTATGAAAAAATAAAAAAAGAGCAAGAAATGTTTAATTGCAATGCTTGGTTACAAGGTGCGTATTTTTATGAAGCTATATCAATTGCTTTAAGTAATGGTTTTGGCAAAGGACATTTAAAATATCCTGATAAACCATTTGGTTTAATGGAAAATATTGAGCAAACAGAAGAACAAAAGAAAAAGCAAATAGAAATACAAGTAGCAGATATTAGGGCGAGAATTAAACAAGTAAATAAAATAAGAGGTAGCACTACTAAGGAAAACAAAACCGAAAGTGGTGAGAAAGTAAATGAATGAACAAACATTAGAATTGCAAATACAAGCTAAATCTCAGGAAGCGGTAGCAACAGTAGATAAACTAATATCAAAATTAACTGGTCTAGAAAGTAGAATAGAAAGTATTGATAATTCATTAAAAAAGGGAACAATCAAAACAACAGTAACAAATGTAAATGACCTTAAATCTGCAACAGATAAAGCGACAACGAGTGCTAATAAATTAGGCAAGGCGTTATCTTTAAGCGGAGCATATTTGGGAATTAAAAGGCTAACAACACAATTTCTTAATTGGATGAATTTATCTATTGATAGAACAGAACAAATGAATTTATTTAATGTTGTGTTTAAAAATATAGAAAAAAATGGCGTTGAAACTTTTTCAACATTAGGCAGGGAAGCAACAAAATTTCAATACAAATTGAATGAAGCTTTTGGAACTAATATGACAGAAACGTTAAAATATCAAGGTTTATTCCAATCTATGGGGGAAAACGTTGGTATTCCAGATAAATATGCTGCAATAATGTCTGAAACAATGACAAAATTCACCTATGATTTGGCTTCATTATATAATAAATCTGAATCAACAACAGGAGAGGCATTAAGAGCGGGTGTTTATGCTGGTCAAACAAAGCCTTTAAGAAACTATGGTATAGATGTTACGCAAACTTCTATGCAACCAATATTAGATGAACTAGGAATTGATAAACAAGTTAAAGAGTTATCGCAAGCTGAAAAAGAAATTTTACGTTATATAGCTACTTTAAGACAAGGTAGTATTGCAATGGGTGACTTTGCTAATACTGTTGAATCTCCTAGTAACCAACTTAAAATATTCAAACAGCAATTGATTGAATCTAAAATAGCGTTATCTAATTTATTTATTGGAGCTTTTTCTAAAATATTGCCATATGCAAATGCAATATTAATGGTAATCAAAGAAGTATCAAAGGCAATAGCATCATTTTTTGGTATTAAAATAAGTGACTATAACACCGGAATAGCAAGTAGTATGGGAGATTATTCTGATTCATTAGGGGGTGTTGGTGATAGTGCTGGTAAGGCAAAAAAGAAAGTCAAAGATTTAAAAAGAGAAATATTAAGCTTTGATGAACTTCACAATATTGAAGAACCAAAAGACTCAGGAAGTACTGGTGGTACATCTGGAGGTGTATCAGGCGGAATAGATCAACGTTTGTTAGATGCAATCAAAGGCTATGACAATGGTATGGACAAGGTACGCATGAAAGCTTCCGAAATAAGAGATAAGTTAATGGAATGGTTAGGATTTCATAAAAAAATAAATCCGTTAACTGGGGAAACTAGCTGGTATTATGGTGGAATATCTGAAACATTAAAAAATATATGGAATAGTTTTAAAGGATTATCTACCGAAGGAAAAATACTTGTGGGAATAATTGGAGCTATTGCAGGATATAAAATCTATTCAGGAATTACAAAAATAGCAAAAAAATTATTGGGTGTTGATAATTTGGTTAATTTAAACGGAAAAAATATAACAGTTTTAGGTAAAATTATTAAATCAATAAAAATGGATGGAATAGGTACTACGTTAGGTAAAATAGGCTCAAAACTAAAAACTTTAGGTACAACGACTCTTAAAATAGTTGGCGTTGTAGGAAGTCTGGTAGCAATAATAGTTGGGTCAGCAGGTGCTTATTCTGCAATGAAAAAATTAACTAAAGGAACAGAAGATACATCTAAACAAATAAAAAACCTCACTATTAGCATGACAGCTGCAACGGGTGGTGGTGCTGCTCTTGGTGCAATAATAGGTGGTCCAGTAGGTGCTGCAATAGGAGCATTAACAGGATTCCTAATTTCGGGGATTAGTGCATGGAGTGGCTATAACAAAGCTATGAGAGAAATCGCTGAAGGTGAATTGTTTGGAAAGCTAAATATTTCAGTTGAAAAATGGACAGAGTTGTTAAAGGCATCCTCACCTATTACACAGGATTATGGAAGTCAACATGATAATTTAAAATCTAAACTATTAGGGTTAAATGATGCATTTACGGAAAATTGTAATCAACTTGATTTAATAAATTATAAATATTCTGTTCTTGGTCAAAAGATTAGCGAAGAAACAATGCAAACCATTATTAATTCAGTAAATGGAATGTGTGATGCAACTTCACAAGCTATAACAGAAAATACTAATTTTCAATTGAGTATATGGGGAGACTTCTTTAGTAGCAGAGGAACGTTGCAAACTAGTGAAGATCAAGCATTTTTGCAAAAAATTATTGATGCTGGCAATTCTCAAAAGAGCGAATTAAAAGCAACTCAAGATAATATTACAAGTACATATCAAACTGCAATTAGTACTAGGGGTTATTTAACTGACGAAGAATATTTATATATCCAGGAACAATTAAATAAAATTAAAGAATTAACTCAAGCCCAAATGTCTCAAGCAAACTCTGATATTATTTATTGGAAATCTAAAACTGGTAGTGATAGTTTAGCTATTGATAAAGAAAGTTACTCAAACTTAAAAAAGGCTTTAGAAACATATGAGAAGGAACAAAACCAGATAATAGCTGAAAACTATAATACCCAATTGAATTCTTTAAAGTCTTTGCATGATAATGGTGAAATAAATACGAAAGAATATAATAAGAGGTTAAAAGACTTGAATAAGCAACGCTCTGATGATGAAGAAAAAGTGCAAAAATATATTCAAAATGTTTTAAGTGAAACTACCGAGGGTTTAAAGAAAAAATATAAAGAATTATCCGATGATACCTCAAAAAATGCAAAATATCAAAGAGAGGCAATTGAAAAAATTTTTGAGGATTTAAAAATTGACACTAGTGAATTAGAAAAACAAGTTGGAAATTCCGCAACTACTGTTAATGCCGTTTTTAGTAGAAATTTAAAAACTGATTATCCTTTAAAAGTTGGTCTTGATACAACCAAATTACAAAATGATTTGAGGAATCTGGATAAGCAATTAGGAACTAATTATTCTAAACCAACTTATAAAGAAGCAGGTGGCTCGTTCTATAATGGAACATGGCATAATATTGAGCAATATGCAAACGGTGGTGCTCCAAGTCATGGTTCTTTGTTCTGGGCAGGAGAACATGGGGCAGAAGTTGTGGCACATGCTAATGGCAGAACAGAAGTGCTAAATCAGTCTCAGATAGCTAGTACAATATATAGTGCAATGGTTAGTGCTATGAGTCAATTTAATGGTGGTGGAGTAGCAGAAATAAACGTACATGCTAGCAAAGATGTAATAGTTGAAACAGCAATAAATGGTATAAATCAAAAAACAAGACAAACTGGAGTTTGTCCTGTTGATATGCCATTATAGATTTTAATTTTTCTCATACTTATCATCGCAATCTAAACCTTTACTTTCGTCGCAAAGGTACATATTATTAAAGTCAACAATAATGCTTGTTGGAGGGTCTATAATATTAAAGTTAAGACGTTTAGTAATTTGATTTTCGTTTTTAATTTTTAAACTAAGCCTATTACCATTAACAGAATATGTACCACTCCATTCTGCTTCTCCTCTAGAGCAATTTGCATCGTTATTTGTAAAAAAACATTTGGAATGATAAAAATTCCCTTTTTCATCAAAAACATAAGTTGAATATTCAATTTCTCCAAGTTCTTCTTTTGTATAAGTCCATTCTCCGACTAATAATTCGTCATTTTTAATGTCATTTTCATTACCGCATCCATAAAGACATAAGCAACATATCATAACGAATAATATTTTTTTCATAAAGTACCTCCTAATTAAATTATATAACATAAAAAATGAAATGTGTAGCACTTTCTTTCGAAAGGGAAATCGAAAGATGGTGATATTTTGATAAAAGAATTTACTAATGGTAAGTATATTTATACGTTAGCAAGTCCAGCTTTAGTTGTAAGCAGGGTTAAATTAAATGGAACGGATATATCTAAGTATCTAACGGATCAAACTAAAGTTGCTTGGTATGACGTTTCAAAAAATAGTGGTCGTGATGCAACCAATGCAGATGGAACTATGGTATTAAACGTAATAGCAACTAAATATAGAATAGACTTAGCTACTAGACCATTAACTCAGGATGAAGTAATAGACTTTTTTAAAGAAATCATGAAGAGACCGGCTCCTATATCTGTTGAATTTTTGAACCCTTTTACAGGTGAATGGAAAACTATTCAATGTTATAGAGGTGATAGAGCTGCTCAAACTTTGTTACCATATAAAACCCCAGATGGCACCATACAAATATATAATCCAATAAGTCAAGCGGTTATAGAATTGTAGGTGAAAATGATGAGTACGAAATTTATAAACGAATGTAAAAATGGGGCAAATTGTAATAGATTAGGACAAATAAAAGTAGACGGTGTAGATTCACCTATAACAAATTCTGATAATTTATCAAGTTTTACTATTGAAGACAGCTGTTATGTAGATGGAAATATAATAGGAACTACATATTCTAAAAAACTAGAGGCACAATTTATAGCAGTACCAAATGATGTAGATTTAATAGATAAAGGTATATTGGCCAAAGTTGGCGTAAAATATGATGATTTAAGTAGGGAATGGCTTGACATGGGCAAATATACCATAGAACGTCCAGAAGACGAACAGACGGCAAATTTGACCCAAATAACAGCGTATGATGACTTTAATATGTTGGACAAACCTTATGTATGTAATTTAGACTTCGATAATCCAGTTTATGTTGCTGATTTTTATTCAGATGTTTGTGAACAACTTGGTTTAGTTCCTGAAACAACAGAATTTTTAAACAGTGATATACAAATAAATGCAAACCCTTTTGTAAATAATGAGACATTAAGAATTGTTTTACAAGAAATTGAAAAAGTTTCTTGCTCATACGGAGAAATAGATTTAGAGACAAATAAGATAAAGTTATCTTGGCTAAACCAAAATGAAACTCCAGACTATGAATTTAAAACTAGCGATTATACAACGTTAGAGGGTGGAAAAATTATCTATGGTCCTGTTAATTGCCTGGTTATAAAAGAAAGCCAAATTGAGGGTGAAAATACAGTTAGACAAGACGAACAAAGTATTGCCAAAGATGGTGAAACTCAAATTGCAATAGAAGATAGTTACTTTCTATTTACTCAGGCTCTAAGAGAACAGGCAATTGATAATATATGGAATAGAGTTAAAGGATTAACTTATGTAGATTGTAAAATAACTACCTCGTATGGAAAACCATTTCTTAAAAAGGGAATGAAAATAAGGATTAATGTTAATGATGGCAGAGTTTTTGATACTTATGTATTAAAACACACTTTCACATATGATGGTACATATCAAAGTGTAATTGAAAGCCCGGCGTTAACCAAACAAGAAACGAAGATAAAAAGTCAATCTATTTCTGAAGCCATTAGGCTTACTCAAATCAAAGTGGATAAGGCCGAAGGAACTATTACTGCAACTGCAAAAAAGGCACAAGATATAGAAGACAGCCTGAACAACAATTATTATTCAAAAACAACAGTTAACGAAATGATAATGAATTCAGAAACTGGTGTAACTAATACATTTAGCGAAGCAGGTGGAAATAATGTGTTTAGAAATACCGGATTATGGTTCGGTAATGACATAGCCTCAGAAACTAAAACTATATTTATCAATGATTTTGATTATTCAGAAAATGTACTTAATTTGTCTGCGAATCATTGTGTTGTATTTCAAAAAGACTTTGTCGAGATAAATAAAAATGCCGTTTATAATATGGAAATTAATATTGATTTTAGTAGTGTTGATACAAAAAAATTATTTCCTAGTGGTGATTTTTGCTCAAGAATGGTTTTGGTGATTGCCGGAATCTATGATTCAAAAACAGGAATAACAGATGATGGAACTACGAAAATGTTAGATATTTCCTCAAAAACTGATAAGTTAAACTGTACATATGATTTAGAGATTTCCAATTATAGTGATGATTCAAAATATTTTACAATGTTTGTTGCTTTTTTAAATGATTCAGGTAGTTACGAATTTTTAGAAGTTAATCTTGATGAATTTAAAAACTTATTTAAAGATGTCAAAATATATGAAGAAATAGAACCGGGATACGAATTTTGGGAAGGAAAAGTTGTAAGAAAATCTAATGATGAAGCTGCAAACAATAATTCATTATTATTGCAAAAAGGTACATTAAAACAGGAACAAGAAGTTCCAAATGGTAATTACTCAATTAGTTTCTACTATAAAAAGTTAATTCAGCAATCAAATATTAGTGTATTAATAAATGATATTGAATATCCATTAGACAGTTTAGAAACAAAACAATTTTATACTGGTGAAACTGATGATGAAACTGGAGAATATGTAACCCAACCAATTATAGTTACATCTAATCACATAAAGATAGAATTTAAAAGTGATACAAATAATGCTGCTGAAGTATGGGATTTGATGTGTAACAAAGGAACCGTTAAGTTAGCTTGGTCACAAAATCAAAATGAAACTACTACTGAAACAGTAAATATATCAAAAGGTATAACTATAACATCAACCAATATGGAGACTATATTCAGAGCTAATGCCAATGGAATAAAAATATTAACTTTGCAGAAAGCAACGATTGCTTATTTTACCGATAAAGGATTAAGCACTAACGAATTAATAGTAAATAATAAGGCACAAGTTTGTGGAACGCTTATTAACGAAGTGGAAGAACAAACGTGGCTTACAAGGATGTGATAGTATGAACGGAACAGAATATTCAAGAAGAACCGGTTCTTATTCAACTGCGGTAATCGGAACGTGGCAATTATTAAGTCAAAATATTAGTGCTAACACATCTACGATTAGGCTTTACTTATATGGATATTATGGTGGTAGTACAAGTGCAGGATCATCAGTTTCTAGAGCAACATTTGGTTGTATGGGAGTAACATTATTTACTGGCTCTTATAGATGGTATCCAGGTTATACACTTTTAGGTTATACGGATATAACAGTAGGACATAATTCAGATGGCACATTTCCACAAACAAGAGTAGGTTTTTGGTCTTATTCATATCACTTTCAACCAAATCAAGAAACTTGGGGATATATACCAGAAAAAGCATTGCCTACAATTGCAAGACAAGCTAATATAACGAGAGCAGATAACTTTAATTCTAATGGCAAACCATATATGGAATTTACTAATCCTGGTGGGTTTAAACTTAATTTAAGATTAGAATTCGCAGGAGTCAATATAAGTAGAAATAACTATTATGGTAGTGGTGGATATACATTTGAATTAACAGATGAAGAGCGCAACTTATTATTAAGTAAATGCCCTAATGGTAATTCATTAACGGTTAGATATGTTGTTGCAACATTTATTGGAAGTAATTCAGAAACACATTGGTCATACGTTGATAGAACAATGACTGTTGTTGATGCTAATCCTATATTTAGTGATTTTCAATTTGAGGATGTAAATAGTAAAACTTTGGCTTTAACCGGTAACAAATTAAATGTAATAAAAGGTTATTCTAATGTAAAAGTTACTATACCAGCTATAAATAAAGCAGTTGCTCAAAAGTTGGCAACAATGAATAAGTATAGATTTAATTGCGGTGATAAATCAACTGATATTACGTATAGTGAAGATACATCTGTTAATGGAACAATCGCAAACGTACCTAATGGCACATTTAATGTTTATGCAATAGATAGTCGTAATAATTCAACTCTTGTGACTAAATTAGCTAATAAGGAAATTGAATATACACCTTTAACAAAAAATAGCATTGATATTGCAAGGAATAATGGGGTATCAGAAAATGTTACATTAAAAATAAATGGATCGATTGATACCGTTGATTTTGGTTTAAAAAGTAATTCAATAAAAAATGCTCAATTTAGGTATAAATCTACTAAATCAGGTTCAGAGTGGTCAACATATCAAGATTTAACTTTAAATGTTTCAAATGGAAACTTCTCATATGATGGGCTTGTTAAAGGTGACACTGAAAGTTTAGGCTTTGATGTAGCTAATTCTTATGAAGTTGAAGTGTTAGTTGAAGATGAATTATCGAGCGTAACATTCACGGATAAATTTGGTTCTGGAACACCTAATATTGCACTTGCAAAAAATGGTGTCGGAATAATGGGAAAATATGATGAAGAAGAAGGTGGATTGTTACAAGTTGCTGGTAAAAACATACTAAAAAAAATTAAGTATTCCACGTATGAAGTTAAAACAAATAAAATATGGATTGACGAAAAACCGATTTATAGAAAAGTTTATAATCTGACTGTGCAAAATGAAAATGAAACTGATATAAACGAACCCGACTTGATTCCGATAATTGATAAATGTATAGAAATAAGAGCCATAGCAAATAATTCGGTATCAATTACAGAACAATATTATTGGGGTGGTGGCGACACATTAAATGCTTTTGTTTCAAAGGATAGAAAACAGATAAGAGTTAGGTACGGGGCAAATTATCCTATAAGGCCATTTTCGTTAATAGTGATAATAGAATATACAAAAACAACTGATTAAAAAGAAAAGAGGTAAGCAAATGAATGAGATAGTATTAAATATTAATTTTAAAAATAAATCTATAAGCAAATCAAATATATTTTTAACAAGTGGAGATTATAATTCTACGAAATTAGTTTTTAAGTTTGATTATGCTGATGGTGAAAAGTATTTTGAATTAAAAAATCCTTCGGGTGAAGTAGTTTTATATTCTAAAATCGAAAATGACGAAGTAATACTTGTCGGCAAAACTAAAGATGGGAAAAATGCATCATTATTTAAAGAACCTGGCGATTACATATTTGAGATTAGTTTATACAATGGGGATAGTAAACTTACATCTGCATATGGCACAATAATAGCAGAGAAAGAACAGGTTATAATAGATGGTACAACAGCAGAACCTTATTTGCCTGCTCTTGAAAACTTATTAAATAATGTAAAAGATGCATTGAACAAAACAGAAAATATAGATATAACAGTTTCTAAAGATGAAAATAAAACTATTATTGAAATGACAAATAAAGATGGTTCTAAAAGCAAAGTTGAGATTTTAGACGGAACAGATGGAAGAACTGGTGAACAAGGTCCAATTGGACCAGAAGGTCCTCAAGGAACACCAGGTATCAATGGTAAAGATGGTGCCCCAGGTAAAGATGGTATAAACGGTACAAATGGTGAAGATGGTTTTTCTCCTACTATATCTACTGAACCGTTAGAAAATGGGACAAAGGTGACTATAATTGATAAAGAAGGATCAAAAGAATTTAATGTTTTAAATGGAGAAAATGGTAAAGATGGTTCAAAAGGAGATAAAGGAGAACCAGGAGAAAAAGGGGAGCAAGGAGCCAAAGGTGATACTGGTTCAATTGGCCCGGAAGGCCCACAAGGTCCAAAAGGAGATCCCGGAACCACAGATTTTAATGAACTAGATAATAAACCAGACCTAACTTTATTTGCTAACAAAATAATAGTTGTAGATGAGCAAAAATCAACTTTAGAATTAGAGCCAAATAAGTTTTATAAATTTGGCGAAGTGAAAGAACTAAATCTTACATTAAATCAACCATCAGATAAAACAATTTATAACGAGTATATGTTTGAATTTATAAGTGGTGAAACTTCAACAACTCTAACTTTACCTGATACAGTAAAATGGTTAGAAGAACCTAGTATTGAAACTAATAAAACTTATCAATGCTCAATATTAAATAATATAGGTATATTGTTGGGGGTATCAAATGAGTAATTTTAGAAGAAGATTGATGTCAGTATTGCAAAATAAACCACTATATACAGAGCTTGAATATTTAGAAAGTACAAATACCACTTCAAGTCCAATAAATAATTGGATAGATACAGGTGTAAAATCTTCTTCTGATTTAAAATTTGAAATAGAATATGAGGCATTAAGGTATTCAGATAATGTACTATTTGGAGGAAGAGATGTACATTATTCAACTCAAATAGTATTTAATTATTATTCTGAATCAAAGTTTTTAATAAGATGGAAAGTAGAAAATCCTAATCTATATCTTTATGATGGGTACGGAGAATTAAATAAAAAGTATAAATTAAATATGTCAAGAGAGGGTTTATATATAAACGATAATTTAATATATAATAAATTTGATCAAAGAACATTTGACGCATCTGATTTGCCAGGTAATATAACATTATTTGCTTTTAATAATCTTACAACTAATAGTAATATTGTAACGGGGCAACATAAGATATATTATTGTAAAATTTGGAAAAATGATGAACTTATTCGTGATTTTATTCCAGTATTAGATAGTAAGAATGTTCCTTGCATGTATGATAAAGTTGAAAAAAAATTTTATTATAATCAAGGTATGGAAGACTTTTTATATAAAAGAAAAATACCAGATGGGGTAACTGAAATTGAATATCTAGAAAGTACTGGTTCAGAGTATATAGATACTGGATATATTGTAAATGTTAATAACTATGATAAAACAAGATTTGTAGTAGATACCAATATCTTGGGTTCTGTATCTGGTTACGCTTTTAATGGTATAGGCAACGCATCAATTAACGCATTTCTTGTTGGTGAACGTCTTAATGATATTAAGTATGGAGTAGGTAATGAAATTTCGACATCTATAAATTACAACAATAATAGAGTTATCTTTGACTTAGATGCTAAAAATAATAAATATACAGTTTTTGATACTGTAACAGAAGAATATCTTGTAAATTTAAATAAGTTAGTAACTAATAATAAAGGATTTGATGAAACTCAGTCACTTCTAATATTATTTGGTTATTTAAGAGCATCTTTTCCAACAGGAGAATATCAAAGATTACATAAAGCTCAAATATATAACTGCAAAATATATGAAGAAGAAAAATTAGTAAGAGAATTCGTTCCAGTATTAGATAAAAATAAAATCCCTTGCATGTATGATAAAATAGAAGGAAAATTTTACTACAACGAAGGCAATGGACAATTTCAATATGGTTTAAAGGTGGTGTAATAAATGCTAGCAAAATACATAAATGAACATTTGATTATACGTCAAAGAAAAGGCGAAATAATTTATGTTAATGATAAACAAATAATAAATCCTAAAGATGAAGATTACATAAAGTTAGGTTATAAAGAACTTATCATAGAAGAAATGCCAACTTATAATGGAGAAACTGAATATATAGAAATATTTTATGAATTAAAAGATAATAAAATATATGGACATTATGAAATTAAAAAAATAGAAGTTAAATGTCAAACATAAACAAAAAAGAAGAGTTAAAGAGGTAAAAAATGAGTGAAGAAATAATAATTGCGTTAATAACAGGAGGAATTTCTTTTGCAGCTGTGTTAGTTAGTAATATCTTTAGCAATAGCAAATTAGTTAATGATATTAAACTTGAAGTAACTAAAAATCAAGCTGTAACAGATACAAAAATTGAAGATTTGACTCGTGAAGTTAGAGAACATAATAACTTTGCTAAGCGAATGCCTGTTGTTGAAGAACAAATAAAAGTAATAAATCATAGAATTAAAGATTTAGAAAAGAAAGAAGTGAAATAAAATGCAAGAAATAATACAAAATAATTTAATTGAAATTTTAGCTACTATAATAACAGCAGTAGCATCTTTTATAGGAGTATCAATAAAGAAAGCTTATACAAAATATGTTGATACAAAAACTAAAAAAGAAATTGTAAAAGCAACGGTAGAATACATAGAACAGATTTATAAAAATATTATGATATCAAATGAAAATAAATTGCAAAAATGTAAAGAAAAGGCATTAGAGTGGCTTAATTCAAAGAAAATTAAAATATCTGATACGGAATTAGAAATTTTAATAGAAAGTGCTGTAAATGGCTTAAAAAAGGCAAATAAAGAGGTGAAGTAAATATGTTAAGAGGAATAGATATTAGTCATCATCAAAAAACAATAGACTTATCAAAAATAGAAACTGATTTTGTTATATGTAAGGCAACAGAAGGTAATGGATATACGGATGAATGTTGTGATAAGTTTTATCAGCAAGCAAAGAAACTAGGTAAAAAATTAGGCGTATATCATTTTGCAAGACCAGATCTAGGAAATACTCCAGAAAAAGAGGCAGACTGGTTTATAAAAGAAACTAAAGGTTATCATAAGGAAGCTATATTAATATTAGACTGGGAACCATCAGGCGGACAATTAAGTAATATAGCTTGGGCAAAAGCATGGCTTGATAGAGTTTATTCTAAAACAGGAATAAAACCTATTATTTATATGTCTGCAAGTCCTATGAGAAGTTATGATTGGAGTTCTGTCGTTAAAGCAGATTATGGTTTATGGGTAGCTAATTATGGAGCTAATAACGGAACTGCCCAAGAATCAGTATTTAATAAATATCCATTAAAACATTGGCCATTTTACGCATTATGGCAATACACTTCAAAAGGAAGACTAGATGGTTATAATGGAAATCTAGATATGAATGTATTTAATGGTGATGGTTCTACTTGGAATAAGTACGCAAATGCTAGTTCTAAACCAGCAGCAGAACAATCAAAGCCTTCATCATCTAAACCAGTTACATCAGATATAACCTACATAGTAAAGAAAGGTGACACTTTAAGTGATATTGCAAGTAAGTATGGAACTACATATCAAAAATTGGCTGAAATAAATGGCTTATTAAACCCAAATAAGATATATGTAGGACAAATTATTAAAATAAGTGGAAATGTGTCTAATTTGGGCTCAAAAACAAGTCAGACAACGTATATTATAAAGAAAGGTGATACATTAACTTCTATTGCAAAAAGGTATAACACTACTTATCAAAAAATAGCAAGTGATAATGGAATAAGTAATCCTAATAAAATATATGTAGGGCAAAAATTAATTATAAAATAGTATTGGAAGGTAAGGGAGGCAAAATCTCTTACCTTTTTTTGTGTAAAATTGTTGACTTTTTTGTATATATTATGATAACATAACACATAAAATTTATTGAAATGTATTATAATTTATGTTATAGTTAAGGTGTAAGGTACGTTTTGATAGTTAAGGAGGGTGATATTATGGATATGGAAAATCTAAAAAAATTTCCTAAAGGCTTTTTTAGCATAGTGAGACCAGAAGCAACACCTAATAAAAACAAAGACGATGAAATCATACCTATAAATTGGTCAAAAAACGTAATAAAAGGGAAGAAGAAAGCAATAGTAAAATTAGTAAAGAAAAGTAGGAGATAGTTTATGTGTAAAGTTGGAGATATAATAGTAGTAAACAAATACATTGGTGATGACGGAAAAGAGATAAAAAGGCATTCTTTCGTTGTTATTGACGACAATCATAGTGAAATTGGTGGACTAGATTATGACTTTGTTTCTTGTGTTATGTCCAGCTTTAAAGATGAAGAACATAGGAAAAGAAAATTAAGTTTTGAAGAAAATATAGAAATAACTAGTGATGACATAATTTCTGAAACTGCGAATAACAAAAGTGGCTATATTAAAGCAGATCAATTATTTTACTTTGATAAAAATAAACTTGATTACTATGTTTTCGCATCGGTAGAACCAGATTTATTAGATGAACTTATAAGAATTATCATCCATTTGCAAGTTAAAAATAAATTGAAACAAAATACTAAAAATTTACAACAAACCGAAAGTAAAGAGGAACAACCAGTATAAAACCTAGCTTAATTGCTAGGTTCTTTTATTGCAACAAAATACGACATAATATAACAAATAAACATGATATTATACGTAATCCGAAAGGGGGTTAATATGAAACATATGAATAGAATTGAGCTTAAAAGGTTCACTAAAAAGTATTTTCCATGTTACAAAGAAGATATAAGAAAAAGTGTCTTATATTGTTTATAAGGACAAGATAGAGTATTTGATTAATGATTTTTTTCTATTAACAATTAAGTTATAATTTTGGTCTTGTTTTGGTCTTGTTTAGTGTTAAATACATGTGTTTTATAGGGGTAAAATATTGACAAAAAATATGATAAAAAGCCGCTTAAAACCTTATAAAATAAGAAAAAGTCCTGTTTTTAAGGGCTTTATATTTTTATATGGAGCAGGTGAGGAGAATCGAACTCCCGTATACAGCTTGGAAGGCTGTGGTTCTACCATTAAACTACACCTGCATAAGTAGGCATTTTTAATTATACTTATTTTACAATTTATGTCAATAGTATTAAGAGAAAAAATATAATTATATGGTTATTATATGTAAAGAAATATTTTATTATTCTAATAAATATGCTAAAATATAAAATATAGGAGTAAATAAATTTATGATAATATTTAGTTTTATATTATTGGTTATTTTAATATTTATTAATGGTATTTTATCAGCTAGTGAACTTGCGTTTTTATCAATAGAGAAATTTGAACTTGATAAAATGGTAAGAAGAAGAAAGAAAAATGCAAAGAAAATAAGGAAAATTATAGAAGACCCTAGTAATTTTTTATCTACTATTCAAGTTGGTATAACTTTAGCAGGTTTTTTATCAAGTGCTTTTGCGGCTTCTACGTTTGCAGATAAAATAATAGAAAGTGGTTTTATTATATTAAATTATAATTTTACTAATGCATTTTTAGTTATAATTATAACAACTATTTTATCTTATTTTACTCTTGTGTTTGGAGAACTTGTCCCTAAGAAAATTGCTCTTTCAAATCCGTTTAAAGTGGCCGCATTATCAGTTAATTTAATAAATATAATGCAAATAATATTTTTCCCTTTAATAAAACTTTTAGCTTTTTCAACTGATTTGATGTGTAAAATATTAAAAATTAAACCTAAAGAAAATGATTTTACCGAGGAAGACATTAAAAGAATAATACTTACTGGTACGAGAGATGGAATAATTGAAAAAAAAGAACAGGAATACATTTTTAATATATTTAAATTTAATGATACAACCGTTGATAAAGTAATGACACCAAAGGAAAACTGCGAGTTAATAAATGTCAATATTAATTTTGGAGCACTGCTTAAAAAATTAAAGAAAACGAAGTTTACTAGGTATCCAGTATATGAGGGAAATACAAATAATATAATAGGTATATTTAATGTAAAAGATTATATTATGTATAAAAAAGATAATGATGATTTTGATATAAAAAAACTTTTGTTTAATGCTAAAAAATTTGAATATGATGAGAAAATAGATGATGTTTTTGCAACGATGCAAAAAGAACATATTCAAATGGGTATAGTACTTAAAGATAAAGAGTTTATTGGAGTTATAACCTTAGAGGATGCGGTTGAGGAAATTTTGGGTAATATTTATGATGAATATTATGAGAATGACAATTAGTCATTCTTTTTTAGTTTTCTTGCCTATACATTATTGCCCTTAGATGTATATAATAGGCTAGGAGGTAAGATAATGATACAAAATTATTCAAATTATGGATTAGATGATGTCTTTTTAAGAACGTTTATGATGCCTGCGGTAATGCCAAATACTGTTAATAATCCCCAAATTGATATGCAAAATAATGTGCAGCCTATAACACAAGGTAATAGTAATTATAATATGATGAATCAAAATAAATTCGTAAATCCAGAAGAAGGCTTTTTAAGAGGAAATATGGAAGCTTTAACATATCTTCCTTATAAGAATATGACATATTTAAAGCCTGTTATAAATGATCAAAAACAAAATGCTCTTTATAAAATACAACAAATGGCATTTGCTGCTCATGATATTAATTTGTATTTAGATACTCATCCAAATGATGCTAATGCAATACGATTATATAATGAGTATAATAAGCAAGAAAAGATGCTTAATGATGAATATGAAAGAAAGTATGGACCAATTGATTTATCTGATAACGAGGGGTTAAATATGACTCCTTGGGCATGGATAAAAGAACCTTGGCCATGGAATGAATAGGGGGTTAAATTATGTGGAAATATTCTAAAAAATTACAATACCCAATTAATATAAAAAGAAAAAATTTAAAAATGGCTAAAGCTGTTATAAGTCAGTATGGTGGTGCTCAAAGTGAACTTTCTGCGGCACTTAGATATTTAAATCAAAGATATACAATGCCTGATGCAAAAGGCAAAGCTCTTTTAAATGATATTGGAACTGAGGAACTTGCTCATGTTGAAATGATATGCACAATGGTTTATCAAATGATGAAAGGTGCAACTATTGAAGAGTTAAAAGCTGCTGGATTAGAGGGTAATTATACTGAGCATGGTCTAGCATTATTCCCAACTGATGCTAATGGTGTTCCTTGGACGTCTACTTATTTTTCTACAACCGGAGATCCTGTTGCAGATTTAGAAGAAGATTTAGCAGCAGAACAAAAGGCAAGAGCTGTTTATGAACACTTAATTGATTTATCAGATGACCCAGCGATTACTGGACCACTTTTATGGCTTAGACAAAGAGAGGTAGTACATTATAATAGATTTAAAGAATTATCAGATGAATATAAAGCAAAATATTATAAATAATTTAAAAAGCTTACGGTTTAATTCGTAAGCTTTTATGCTAAATAGATAAGGAATTAAAAATTAAATTAAAATTTACGTTTTCTATTTCATCATTTTTATACATGTCTTCAATTAATTTTTTATTATCAATTATTTTATTTTCTTTTACGTACTGAAAATGATATACTATATAGTCTTTTAAATCCTTAAAATTATAACTAGCGATTGGATTTTCATTTAAAGCTAAAGATACGTATTTTACTAATTCATTTATTAAATCATTATCTATTTTTTTATCAGAAATAATTGTAATAGAGCCATTTTGTTTTTGAAAACATATACTTAAGTAATTTTTTATCTCTTCATTATTTATCTTTCTAACCTCAATTTCATAGTTTTCATATTCACCAGGTTTTACATATAAATCACAATTTTCATTTAAGACTTTAAATACTTTAGAAAAAGAACTTATATAAGCCATTTCATAGTCTTTGGTTAACATATTATCACCCATAATATTTTATGTATAATAAAAAGATTTATACTTCTTATATAAATCTTAATTTAATATTGTTTAGCCCAATATATTTTTGTTTTAGCATCCTTTTTGCAGCATATACATTTTTTATTACCCGTTGGTTCATTATTTTCAAACGGAATACATCTAGATTTTAACCCAAGTTCATCTTTTATTTTATTTTCGCACTCTTCATTACCACACCAATTTGTATAGATAAAACCAGGTTTATTTTTAGCTATATCTTTCATTTGATCATATGTATCTGGATAATATATCATACTATCTCTTCTTTTTAATGCTTTTTCATACATATCATTTTGTATGTTTATTAAAAGTTCATTTACCTTTATAATGGCATCACTAACTAAAACTTTTATTTTTTCTAAAGTATCACGTCTTACTATCGTTACGCATCCATTTTCTAAATCCCTTTTACCAACTTCTATTCTAATAGGATAACCTTTAACTTCTGCTTGTGCAAATTTAAATCCAGGGGTTTTATCAGAATTATCTATCTTATAAGTTATGTTAGAATCTTTTAGATCCTGTGTTACTTCATTTATAGCTTTATTTACTGCATCATCATTTCCAATTGGAATAATTACTACTTTAATAGGAGCTATTCTTGGAGGTAATACTAATCCTCTATCATCTGAGTGAACCATAACAAGAGCTCCTATCATTCTTGTTGTGCATCCCCAAGAAGTTTGGTATGGATTTTCTAATTTATTATCTTTATTTAAAAATTTAATATTAAATACTTTTGAAAAATTTTGTCCAAAGTAATGTGATGTTGCGTTTTGAAGAGCAATACCATCATACATCATTGCTTCAATTGCGTACGTAGATTTTGCACCAGCAAATTTTTCCTTATCCGTTTTTTTACCGGTAAAAACTGGTATTGCTAATATATTTTTTTGAAAATCTTCATATATTTTAAGCATTCTAAGTGTTTCATTTATAGCTTCTTTTTCACTTTGATGCATAGTATGTCCTTCTTGCCATAAGATCTCACGACTTCTTAAAAAAGGTCTTGTTGTCTTTTCCCATCTTACTATTGTGCACCACTGATTATAAAGTAATGGTAAATCTTTATAGGAACTTATAATCTTTTTAAAGTGGTCACAAAAAAGAGTTTCTGATGTTGGTCTTACACACATTTTTTCCTCTAATTTATTATCGCCACCATACGTTACCCAAGCTACTTCTGGTGCAAAACCTTTTACATGATCTTTTTCAACTTGAAGTAAACTCTCAGGTATAAACATTGGCATTTGTACGTTTTCATGTCCTGTTTCTTTGAATTTTTTATCTAATATACGTTGCATATTTTCCCAAATAGCATAACCATATGGTCTTATAATCATACTTCCTTTAACAGAAGAATAATCTACTAAATCAGCTTTTTTAACAACATCAGTGTACCATTTTGCAAAATCTATATCTCTTTTAGTTATTTCTTTTACTTGTTTATCATTCATTTTAAGTTTCATTCCTTTCACTTCGTTCAAGGCACACATAGTCATGAAAGCTTGAACAAAATTTATTTTAT